>JANRLS010000271.1:0-78330 GCA_033762315.1 Pirellulaceae bacterium
ACGATGCTGGCGTCTTCGATGGGCATGGTTCGCTCGGAGGTGCGCAGCTGCACCTGGAGCTCAAACAGCACTTCCTGTGTTCGCAGTGTTTCTTCGAGCGCCAGGCGAAGGGCATCGGCCTGGGACCCAAGTCGCTGGACCAAGTCCAAATAGGAATCAAGGCGGTCGCCAGCCGGCTTGGCCCGATATTTGGCCACGTACTTGCCGAAACGAATCGGGGCCATGCTGAAATAGGTGTTGCTAGCCGTATGCACCGGGAGCTGACCCGCGATTTGCGCCACCGTCAGCATTTCGCGCCAATGCCAGTGAAGCGGATTCCAGTCGCCCCCGGTGAGAGCGCCTTGCAGCGTCGCGAGCGGGTTGTCGTCCGCTTTCACAAGCACCTGCTCCAGTCGCAGATAGTCCTTCACGTTCCGGGCGAAGAACACCGGGTGATTGATCATCACGAAATCCTGCGTCGGACCTTTTTGCTCGTCCGCCAGCACGACGTCGCCCGCCACCCCCAGCACCTTGATTGCCATACCACGGCCATCTGGAATGGCATCGGACTGAATCTGACTGGCCGCACTGGAAAACCGCACGATTGCCGGATAGACGCTGTCGCGCTCGAAAAGGCCTTGGGCCAGCTCGTTGGGCAGGTTCGGCAGTACCCGCAGCTCCCCTTGGGCATAACCACGCGTCTTGACGTGCACATCCGCGCGAAACTGGCCGCTTTTCGCCTTGCTCCGCGTCAGATTCAACTCCAAAGCTTGAACCACTCGCTGGATGTCATCCGCCTCATCCGCCGGGATTGTTTCGACGTCCTCCGTATACGGCAGGGGCGGGTTGGCATTGGTCATCGCGGGGGCCTCTATTTAGTCGTTTTGCCGTCGAAGTGCTCATTATCGGCCTCAGCGTCCTCACAAGCATGATGGACGACGCCATCTCGGTGATTCGGCGGGGCGTAGATCGTGTAGAGTTTCAGGGGAACGCTCCCGGTGTTGACAATATTGTGATTCACCCCAGCGGGAACGACCACTGCCAAACCCGCTCGGATCGCCGTGCGGACCCCCTTGAGAATGGCTTCACCGGTCCCCACTTCCACGCGAAAGACCTGGTCGAGGGTATGCACTTCCGCCCCGATCTCCTCCCTGGGCTTGAGCGACATGACGACGAGTCGGTAGTTCTTTGTAGACCCAAGCCAACCACAAGGAGTACTTGGGACGATCAGGGACCGGCGCTCTCAATATCTTTCGTATCCGTAAGGGCTGTAAAATCTGGTCTGGTTGGGGTTGTAAACGGGCCGGTAGGCACCTCCTTGGAACTGCAATCCCCGGTATTGCAGGTTGTAAGTTGGGGCGATGCTGTAGCTGTAGCCGCTGTACGACGGGTACGTGTACACAGCAGGTGAGCCGTATCCGTAGGGACCGTTCCCATATCCCGTGTATCCGTAGGCCTGGCCGCCGTAGCCACCGTACCCGTAACTACGGTAGCTTCTCGACTCGTAGCCTACCGCCCCATATCGGCCAGTACCGAAACCGCTATAGCGGTTGTAGCCCGAGCCGTAGTGGGTCTGGATCGGTACGGAAAGCCGGATTCCCTGGGCAACCGCTTCGTTCGAGGCAGTCGGCGTCAGAGTCACCAAGCAGAGAGCGAAAGCCGTCGCTCCGGCAAGCGCCGGAAGGCGAATCGTTTGTATCATCGGATGATCCTTGCAAATGAGTTGGTCGAATGCAAACAAGCCCGTTGCGGCCGGAGTTGCCCGAGGGCCAATCCGCGCCGCAACCGGCAGATGGTCGATCTATTTGGGCGTCACTGGCGTCGTCCGTGCCGCTGAGACCGGCAGAGCGATCGGAGTGTTCTGACGAACCGCGCGCAGTTGCAGGAGCTGTTCCTTAGTGAGGACGTTTTCGATCTCCACGAGCTTGTCAGCTTCAAGTGACACCAGTCGGGTGTGCAGTCCCTGAATGTCACGGTTCAACGAGCGGAGGCGGTTAAGGCACTTTTCCTGGAGCTTGTCGGCCGCCAGTTCTTGCTCGGCCGTCAAGGAAACGCCGACGATCGCAATCTCTTCTTCCACCGCACTGGCCGGCTTGGCAGTCGCCTGGTTCGGCTTCTCGTCCGTCCCGGCGAGCGCCTTTTGATGCTGGGCCGTCTTGCGGCGCTGGTCGCGAACCTGCTTCCGCTGGGGTTCGGTGAGGTTGTCTTCAATGGCGGCGAGCAGGGAGGCCTCCGTGCAGATCGTCTCCATGTAGCTGTCGCTAAACTTTTTCCAAACCACCGCAACGTCCGCGTCGTATTCGCGGACAATCTCCTTGATTTGGTCTTGCTGCGGCCGGGAAAGCGTGAGGCTCTCCAGGCAATGTGGTATCCCCGCCTGGTCAGGTGCGGCTTGGAGACTCGGCTTGACGGCTGGGGTGGGGCGATCTTGGGCAAAGCCCGGCGCGAGTGCCAGACCGCCGGCGAGCGCCACGGCCATTGCGCCTTGTGAGAACGTGCGGTAATTCATAATCAGCATCCTTTTGTTAGGTCTCGAACCGTTCACGAAAGCAACGTGCTTCCGTGTTGCATCAATGATTGCGGTAGTTACTTACTGCGTCTCAGCGTTGGCTGCGCTGAACCTCGGTCTCCTGAAGGAGCACACCTACGGTTTGAATGGGTAGCCGCCCGGCGCTTCGGCCAGCGAGTTGATCAACGACTTCCCTCATTATTCACAGGCCGCGAAATCAGCGTTCTTGTCCAGCGCCTCGATACAGGTCGCCGCGTTCCGGTCTCCTTCGTTCGTTGTCACGCGGATCCTGCTCCCAGCCTTGAGGCCCTCTGCATTGCAGGTCGTGCCGTCGCAGGTCACCTGGGAGCCTTCCACCAATGAGTGGGAGTACTCTTTTCCATCCTTGCTCGCCATCACCAGCTTGTTGCCGGTGATGCTGAACTTTACCCTCGTACTTGCCCGCGGAGTTCTGCTGCTTGCGGTCGGTCGGCGCCTGGTGATTTGTCTTTTTCACTTCTGTGGACATCGCGATTTCCTTCTGTTAAAAACTGCCCGGACCTGCTCACGGAGGCAACAGGCCACCGCCTCCCGCCGACAATTTCTGGTCGATGGGCTCATTGGGTCCGCGCTGACGTGCTGCTGAATCGTGCTTGTGATTCAACCTGAAACCGTTCGGCACGCCTCAAACGCATCCAGCGAGAGCTTCCTATTTCTGGGCCACGATGAGTTTGACTTCCTTTGAGAAGTCGGCGCCGCTACTTGCCGTGTGGCCTGTCACTTTGATCGTAAAGTCGCCCAACGCAGCGTCCGGCGCCGCCTTGAGCATCAGCCCCGCGTCCATGTCGCCCTGTTTGATGACGGGGTCGGCCGTCTCCAGGGTCACGCCCTGAGGCAGGCCAGATACTTTGATCGACACTTCCTCGCGGAAGTTTTCGCCGCGGTTGATGCCGATCAGCATCGACTTCCCCTCCCCTTGCGTGAGCCTGACCGACTCGAACGGCACGCTGAGGCTGAACGTCTTATCCGCCTCCCCGGCAATCGGTTTTTTGGCAACAACTTTCACGGGTTCGTTCGGTTGCACACCTGCAGCTGGAGCGACTGCTTGTGGCCTATCGGACGAACTCTCCGTGCAGCCGACGGCGACGGCCAGCGTCAGACAAACCAAACCAGCAACTAACGTCTTCATGGTTATATCCCTTCGTAAAAACGGTCCCGTCGACACTTGCTACGTGCGAGTACGACGCGGACCCCATGCGATAAACTCTTTCGCCCCCCGCCGGGCATCGCCAGCGGGGCTTGCCGCGGCAGCCGCACTGGCGGTTGCCAAATGGCGGTACGCGGCTGCGACTTGCCAAGCCTCTTCTCGATAGGCAGGGGTGTCGCCATCGACCACAATGCCGAATTTCATTCTGCGGGAGGCGAACTGGAGCACGGTGATTTTGACCACGCGCTCGAGTTCGCCGCCCTCCTCGATGGCCGTTTCCCCATTTCTTCTCGATTGCACCAGCATGTCGAGTTTCCTGTTGCGTGAGGGCAACGATGATTGTCAGTCCAAGACGGCACGTGCCGCGGTCGAAATTACAACGCCCGAGCCGCGATATCCTCCCCGATGTCTGGCGTGGCGCGGGAGGTTCCCTTCGGCTCGTTGCTCGGCAACGCCCGCTTGGCGATGGCCACGAGGTGACCGGCGGTCAATACGCCGATCGCGAAACCGACGATCAACGCTCCGAACAACAGGGCCGCGTTCGGCATCGTCAGCGTCAGAAACAACAGATGCGTTTCGACGGCCTGGGTGTTCTGCAAGACGACGACCAACACCAGCAAAGTGACCGCGGCGATGGCGACGACCTTCAGTTTGTTAAGCGTCCCGGTCAACATGATTCACTCCAATTCACATTAGAAGAATTTGTCTTTTGTCCGCTTCCGCGCCTCGCTGTCGATTCCTACTTTCCCATTCCAACCCAGCAGCACCTCGGAAACGGATGGCTCCGCCAGCCTAGCAATCAGAAAAACGATGCCCGCCTCGCTGCACTGCCGGCGGCGTTCGCCGTCGGCCCAGTTGGCAAACGACCTAATGCAGGAATCGCTCTGCGTTGCGTCGCACCGCAGTTGTCTTGCGGGGCGGTGTCCGTCCATGGAGGGCAGTCCAGAAGGTGCAGCACGACATCAGGGTGTTGAACGTCGGCCGCGATCAGGGCGCCGTGACCGACCGTTACCGCCGTGGGCGCGTGGCCCGTCCGCTGCTCAGGGAAACGGCTGGCCAGGCGGGCAAGTTGTTCGGGGATACTCGATTCCGGGGCGTTCATTTGTGTCGAGCGCATAAAAAAACCGATGCGGCGGAACACACGCTGTGCTCCGACGCATCGGTTTACTTTTTAACAAGCCTCCCGGACCAGCCGGGCTGCTCTGTATCTAGTCTTCCGAAGAACTGGTTGCGAGCCTGGCAGAATCTCTGGCTGAGCTCTCCACCGCACTCCCAGCTAGCCCAAGCATAGGGCCGAGCCGGAGAAATACAATGGGTGCATTGCCAGTTTGCCTCAGTTTGCCTCAAATTGGCGTAATTGTCCCCATGATTTGAAGTCTTTTGTCCCGATCCCCAGGATTTTCCCCGTGCCCGCCACCAAGCAATTGCGCGAGCGGCCTGCCGCCGAAGTGAAAACTTAGGGGGAGATTGAAGCTGCCGTCTGCGAAGGGATCTCGCGGGTGGCCATCCCTGAAAGAGCTTTGGTCGTCAAGGGGGCGGCGGCGCGGTCGAGGATCGGAGTCGAGAGGCGGCTCGCTTGTCGAGTGGGTTCAAGGGGAAGTAAGAACGGTAAATGTTGCGGGACAGTCGATTCGTCACGGTCTCGTTAAGCGGGTTCGCGTGGGTCGTTCTTGTGCCTTCTGGCCGACCGCTCCCCAATCCATCCCTTCGTGGTTCCGAGCCGGCGAAAATGCTCGGCTCCTCCGTCGCTATGGCGGCGGACACCAGGAATCTGTGCGACCGTCTCGACCACAGGCGGCGTTCGGATCAGGTTGACGTGCTTTACGCACCATAGGCCACCTCGAACTGCGCGCGGGTGGCCGGGTTTGCTTGCAAACCGGGCCAGCAGGAGGCACAACTGCTGGTGGTTCCTCGGCGGCGGGGCTACGGTGACAACCAGTTGCCAACTCGAACGCACAGGCTCTGCGTGACTGGTATCGTGCCTCTCCCCCGCCCAGCTTGCCAGCAAGCTGAGTTAGCCGCTCTTTCAGGGATGGGCCACCCGCTCACGGTGGTCGCCGATGGGTGCGGAATTGGCCGGCGGATGGTTGGTGAGTTGAACACCAAAACCGATAAAAGTGGCGATTCCTGCTGACCCGCTTGGCAAGCCAGCCGGGCCAACCGCGATGGTTTACCGCGGCTCTCGCTTCCAGGTTGTCGTGGCCGTGTTGACTTTGGCATCTCCGATTGCGGCCGGAACAACGAGGGTTGAGTACCGCATCGAATCCCCCTCCAATTGAAACAAGGCCCGAGTGATCGTCCCCTTGTACGGGCCGAAGTCGTGGACGAGGTCCATCACCTTTGGCCGGCCGGTGACATCGACGATTCGGATCACGCCTTGTTCGACCTGCTGTCCGCCGGTTTCCGTTCGCCAGGTGATTGACCAGCGGTCGTTTTCGACGGTCAGGATGCTGTACGCATCCTCACCACGCAGTGGTCTGCCATCGACAGCGTAAGCGAGCAGTGTCCAAGTCCCCTGCAGTGGCCTCAACTCGTCTTTCGCCTCCCAGGGTGCCACCGGCTCGGAACGAGAACTTGACGCTAGGATCACTGCGCCGGCAACGGCCACGAGAGAGACGAAAACTTTCCAGCGGTTGGGACGCATGGGAAACCTCCACGAACTTTACGGATTGACGATCGCTCCCTGATACGACGAATTGCCTACGCGGAGAGTTTTGCCGCGCTCCAGAGGATTATGCTGAAAACAAGTTCCGCGGGTGGCCGGGTTTGCTTGCAAACCGGGCCAGCAGGAGGCACAACTGCTGGTGGTTCCTCGGCGGCGGGGCTACGGTGGGAGGTCAAAAAGGGGACAGGTCCATATTTAACGCTTCGTGCGGCCAACAAATGGGGGAGGTCAAAAAGGGGACAGGTCCATATTTAACGCTTCGTGCGGCCAACAAATGGACCTGTCCCCTTTTATTCTCCTCCACACGCATCCATCGGGCGTTTTGAGGTTTAGTGGAGAACTAGGAGGCGACCTGGGAGACATACCGTCGTTCCGAAGATTTCAGCCTCTGCAACGAAGCAGTGTTTTGGTTGCACCGGACGGCACGGGCACGAGGCTTCCAATTCCACGATAAACTAGAAGAATTAAGGATAATCTTTATGAAAGAAGAATACGAACAGATTAAGAGTGCCTTGGCTGCCGGATGCAGTCAGGCTCAATTTCAGTCGATGAAATGCCCAAAATGCGGAGGCGGACTGGTGTTGTCGGTGCATCCCAAAGGACAGCAGTTTCACGTCCGGTGCAGCGTTGACAGCACTCATCTGTCTATGCATGGCGAAACTGGCAATCCTCCCGAATGGTGGAGTCAGGTCGATAAGCTAGGCTGGTATTAACGTATCCATCCGCGGGTGGCCAGGGTTGCTTGCAACCACCCCTTTCAAGGTTTTTTGTTGGCCTCGCGGAGCAGTCGATAGGAGGGAGGTCAAAAAGGGGACAGGTCCATATTTAACGCTTCGTGCGGCCAACAAATGGACCTGTCCCCTTTTATTCTCCCCCTTTTATTCTCCCGCATAGTTATATCGCATTTCGGGCAACGGTCAGACAAACCACCGAGTTCGATCTTCAATGATCTGCCCGTCACTAAACGGCACGAAGGTCCATCCATCGGACTCAGGTGATTGAAGAATCATATCGAAATCGCCTGTAATGAGTTGGTTAACAATATCTTCTTCAATTTGAATTGATGCCGATTCCTGTATATCTACTGTTGACGGCTTTGGATAGAAATACTTGTAGCCAATTAGTGTAAGGGTTCCGTCTGGATTAAGGCGATGGATTGCGACATAACTCCGATGGGGATCGGTGTAGTACCGTTGCGGTTGGTCGCGAGGTGGACGTGGGTAATCAAAAGCGTCATCTAGGTAGCCTGACCAACGAAGGAATTCGGGGGGGCCTCCTCGGTGCAACCCGAACAGTCTCAAGTCACCAAATTCGACGCGCGGATGGTTGTTCAACAATTCGTGGTAACGCATACAGTCTCTTGTTTCATCTCATCGACAGAACGAAATAGTTCACCAGCCCCGCGGGTAGCCGAGGTTGCTCGCAACCTCGGCCAGGAAGAGGCGCTCTCCAATGGCGGCATTCTGGCGATAGTACCCAACAGCGGGTGGTCAGTCGGTCCAGGCGATTGGCAGTCCTTCCGTATCCCGCCGAATGTACCACCGCGGCGAACTCCCCCGCCAGTCTTGGGCCTGATTCATCAGTTCCACACGCAGGGGCAGGGGCGATCTGAAATGCGGCGCCACGCGGAGTGGGGAGGTCAAAAAGGGGACAGGTCCATATTTAACGCTTCGTGCGGCCAACAAATGGACCTGTCCCCTTTTATTCTCCTCAGGGCGTGAACGGTTACGTTCTTCTTTGGCATTCCAACAATGCAAATCAGTAAATGATGATTTTGCCCTTCGGGAACTCGCCTTCCCAGCCGCACGGAAAATGCCCTTTGACGTACCAAAATGCCTGGCTTGCATGGTAACCAGGCTGGTAAACGTCGGCGTGTTCCGCCTCTATGCAGACACCAAGGATGTCCCACTGAACCGTGTCCTCGAAGACCTTGGGTAAGCCATGCTCACGAACCACCGCTTCGATCTTTCGACGGACAAGAGATTCGGTCACAGGCTTCAGTTGAGCAATGATGTCATTCCATTGGTTGTATCGTTCCTTCGACCTTTCCAGCACCCTCTCACGGTACTGATTAGAAGCTTCAAGGCACAGGTTCTCCCACTCGACAGAACTACAATGCTCGATTGCTTCTTTCCAAGACGATAGAATCTTGGCCGACGTTGCGTCCCTTACGCCGACACAAGCAAACCAATCGGCATTTTCAAGTTTCTGAAGCGTGGCAGTGGTGCGTGGGTGCATAGCGGTAGGTTGAATCATGGGGATGATGCTGGTGGGTGAGTCTGAATGAGCCGTCCTGGAATCCGGGAGGTCAAAAAGGGGACAGGTCCATATTTAACGCTTCGTGCGGCCAACAAATGGACCTGTCCCCTTTTATTCTCTACGGTGACAACCAGTTGCCAACTCGAACGCTCAGGCTCTGCGTGACTGGTATCGTGCCTCTCCCCCGCCCAGCTTCCCAGCAAGGTGGGCTACCCGCTTGCGGCCCAACGGGCCGACTTGTGACAGCCCAGGGCAACGCCCTGGGTCGCCTGGCGAGGCAACGACCTTAAAGCCCCGGAGGGGCGCAATGTTCCCGGCGATACGGGGTTCGCCCGCGGTTCGCCACCCGCGCCCCGTGGGGAGGTCAAAAAGGGGAGGTCAAAAAGGGGACAGGTCCATATTTTACGCTTCGTGCGGCCAACAAATGGACCTGTCCCCTTTTATTCTCCTCATTTTCCCGGAGGCCAGGGTGTTTTATCCAGCCCAACTCCCTCCGCCCGCTAGCGAACCTAACCCCCTCCGCCGCAAGACCTTCGGCTTATCTTCGTGGCATTCGGACCTGTCCCCTTTTATTCTTCCCATATTTAACGCATCGTGCGGCCAACAAATGGACCTGTCCCCTTTTATTCTCCCCGCCACCCGCGCCCCGTGGGGGCTTATTTCCTTTTTGCCCCGGTGACCCAGGCCTGCGGCCTGGGCTGGCACGGGTTGCCCCGTTGGGGCACGGACATCGGCAGCGGATCGATTGCAAATTTCGGGTGCCCAGGGTTGCTTGCAATCCCGAGCCCGCGAGGGGCCAAACCGAGGGCAGAGAAGGGGGGCCAGAAAAGGGGACGTCCGAATCGTCATGATCAACGGGGGCGAGACCTTCCCCAGCCACTACCGCCGGCCCCCCGGCAGGCGGAATTTGCCGCCGGGGTTGTTCAGATCGAAGACTCGTGCGTCTTCGACATCGAACATCCCAGTCCGCAGCCAATAGCGCCATTTGCGGGCGGCGGCATAGGAGCTCGGTTCGCCGGGAATGGTTCGATACCACAGTTCCGCGTCGGCGTGGCCGTCTCCTTCGAGCGTCAGCACTTCCTTATCGCTGCTGAACGAGATCAGCGGTGCCTGCACGGTGAACGTCGCCGCCTCCACCACCGCGTTGCCGCTGGCCTGCGTTTCGATCCACCGCCGACGTCCGTCGAGCATTTCAATTACCGTCAGCTTGGCGCTGGTGAGCAGCACCCCGCGCTCGCCCAGGTCCGACAGCCGCTCGGCCACGACCCGCTGATTCCAGTCGGTCACGGGAGCATAGGTGGTGCGAACCTGCTTCTGGAATTCGATCCGCCGCTGGCTGATGCTGCCCCCAATGCCCCCCTCAAACGCGATATGCACATACGTGAGCGCCGGCGGCACGTTGGCCAGCGGCTGGCCGGGGGCCGTGGGCATCGGCAGCGGCGGGGGGGGGGAGCCGGGAATGGCGGCGGCACTTCCCAGGCGCGTGGTGCTGACCCAGCCCGGCCCTTCGGCGCGAATGGTATCGGCGGCCCGGTCGAGCACCAGGTTTTTCACCTGCAGCTGATCGAGCGAGACGCGCTGGCCACGCTCGTCGAGGCCGTTATTCTCGGCGAACACTCCCCCATCGAGCGCGAGCCGCGCGAGCTCCGCCGGCGCGTCGGTTTGGGGGGCGGCAAAGTCGATCCGCTTCGCCAGCGCTGCCGCCAGGGTTTCGCAGGTAGCGGTTTGCGTGGGAGTGCGCACCTGCACTTCGCCCCCAACCTCGACCGTCTGCCCATCGAAATTCATCTCCCGTTGCCACACGACATTCGCCATTTGCGGCGGCGGGGCCGGCAATCCGGGGCCGGGCGATTGGCTCGGAATCGGCAGGCGGGCCTCGCCGGGGCCGTCGATCCAAACCCGGTTTTCCGCCCGGGCCAGATGCACCGCGCCGCCGGCCAGCGTCAATCCTCGTCCACTCACTTCGGCCGGCTTGCCAACGACATCGATCCGCGACTGCGGGGTCGTGCCGCCACGGAGCGTGAGCACGTCTCCCCGCACGCGGACCGGCAATTGCCCCGCTTCGGCGGTGCGAGTTTCATCGATCTCGACCCGCCCCTCGATGGTCAAATCCTCCAGTTGTGCCGTTGGTCCGCTCATGATGACTTGCATCTGCATCGTGCCGCCACGGACGGTGAAGTGCTGCGTGGGCGCCGCGTCGGCGGCGGGTTCCGGCGGCAGGCGGCGCGGATCGGCGGTGGGCTGGCGCGGGGGATTTCGGGGCCGGTTCGAGTCGCTGGCCGGTCCGGCGGCCAGCGCCTCGGGGGACACCTGCTGAAACCAGGCCTTCAGCTCGGCCGTCTCGGCGTGCAGTTGCGGCGAATCAAACACCACTTGCCCCGTCGCGAGCAGGCGATCGGCGATGAGCATCGTTTTGGTCTCGGCCGCTGCGGCGGGGGTCAGCTCCGCCGACACTTCGGGGGTGGGAGGCGAGCGCTCGGCCCGCTTGGACGACGGCGGGGCGGGAACCTCGCGGACCCACAGGTGCAATTCGTCGGCGGCGAAGCGCCCCTGCGGTTCGGCGGTGATCGAAGCCATTTCGAGCAGCGAAATGACATGACCGGCATCTTGCGGACGGATGCGCAGCTCTTTGTTCCAGCGGGCGACGAGCGTTTGTTTCTCGCCGCCGCGAACTTGCACCATCGTCAGCTCCCCCGGTCCGGCCGCCCACAACAGGCCGAGCTTTCCCCGCTCGGCCATTTCGTATTCCAGCTCGCGGGCGACGAACTCCCCCTGCTCTTGCCGCAGCGAAACTTGCCGCACGCTCTCGCTGGGAACCAAGGCGAGGCGGCGTTTGGCGAGCGAGTAGTCGATCTTCGCTCCCGACACGCTGGTGGCGGACGACGGCGCGACCAGGGTCACGGGGCTGCCCGTGGCAACGATCCGCTCGATGGCTGGCTGCGCGGGCTTCCCGCGCGCGGCGGGCTGGCTGTCGGTAGGCTCCCCCGCGGCGGGCTTCGTTTTGGCCGTGGCCGGGCCGGCGAAATAGAGAAGCAGCCGCTCCCCCCGCAGCATGTCGGGGGGGCCGGCGGGATTCAGCTTTTGCACTTCGACAGCGTCGTCGAACATCGCCACCCGCTCCAGAAAATCGAACAGGAACGGCCCCCGGCAAGTCACTTCGACCGGACCGCTGGCCGCCGGGCCGCCGGGCATTCCCGCTTTGCCCGGCAGGATGTTGGCGCCCCCGGTTTCGATGTGCAGCCGGTCGAGCCGGGCCAGCGCGAGTGAGCGAATCCCGCCGATGCCCGCTTGGCCGCTGGGAGCGTCGGGATTTTCCGGCAAGAGGGCGATCGTCAGATCGCGGCCGCTGCCAAAGCTGCTGCCGTAGGTGAAATTCACGTCGTGCGGCGTGAAAACGCGCTGCCGGTCGAGCTGGACGTTGCGGGTGGTGATGAGCAGGGCGTCGTTCGCACCGGGAGCCGATTCGGGGCCGCGAATCGTGATTTCTCCTTCGAGGCGGCCTCCGGTGAGCTGGCCAAACTGCGCCTTGGCGATATTCAGCGGCCGGTCGAACTGCAGCATGGCACCCGCCGGCGCTTGCAAAATGATCGGCCGCTCGGTGGCTGGCTGGCCCGGCGCGGCGGGGCCGGCCGAGGCGAAGAAGATCAGCGTGCAGGGGTTCAGCTCCAGCTTGCCGTCGGGGGTGGGTTTATAGTCCTTGATGAGCAGAATGGCTTGCTCGGTTTCGACCACTTTGGGTTTGTCGAGCTCCCACGAACCGGGCGGAAAGAGCTGCGCGAAATCGACGCGGGTGGTGCCGGTTTCGGCGAGCGGGGGGAGGGGAACAACTTCGGACCGGGGCGGCGCGGGGGGAGGCGCCATCAGTGGCGCGACGCCATAGGCATAGCCGCCGTACAGCAGCAGCACGGCGGCGAGGGCGACGAAATAGCGGCGCAGGTGAATCACGGCGTGTTTTTTCGCGTTCCAGGTTCAAAGTTCAAGGTTCAAAGTTTGAGGTCGCCAATTCTTAACCTTGAACTTGGAACCTGAAACCTGAAACCCACTCATCCCACGTACCTCTGAATGACGTCGTCCCACCGCGATTTGGACTTGAGGATCAGCTCGACCAGCTCGCGCACCGCACCCCGGCCGCCGGGCGTCTGCGTGATATAACCGGCAGCGGCCCGAACTTCGGCGGCGGCATCGGCCACGGCAACCCCCAGGCCAACATGCCGAATGACCGGCAAATCGGTCAAATCGTCGCCGATGTAACAGGCTTGCTCGGCCGTCAGATTCAGCTCGCGGAGCAGGTCGATGGCGATGGGGAGCTTGGTTTCGAAGCCTTGGCGCACGACCTCGATGCCCAATTCCGCCGCCCGCAACTTGACAATGTGCGAAGTGCGCGCCGTGAGGATGCCGAAGCGAAACCCGGCCCGCTGCCAGAGCTTGATTCCCAGGCCATCGCGGATGTGAAACTGCTTGATCTCGACCCCCTGATTGTCGTACCAGATGCCGCCGTCGGTGAGGACGCCATCGACATCCGACAGGATCAGCTCGACCCGGCGGCAGCGTTCGTTGAGTTTCATGTCAGGCGGTCCTTTCGTCGGCGCTGGCGGGTTCGTGACTACCCCCCGAGGACCATTCCGGCGGGGCCACGACCCGCAGTCGCTGCGAACCGTTCGATTGTGGCTGGCTGTCGGAAATCGGCCGGGCGCCGACGATATCGGTCACGTCGATCAGCCCGACCGGCCGGCTGTCGCCATCGACCACCGGCAATTCGCTGATTTTCCGCTGGGCCAGCACTTCGCAAGCCGTTGCCAGCCGCGTGCCGACCGGCACCGCAGCGGGAGAGCGGGTCATCACTGCCGCGATTGGCCCGTCGATCGCGTCGTCCCGGTTTCCTTCGAGCAAACGAACCAGATCGCTATCGGTGAAGATGCCAGCGAGGCGGCCGGACTCATCGACGATCATGATCGCGCCGGTGCGGCGGCCCGGCCGGCTTTGGGCGACCAGCGCCTGCCGCACGCTTTGATCGTGGCGGGCGACGCGGCAAGTCTCGGCGGGTCGCATCACCTCCTCGACTTTCGCCAGCTTCAGCCCCAGGCTGCCGCCGGGATGAAAACGGGCAAAATCCTCGGTCGTGAAATTGCGCATCCGGCTGATGACGAGAGCCAAGGCGTCTCCCAGGGCGAGCATCGCCGTGGTGCTGGTGCTGGGGGCCAGCCCCAGCGGGCACGCTTCGCGAATCGCGCCGAGGTGCAGCGTGACGGCCGCCGATTTAGCGAGCGGGCTATTTGGCTGGCCGGTCATCGCCACCACGGGCACCGCCAGTTGACCCAGCGCCGGCAATAGGCGGATGATCTCTTCGGTCTGTCCGCTGAAGGACAAAATGAGCACCGCGTCGTCCCGGTGAATGCGGCCGAGGTCGCCATGAATCGCCTCGCCGGGATGCAAAAAATGGCTTCGCGTGCCGGTCGAAGCCAAGGTGGCGGCGATCTTTTGCCCGACGAGGCCGGCCTTCCCCATGCCGCTGACAATGACGCTGCCGCGGCACTCATGCAGCAGGTCTGCGGTTTGCAGAAATTCATCTCCCAACGAGGCCGCGAGCGCGAGGAGGGCTTGCCCCTCGCTGGCGACGATCTCGCGCCCCAACCGCAAGCGATCGTGCGGGCCAAAAGCATCCTGACTGCGCGCGGCCGAAGCGGTCATTACGTCATCCTTGACGAAAGGGGGGTCTCGATCAGCTACGAACCGAATTGTACGACGGTTCGCCGCTTGCCAGCAACCCGAAGTCGCGGGTGCTAGCAGGGGGCTGTTGCTTGTGTCGCGCTCCGGGCGGGCGTACACTATGGCTGCCCCCTCGACCGGATCGTCGCCTCTTCCCACGGGTGCTGCCGCCATGAAGCTCTCGATTGCGCGGGATGAAGCTGCCGCGGTTCGGGTCGATATCATCGGACGGGTCACCCAGCAAGATTTGATCAGCCATCGCGATCCGCTTTACGACCTGCTTGGTCCCGAAGGGTATCGCCGGCAGGTGCGGCTGGATCTGAGCGAGACGTCGTATCTCGATTCGAGCGGGGTCAGTTGGCTGCTGACTTGCCAGCGCCGCATTCGCGAGGCAGGGGGGCGACTGACACTGTGCCGGCCGCACCCGGTTATCGCCAATGTCCTGCGCGTGCTGAAGCTGGAGGCGGTTTTCGAGGTGGATCACGCGCTCCCTCCGCCGCCCAGTCCCCAGCCAACCGCCGCGACGGAGCCTCCAGTCGCCGCAACTGTGAATTCCGTGTAAATGCCGGTGGGTTCCTCCCCGCGCCGCTTGCCGCGCCGCTTCGCGACCAGTAGATTGCGACCGGTTCGCGACGCCTCTATTCGCAACGGAATCGCCGCATGAAACTCTCGCTTGGCCCGAAAGACGACAGCGGTTGTGTCGTCTCGATTGCCGGCCCCGTCACGCAAAAGACCACCGCCATGACCGCCGACGCCCTGGCGCAAATCGCCGGCAGCGACTGCTATGCCCGCAATATGACGCTCGATCTGAGCGAGGCGACGCTCCTCGATTCGAGCGGCGTGAATTGGCTGCTCAAGTGTCATAAACAAGCGAAATCGTCGGGTGGCAAGCTGGTGCTGCGGCGGCCGGCTCCCATTGTCGTCAACGTGCTGAAGCTGCTGAAGCTCGACAGCGTGTTCGAGATCGACACCACCCCAGGAGTTGCCTGATGAGCGACGAGCCGATCGATTTCAAGCCGGCCGACCTGACCGACCTCGATCCCCAAGCGGCCACGGCAGCGGTGGTGCGCCAAGCGGCCGAAATGCGGGCCAGCGATTTGTTCCTGCTGACCGACGAAGGCTCGTGCAAAATCGCCATGCGCAACATGGGGAACATCGAGCAGATCGCCGCCGTCTCGAAAGAGCAAGGCAAGCATCTCATCAACTTCTTCAAGACGATGGGCGGAATGGACCTGGCCGAGCGCCGCCGCCCGCAAGAGGGTCGGTGGATCGTCGAACTCGAAGGGGGCCGGATCGATCTGCGGCTCAACATCATTCCCACGATCTATGGCGAAGACCTCGCCGCCCGCATCCTCGACCGCAAGCAAGGGCTGCGAACCATCGATAGCCTCGGCCTCTCGCGGCACGACTACAACAAAATCACCGGCCTCTTGGCCAGCCCCAGCGGGTTGATTCTCGTCACCGGACCGACCGGCACCGGCAAAACCACCACGCTCTATGCCTGCATCCAGCACCTGCATAGCGGCACGCGCAAGATCAACACCATCGAAGACCCGATCGAGTATGCCGTTGCCGGCGTGCGACAATCGCAGGTCAATTCACGGCTGGGGGTCGATTTTCCCGAGCTGCTGCGGAACATTTTGCGGCAAGCGCCCGATGTCATCATGATCGGCGAAATTCGGGACGAAGACACCGCCTCGACCGCGGTGCGGGCCGCCAACAGCGGGCATCTCGTGCTCGCGACGCTGCACGCCCCGGTTGCCGCCGGCGCAATCCAAAGCATGCGGGCCTTGGGAACGAATCCCTATTTCCTCAGCAGTTGCCTCTTGGGGGTCATTGCCCAACGGCTCGTCCGCATGCTGTGCCAAAACTGCCGGGCGGCCTACGACATCAGCGAATCGCCGCAAACCTTTGCCGACGTGCAATCGCTCCTCGAGCCCGGCCTGGGCAAATTCATCTATGGCCCCAGCGGCTGCGAGCAATGTCGGCAGCAGGGCTATTTGGGCCGCGTCGGCGTCTTCGAGGTGATGACCTTCAACCGCCAACTCCGGCAGATGATTCTCGACCAGCGCCCCGCCGAGGAAATCCAGAAGGCCGCCATTGCCGCCGGCATGGTCGAGTTTCATCGCGGCGCGATGCTCAAGGTGGCCCAGGGGATCACCAGCACCGAAGAAATGCTCAGCGAGCTTCCCGCCGAGTATTTGGGACTTGACGCCTGAGCGATCCGCCGTGCGTGGTAAGATTGGCTCATGCGAAAGATGACCAGTGGCGGCGGTTGGCGGGCGATTTTCTACACGCTGAAGAAAAGTCGCCAAATGGGGGGCCTGTGGGGCTTTTGGAAAGCCATGCGCACCCGCAATGCCTGCAAAACCTGCGCTCTGGGCATGGGGGGGCAAAAAGGGGGAATGGTCAACGAGGCGGGGAGCTTTCCGGAGTTCTGCAAAAAGTCGCTGCAGGCGATGGCCTCCGACATGCAAGGGGCGATCAAGCCCGAATTTTGGAGCACCTATGCGGTGCCGCAATTGCAGGCTTTCTCGCCTTATGACCTTGAATCGTGCGGCCGGCTGGTGCAGCCCGTGGTGCTGGAGCAGGGGCAGGACTACTATCGCCCCATCACCTGGGAAGACGCGACCGCCCGGATCGTGAACAAGCTCCAGTCGCTCTCCCCCGAGCAAACCTTTTGGTATTTCAGCGGACGCAGCAGCAACGAGGCGGGCTTTTCGCTGCAGCTTTTCGCCCGGCTCTTTGGCACGAACAACGTCAACAATTGCAGCTTCTATTGCCACCAGGCCAGTGGCGTCGGCCTGCAAACCTCGCTCGGCACCGGCACGGCGACCGTCACGCTCGAAGACCTGGAACATGCCGACCTCGTGTTTCTCATCGGCGGCAACCCGGCCAGCAACCACCCGCGACTGATGACCAGCTTGGCGCATGTCCGCAAGCGGCGGGGCGAGGTGATCGTCATCAACCCGGTGGTCGAGACGGGGCTCGTCAACTTCCGCGTGCCGAGCGATCCGTGGAGCCTGCTGTTTGGGACGAAAATCGCCACGCTCTATGTGCAGCCGCACATCGGCGGCGACCTGGCCCTGCTCGCGGGCATCGCCAAGCGGATCGACGAAATGGGGGCCCAGGACGAGGCGTTCCTCAAGTCGCACACCAATGGCCACCAGCAGTGGCTGGCCTATTTGCGGGCCTTGCCCTGGAGCGAAATCCGCGAGAAATCGGGCGTATCGCAGGCTGAGATCGATCGAATTGCCGAGCGCTACGCCGCCGCGAAAAAGGTCGTTTTTAGCTGGACGATGGGGATCACCCACCACGCCCACGGCGTCGCCAATGTGCAGGCCATCGCCAATCTCGCCCTGATGCGGGGCATGGTCGGCCGCCCCAATGCCGGCCTGATGCCGATTCGCGGCCACTCGAACGTGCAAGGGATCGGCAGCGTCGGGGTGACGCCGAAACTGAAGGACGCGGTCTTTCAGGCGCTGGAACGCGAGTTCGCCGTCCAGCTGCCGACGGCCCCCGGCCTCGACACGCTCGGCTGCATGGAAGAGGCACATGCCGGCAAGTTGAAGATGGGCTTTTGCCTCGGCGGCAACCTGTATGGCTCGAACCCCGATGCGACATATGCCGGCCAGTCGCTGGCGCAGCTCGATACGATCGTCTATCTGAACACCACGCTCAACACGACGCACTCGTGTGGACTAGCCAAGGAAACGATCATTCTCCCCGTGCTGGCTCGCGACGAAGAGCCGCAGCCCACCACGCAGGAGTCGATGTTCAACTACATTCGCCTGTCGGATGGCGGCCCCGCTCGGCATGAGGGGCCGCGGAGCGAGGTGCAAGTGATCGCCGACATCGCCAGGCAGGTGCTCCCCAGCGGCCCGGTCGATTGGGGCGCGATGGCCGACACCGGCCGCGTCCGCGAGACCATCGCCAAAGTCATTCCCGGCTTCGAGCAGCTAGCCACGATCAGTCAGACCAAGCAAGAGTTTCACATCCCCGGCCGCACGATTCACGAACCGCGCTTCCCCACCCCCGATGGCCGCGCGATCTTGCATTCGCACGAGCTCCCCGAGCTGCGCGGCGGGCCAAACGAACTGCGACTGATGACGGTGCGCAGCGAGGGGCAATTCAACACGGTCGTCTATGAGGAAGAGGACATCTATCGCCACCAGACGCGGCGGGATGTGATTTTGCTACATCCCGACGATGTCGCCCGCCTCGGCCTCGTCGAAAACCAGCGCGTCACCATCAGCAATGAAACGGGCCGCATGGATGGGATCCTCGTTCGTCCCTTCGACCAGATTCGCCCCGGCAACGCCCTGATGTACTATCCCGAAGCCAACGTCCTCGTCCCCCGCACCGCCGATCCGCAATCGAAAACGCCCGCCTTCAAGAGCATCCTGGTGACCATCTCGGCCGGAATTCCCGTCGCTGCCGGTTAGGCGGGTTTTGCGAGACTTGCGGACGCCAATCGGTCCCCCAAATTTTGCGCCGCGGCAACCTATGGTTTCTCATGGGTTGCATTCTCGCTTTGCTGTCGCTCTCGGCCCTTGATGCCGATGTGGTCGTTGTCCTCGGCGTGCAATGCCCGCTGGCGGGGCTCTATGCCGAGCGATTGAACGAGCTGGCCGAGCGCTATCCGGCGGTGCGGTTTCGGGCGGTCGATCCCTGTCCGCAAGATCGGCCAGAGCAAATCGCGGCCTTTGCCCGGCGGCTGTCGTTTCCGCTCGTTCGCGACGAAGCCGGCGAGGCCAGGCGACTGGGCGCGACGCGCTCCCCCGAAGTGTTCTTGCTCGTCGGCGGCAAAATCGCCTATTCCGGCCGGATCGACGACCAATATGCCCCCGGCACCAATCGCGCCGCGCCGACGCGCCGCGACCTGGAAGAGGCAATCCGCGAGGTTCTGGCCGGCAAGGGGGTATCCATTCCCCACGCCACCGCCACCGGCTGCAAGTTGAAGCTGGCGGCCGGCCAGCCGAGCGCGGATCCCTCGGTCACCTTTGCCGAGGTCGCCCCGATCTTGCACCGTCGCTGCGCCGCATGCCATCGGCCGGGGCAAATCGGGCCGTTTTCGCTGGTCACTTATCGCGACACCGTCGGCTGGACGCCGATGATGCGCGAGGTGATCGAAAACGGCCGCATGCCGCCGTGGCACGCCGATCCGAAGCATGGGACTTTCGCCAACGACCGCTCGCTCACCTCCGCCGAGAAACAGACGCTGCTGGCCTGGATCGATGCCGGCGCGCCGCGAGGAAACGCCGAGCCACCACCACCGACGTTTGCCGAAGGCTGGCGAATTCGTGCCGACCGCGTGCTGACGATGCCTCGCCCCTTTGCCGTCCCCGCCGAGGGAGTGCTCGATTATCAGGAGTTCGAGCTCGATCCCGGCTTTGCCGGCGATACTTGGATTCAAGCGGTCGAGATTCGTCCTGGCAGCCCGGCGGTGGTGCATCACATCAATGTCTATCTGCGTCCCCCTGGCGGCGAGCGCGACACGGTCTATCTCAACAACGTCGGCGATCATTACCTCGCGATGACCGTGCCGGGGAATACCGTCACCGATTGGCCGCCGGGAGTGGCCAAGGTCGTTCCCGCCGGCTGGAAGATCGTGCTGTCGGTCCATTATCAGCCCAATGGCACGCCGCAACAGGATCAAAGCAGCCTCGCCCTCGCGCTCGCCGATCCGCGCACCGTCCGCCAGCAAGCGGCAACGCGATTGATCCTCGACGACGAGCTGCGCATTCCGCCGCGCGAGCAGACTACCGTCCGGCACGAGTGGACCACTGAGGACGACTTCACGCTGCTCGCTCTTTATCCGCACATGCACCTGCGGGGCAAATCGATGCTGTTTGAGGCGATTGATGCGAGTGGCCGGGTCGAAATCCTGCTCGATGTGCCGCGCTACGACTTCGCCTGGCAGCATCGCTATGTCCTCGCTGTGCCAAAGCCGCTGCCGCGGGGGACGACGCTCCGCTGCACGGCCGTTTATGACAACACGGCCGCCAATCCGAACAATCCCGATCCGTCGGCCACCGTGCGGGCGGGGCGGCAATCGACCGATGAGATGTTTCAGGCCGGTTTTGAGGTTGTCCGCACGGCCGAGAACCGCCTGGCCGCCGACTCTTCGGCGTGGCTTTCGACTCCCATCGTCCTGGCCGCCGTGTTGCTGCTGCTCCATTGGCGGGGCAAGCCGCGCTCGGTCGTGCCGCCCCCGTCGCGAGCCTTGCGCGGCCGCGGGTCCGAAGCGTCGCGCGGGCCGTGAACCTCGCCCGCCTCTCGCGGCACTCAAGGCTTGCGGCCCTCTCTTCGCCCCTGCCGCGAGGCGCAATTTCCGTTGCAAACATTGGACTTACGTTCGATAATGGGTTGTGCCGTCCGTCCCCCCAGCTCGCCGGAGATCGTCATGCCGAGCGTTTTGAATCGTCGTCAGGCCCTGCAAACCTTGGGTGCCGCTGCTGGGGGGTTGGCCTTTTCGCAGAGGTTGCCGCGCCGGGCGGAGGCCGCCAAGAACGACCCCAAGACCGAGGCGGCCATCGAAAAAGGGCTGAAGTGGGTTGCCCGGACGCAGTCGTCCCTGGGCCACTGGACCGCCGGCGGCTACCCGGCCGCGATGACCGCCCTGGCCGGCACCGCCCTCATCGGCAGCGGCTCGACCACCGTGCAAGGCCCGTATGCCAAAAACATCCGCAAGGCGGTCGATTACCTGCTCGGCAAGCTCCGCAACAACGGCCTCATCGGCGATCCGCAGTCCGATAATCGCTATACCTACGGCCACGGCTTCTCGATGCTCTTCCTGTCGCAGGTGCTGGGGGAAGAGGAAGACGAAGAGCGCCGCGACGAGCTGATCGAGGCCCTTTCCAAGGCGTGCGATTTCAGCGGCAAGGCCCAAACTCCTTCCGGCGGCTGGGGCTATGTCAGCGCCAAGGACGGCAACAATTTCGACGAAGGTTCAACCACCATCACGCAAGTCCAAGGCCTCCGCGGCTGCCGCAATGGCGGAATCGTGGTGCCGGGCGAAGTGATCGACCGGGCCAAGGACTACATCTACGGCTGCAAGAATCCCGATGGGGGCATCTCCTATAGCTCGCGGAATCGCGGCAGCTCGCGGCCGGCAATCACCGCCGCCGCCCTGGCCGCCCTTTACAACGCCGGCGACTACGACAGCAAGCACGTGCCCGACATGCTCGACTATTGCAAAAAGAACCTGCAAAACCTGAGCGAAGGGCCCAATTCGTTCGGCCACTGGCATTACACCTATCTCTACTACTCGCAAGTGATGTACCGCCAAGGAAATAAAGAGTGGGATCCCTTCCGCGACAAGCTCTACGCCCACATCACCAAAGACCAACAAGGGGACGGCAGTTGGTCCGGCAACATCGGCCCCATCTACGTCACCGCGTGCAACCTCATCATGCTGCAGCTCGATAAGGCGTTCCTGCCGATCTATCAGCGTTAAGCATTTCTCTCCCCTCTCTCCTTGGGGGAGAAGGGCCGGGGGTGATGGGCTGCTGGCGACGACCTCCTTTCCTCGTTCCCAAGGTCCCCTTGGGAACGCCAGTCCTGGAAGCTCCGCTTCCTGATTCGGTATCTGGTTTAACGGTAAGCCGCAGGCGACTGCGTCCTGAGGACGCCCCGACCGCAATTCGTCGCCTGATTCCCGACGATGAATTGGAGCGCTTGCTCGCCGTCCTGTCGCCCGTTCCGAATGCAAGAATTTGCCAGGTACATGGGCTGGCGCGGACTCCCACCACTTTTTCCCGCCGGGGGCTTGTCGATCCGGACCACTTTGTGCCATATTTCACAATCTTTCACGGCTGGCTGGCGTGCTGTCAGTGGATTAGCAGCACGCTTAGCAAGTGCCGAAAGCCTTGCGGGGCAAGACTTTCGGTACGGCAGCCGGGCCTGGGCGCGACACCGTGGCACAGCTATTCAACCAATTTGTCCCCCTGTGGCTGGCGTATTGCCTCGCCGCGGCGGTGCATATCGTTCTGCTGATTCATGTGGTCGCGGTCGGGGCGCTCGTCTTCATCTGGATGGAGCGCAAAATCGCCGGCCGCATTCAAGATCGCCTGGGCCCCACCCGCGTCGGCGGCAGGTTCGGCTGGCTGCAAACCCTGGCCGACGGCATCAAGCTCGTCGCCAAGGAAGACATCACCCCCAAAGACGCCGACCCGCTCCTCTTCAAGCTCGCTCCCTACGTCAGCTTTGCCGCCAGTTTTACCGCCTACATGGCCCTCCCCTTCGCCAACGGCTGGGCGGCTCAAGAGGTAAACGTCGGCGTGTTTTTCATCGTCGCCGTGCTTGGCCTGGAAGTGTTCGGCGTCATTCTCGCCGGCTATGCCAGCGGCTCCAAATGGTCGCTCTACGGCGGCATGCGCGAAGCGGCCCAGGTCGTCAGCTACGAAGTGCCGATGGGGCTGTGCGTGGTCATTCCGGTGCTAATCGTCGGCTCGATGAACCTGGTCACCATTGGCGAGGCCCAGGCGGGCCTGTTTACCAACTGGCTCATCTTTCACGATCCGTTCACCTTTGCCGTTTTTTGGGTCTATTTCACCTGCGCGGTCGCCAGCGTGAACCGGGCCCCGTTCGACTTGGCCGAAGCGGAAAGCGAGCTCGTCGCCGGTTTCCACACCGAATACTCCGGCCTGCGGTGGAGCTTTTTCTTCATGGCCGAATACGGCTCGATGTTCCTCGTGTCGGGCCTCGCTGCGATTTTGTTCTTTGGCGGCTGGAACGGGCCGATTCCGATTTTCCACCTCATGGGTTGGGCCTACGACCAGGGGGAAACCGGCTGGCGGATCACGGGCTACATCGCCCAGGTCGCCGGGGTGGTGAACTTCATCCTGAAGGCGACCCTCGGCGTGACCGTGATGATGTGGGTTCGCTGGACGCTGCCGCGCCTCCGCATCGATCAGGTCATCACCGTTTGCCTCAAATACTGCGTGCCGCTGGCCGCGATTTGCTTTATTGGGGCGACGGTTTGGAAGCTGAACGGCGTGCCGTTTATCAATGACATGGCTCCGCTCGATGGCCGCACCTTGGCCGATGTTCGCGAAGACTGGGTGCTGCGGCAAGCCGCGGTGAAGCCCGCGCAAGCTCCCTCGGCAGAACCCGCGAAGCCCGCCGCTGAAACTGATAAGCCCGCCGATAAGCCGGCACCCGCGACGACGACCTCGCTTGCACCGCCCGCGGCCGCTCTCGCCCAGGAGGTCGCCCGATGATCCTCCTCGCCGCCATCGATTGGCATTCGGTGCTGTTTCTTTTTTTTGCCCTGGTCGCCTGCGGCTTTGCCGTGGCGGTGGCGGCGACGGCGAATGTGGTCCGCATGGCGTTCTATCTGACGCTCTCGCTCGGTGCGACCGCCGGCCTGTTCTTTTTGGCCGGGTCCGAGTTCGTCGGGGCGATGCAACTGATGATCTATGTCGGCGGCACGCTGGTGCTTTTGATTTTCGGCGTCATGCTCACCGCCCAGGCCAAGTTTGTCTCGATGCAAACCAGTGCCGGCGAATGGGTGCTCGGTGGCGCGGTCGGCGCGGCCCTGCTTTATACACTTCTTTCGGCGGCTCTCAGCGTGGACGACTGGCGCACTCCGCGGGCCAATCGCGGCGAGGTGGCCCTGGTGGAGGCTCGCACCAGCACCCCCATTGGCCTCGCCTTATCGGGCGTCCGGGTCGATAAGCTCAACGAGACCAGCGAGCAGCTGCGCAAGGGGATGTCCGGCTACTTCCTGCCGTTCGTCATCGTCTCGATGCACCTGCTCGTCGTGCTGATTGGTGCCGGCTATATGGCCCGCACCAAGCGTGCCGGCAGCGGCCTCGCCCTGCAGGCGGCCATTCCCGCCGCCGCGCCGCGCGATCGCAAGCGGTCGTTTTTCGTCGCGGTGGGGCTGGTCAAAGGCTTGGTGTTCAACCTGCTGCTCGCCGCGGCCTGCTTTTGGCTGCTGGCGAGCCCGATTCCCGTCGAAGGGGACGGCGTCCCCACGAATGCCTGGCTCAAGTCGCTGGGGGAATCGCTGGCGGCCTATCCTGGCTGGCTCTTGCCGACGCTGGGGGGGTTGTTTATCGCCAATGCCCTGCTGATCGCGGTCGTTTGGCTCTGGCAGCGGTGGGGAGTGGTCGGCCTGGTGATCGTCCCCATCGTCCAGGCCCTCGTCCTGTCCAATGCCGGCTGCACGAGCACCTGCGCGGGGATTTTCCTCGCGGTCATGCTCGTCCCCGTTGCCGCCACGATTTTGCTCCTCCTGAGCGGCCGGCCGAGTGCCTGGTCGCAAATGGAATAGTCGCCATCCCAGCGTCATGAATCCCTTTACCACTCCCATCACTGTTTCGCACTACCTGGCGGTCGGCGCTGTGCTGTTCGTCACGGGGGTGGTCTGCATGGCCACGAAGCGCAACGCGCTGGGAGTGCTGATGGGGATCGAACTGGTGCTGAACGGGGCGAATCTCAATTTCGTCGCCTTCGGCAGCAAGTTCCTCCGCGAAACGACGCTCGGCCTCGATGGCGAGCTGATCGCCCTGTTTGTCATCGTGCTGGCCGCGGCCGAAGCGGCGGTGGCCCTGGCGATCGCGCTCAACTTCTATAACAATCACGCCACGATCGACGTCGATCATGCCGACGAGTTGAAGGGCTGACCCGCGCATGGACCCGTCACTGCTACCGACGTTATACGCCTGGGCGGTTTTGCTCCCGCTCCTTTCGTTTTTCGTCATCTGGATCGGGGCCAACAAGCTCGGCAAAAGCGCCGCGCTGATCGCCGTCTGCGCCATCGGCGGCTCGTGCCTTATTTCCTTTGTCATTCTGTTCGGCTACTGGCTCCCCCGGCACTGGCCGGCGGGGGGCCATCACGGCGGACACGACGAGGCCCACGCCGCCGACCACGCGCAAGCTACGCCCGCCATTCCCCCGCATTTCGTCGCCTTCGCCGACGAGAAGCCGGAGGAAGGTAATGCCGCGCAGCCGACCAGCGAAGCCAATCGCGACGGCCACGACAAGCACGACGGCCACGACAAGCCAGGCGCCGCTCATGCCGATGGTCACGCAGACTCGGGCCATGGCGCGGCTGGGCACGAATCGACCGATCATGGCGAGCACGACCACGGCCACGCCGCTCCTCCCGCCTCCTACACCGGGGAGTACTACACCCTCGGCCAGTTCGGTCCGCTGCGGGTCACGATCAGCTATTACATCGATACGCTCACCGTCCTCATGTTCTGCATGGTGACGCTGATCGCCACGCTTATCCATTGCTATGCAATGGGGTACATGAGCGATGAATTGGCCGACGTACACGACCACGAAGTTACCCTCTCAGATGGCAAGCATTTGCATCGCCCGGGCCGGTTCCCACGGTTCTTTCAGTACCTGTCGCTCTTCTGCTTCAGCATGTTGGGCCTGGTGCTCGCCGGCAACATCGCGATGGTGTTCTGCTTCTGGGAGCTCGTCGGCATCTGCTCGTATTTTCTGATTGGGTTTTACGTCGAACGGAAAAGCGCCTCGACCGCCGCGAACAAGGCGTTTATCGTCAATCGCGTCGGCGATTTCGGCATGATTATCGGCCTGTTGGCCATCTGGTCCACGCTCGGCACGTTCGCCTTCGGCGACCTCACCCGCACCGATGCCGAGGGGCACCAAACGGTCGAGCCGGGCATTTTCAGCCTCGTTCGCCCCGGTCCCGACCACGCCCTGATCGTCCCCGCCGGCATGGTGCAGGCGGACGCCCAGGAATCGGTCGAAGTGCTCGATTCAGAAGGCAATCCGCAAACCAAGCGGGTTTCGGCCGTCGCCATGATTTCGCTCGACCACGCCCTGGCCGAAGGCGGCCTCGCCAATGCCGAGGCGGAAATCGCCTCCCGCACTCCCGGCTGGCGAGCCGAAGGGTATGGTTACTGGATTCTCGTGGTCGCTGGAATCGGCATTTTCTGCGGCTGCGTGGGGAAAAGCGCGCAGTTTCCGCTGCACACGTGGCTTCCCGACGCGATGGAAGGGCCGACGCCGGTTTCCGCCCTCGTCCACTCGGCGACGATGGTCGCGGCCGGCGTTTACCTCGTCGGCCGCTTCTTTCCGGTCTTCACGCCCGAGGTGCTGCTGGTCATCGCCTCCATCGGCGCAATCACCATGCTGCTGGGCGCGTCAATCGCTTTCACCGCCGTCGATATCAAGCGGGTGCTCGCGTATTCCACCGTCAGCCAACTCGGGCTGATGATGCTGGCCTTGGGAGTTGGCGGCTGGGCGGCGGGGCTCATGCACCTGATTACCCACGCCTTTTTCAAGAGCCTGCTCTTCATGTGCTCCGGCTCCGTCATCCATGCCGTGCATACGAACGACATGCGGAAGATGGGGGGCCTGTGGCACAAAATGCCCGTCACCGCCATCACGATGCTCATCGGCTGCCTGGCGATTGCCGGCGTCTCGGTGCCGTTCATCATCGGTTTCAGCGGCTATACGTCGAAAGACGCGATTTTGGAGCAGGCCTATTCGCTGTGGCTGCGGAACGGCTCGGCCTGGTCGGGAATTTACTTCGTGCTGGCTCTGGGGGGCGCGGCGATGACCTCCTGCTACATGTTCCGGATGTGGTTCATGACGTTCGTCGGCCAGCCGCGCGACGAGCACGCCTACGACCATGCCCACGAATCGCCGCCGATCATGCACATTCCGCTGGTCATCCTGGCGATTTTCGCGGTCTGCGTGGCGTGGGAATTCAAATACATCGGCTTTTTCGCGATTGCCGCGCTCTTTTTCCTGGCCCGTGGTTTCCAGCTGGGCTGGTTCAAAAGCAGCGGCGGCGGTCACGGACACGACCATCACGGGCACGACGACCATGCACATGGCCATGACGACCACGGCCATGCTCCCGCGCATAGCCATGCCGATCATGGGCACGCCGAACATCACCACGAGCCCGCCGCCCCGCCGCTCACTTGGGCTTGGACGATCACGATGCTAGTTTGCGTGGTCGTCGGCGGCCTGATCGTGGAGCACGGAGTTCTTCCCAACTGGGTGCCTGAAGCTTCCCCACTCCGGTCGCTCAGCCTCGCCAATCTGATCGAATCGGCTCGCCCCTTGGGGACCGCCGCCGACCACACCGGCCGCTGGATTGGCTGGACCTGGCCGGACGAGCATTTCGCCCACCAGGATCCGCAATTCCTCACGATTGTCGTCCCGGTGACGCTGATGGCCACCAGCACCTGGCTCGCGGGCATTTTCCTGGCGGCGGCCCTGTATTGGCGCGGCATCCTCAATCCGGCCGACATTCGTCACCAGTTCGCGCCGATCTACACGATCCTCTGGAACAAGTGGTATTTCGACGAGCTGTATCACGCCATTTTTGTAAAGCCCACGCTCGTCCTCTCGCGGTTCATCGCCGGCATCGATAAGAACTGGATTGATTGGGCCCTCGATTGTCTGGCCAGCGCCACCGTCTGGTTCTCCAAGATTTGGGATCTGCTCGCTGATCGGGTGGTCGTCGATGGTTCGATCAATCTGCTCGCCGCCTGGACCTACTCGACCGGCGTCGGCCTTCGCCGCGTGCAAACCGGCAGCCTCCGCCAATATGTAATGTTCATTGTGATTGGGGCCATTGGCATTTTCCTGCTGATCAGCTTTTTTTGGAGCCCGACGCTGGCCCGCTAACACCGCTCAACCGCCCGCCACGGGATCGAGACCATGACCGCCGTTACCTTGATTAGCCTGATTGTCTTCCTGCCGGCTCTCGCCGCGCTGCTCCTCGCGTTTTTTCCCAGCGACAAGCCGGAGGCGATTCGCGTCTTCACGCTCGGCGTGACCATTGTCGTCCTCGCGCTCGTGGTGTTTGGCCTCTTGGTCCCCGGCGCGTGGAACGCGGCCCTAGTGTTTGATGTTTCCAAAGCCGACCTGCAAAACGCCTTCAACCTGGCTTGGATTCCGTCGTTCGAGATCGACTATTTCATGGCCCTCGATGGCATCAGCTTTCCGCTCGTCGTGCTGACGGCCTTTGTCAGCGTGCTGGCGATGGGGGCGAGCTGGTCGATCACGAAGTACGTCAAAGGTTATTGCATCCTCTTTCTATTGCTCGAAACGGGCATGCTCGGCGTCTTTCTGGCCCTCGATTTCTTCCTCTTCTACGTCTTCTGGGAAGTGATGCTGCTGCCGATGTATTTTCTCATTGGCGTCTGGGGTGGGCCGCGCAAGGAATATGCCGCCATCAAGTTTTTCCTCTACACGCTCTTCGGCAGCGTGCCGATGCTGATCGCCATTCTGATGCTGTATTTCAGCAGCGACTTGTCCGATCCCGAGCTGAAGCCCCACCTCGCCCGTTGCCACCTGAACGAAACGACCGCCGACCGCGTCATCGCCGCGATGGACAAGGTCGAGGCCCTGGCCAAGGAAGGCAAATCAGCCGCCGAAATCGCCGCCGCCGTGCCGCCGATTCACACCTTCAACATCATGGCCCTGCAGCAGATCGGCCAGCACACCTCGCAAATGAGCGAGAGCCTGCAGTGGTGGGCCTTCCTGCTGCTGTTCATCGGCTTCGCCATCAAGGTGCCCAGCGTGCCGGTGCATACCTGGCTGCCGGATGCGCACGTCGAAGCCCCCACCCCCATTTCGATGATCCTGGCCGGCGTGCTACTGAAGATGGGTGGCTACGGCATTCTGCGGATTTGCTACCCGATTTGCCCGCACGGCGGATTCGATCTGGCCTGGTTCATCTGCATCATCGGCGTGGTGAGCATGATCTATGGGGCCTTCGCCGCCCTCGCCCAGAAAGACTTCAAGCGGATGGTCGCTTATAGCTCGGTCAGCCACATGGGCTATGTGGTGCTGGGCCTCGGCGTTTGGTCGGCACTCGCCCGCAATGGTTTCAACCCCTGGTATTGGGACATGGGGGTGAAGGGGGCGATGTTCCAAATGATCGCCCACGGCATCAGCTCGGCTGGCATGTTCTTCATGGTCGGCGTCCTCTACGACCGGGTGCATCACCGCAATCTCGAAGAATTCGGCGGCATCTTCGGCAAAATGCCGTTCTACACCGCCGTGGCGATGGGCATTTTCTTTGCCGGCCTCGGCCTACCCGGGTTGTGCGGGTTCCCCGGCGAAGTGTTCGTGGTGCTCTCCGTGTGGAAGTTCAACATTGTCCTGGCCATTCTCGCCGCCGCTCCGGTCGTGCTCACGGCGGCTTACATCTTGTGGGCCGTGCAGCGGGTTTATCTGGGTGCCGAGTATAAGGGTCCGCATGGAGACCACCTCACCCCCAGCAATCTCCGCGAGAACACGATCGCCGTCACCTTGCTCGCCTTCGCGATTCTGTTCGGCGTTGCTCCGGGCCTGCTCTTGCAATACATGGACAAGACCATCGACCAGCAAACCCAAGACCTGGCCACCTGGACCCGCACGGTCAAGGAACCGGGAATGCCTCCCCGCGCGATCAGCATGAACGACGAATCCCCCGCCCCCAGCGTGACGCCGGCGGGAAATGCCCCCGCCGCGGCGGCTGCAGGGAATACACCCGCCCCCGGTGAAGGCCGCTAAGCGAGACGGAATCCTCCCGTGAACCTGCACGAACTTGTCAGCCAACTGATTGTCGATACGAGCGGCGTTGCCGGAAAGGTTTTCGGCGCGCCCGCCGCCGATTCCAGCCTCCGCGCTTTCCTGCCCGAGCTGGTTATCTGCGCGACCGTCCTCGTCATGCTGCTGGTCCGCTTGTTTCGCATCGGCCGGCGGATCGATACCTTGTGGATCGCCCTCGCCGGCAGCGGTGCCGCTTTGTATTTCGCCGCCCCGTGGGAACATCTCCGCACCCTCACCGCCGCCGAATCCGCCCTGCCCGCGGCCGTCACCCGGATGGAAATTTTCACCGGGATGCTCGTGTACGATACGTTCTCCGTCTATATCCGCTCGGCGTTGCTACTGTTCGCGGTGCTGTTTGTCGTGTTCACCAAGCTCAGCGGCATTCCCGACCACGAAGACGCCCCCGACATTTACGCCCTCGTGCTTGGTTCGACCCTCGGCATGTGCCTAATGGCCTCGGCGAACCACCTGCTGATGGTGTTCATGGCGGTCGAAATGGCGAGCGTCCCGTCGTACGTGCTCGCCGGCCTGATGAAGGGAAAACGGCTCGGCAGCGAAGCCGCTCTCAAGTATTCGGTCTATGGTGCCGGCGCGGCGGGGGTCATGTTGTATGGCATCAGCCTGATCGCCGGCTTGATGAACACCGCTCACCTGCCGACGCTCGCCCTGCAACTGGCCGAGAAGTTCAGCACGCCAGTTCCCGCCCAAGAGGTCATGGTTCTCGCCCTGGGGGGATTGCTGATCGCGGTTGGCCTCGCGTTCAAGCTGTCGGCGGTGCCGTTCCATTTCTGGTGCCCCGATGTCTTCGAGGGAGCCACCGCCGAGGTCAATGCCTTCCTCAGCGTCGCCTCCAAAGCGGCCGCGCTGGCCTTGCTGGTGCGCGTCGCCATCGGCGTCAGCGCGATTGCTCCCGCCGGCGTTGCCCCCGGCGCGCGAACCGCCGCCCTGAAGCAGCAGCCCCCCACCGACCAAACCGCCGCGGTTTATAACGTCGCCGACGAACCCGTCACCGCCGCTGGGGCTGAAACCGATTCCGCCGAGCCAGCCGCTGCCACGGCTGATCCGGCGACGGCCGTCGCCGAGCCAACGCCCGTCGCCGCGCTCGCCCCCATCCGTTCGTTTATCGCCAAACTCATCGCCCTGCTGGCGATTGTCACCTGCACCTTCGGCAATCTCGCCGCCTATGGGCAAACCAACATCAAGCGGCTGTTCGCCTATTCGACCATCGCCCACGCGGGGTACATGATGATGCCCGTGGCGGCCGCCGTCGCCCTGGCGGGAATCGATCAGGTCGGGGCGTCCCAAGCCATCGCGGCACTCGCCATCTACATCGCGGTGTACCTCTTCATGAATCTGGCTGCGTTCGCCGTGGTCGCGTTCCTGCGGAATGCCCTGCGCACCGAGGAAATCGCCGACTATTCCGGCCTCATCCGCCGCTCGCCCCTCACGGTGGTCTGCTTTAGCCTGATCCTGTTCAGCCTGATTGGCTTGCCGCCGCTGTCGGGCTTTATCGGCAAGTTCGCCATTTTCGCATCGCTGGTATCCGCCTGGCGCGGCGTCGAAGCGGCCGGCGAGCCGGGCTTTTATCTGCTGTTGCTGCTCATCATTGGGGGCCTGAACACGGCGATCAGCCTGTTCTATTACCTCCGCGTGGTGAAGGTGATGACGATCGACGACGAACCCGACCAGCGTCCCGCCGGCACCTTTTCCGATGTGTCGCTCGCTGGCGCATTTCTCTGGATGATTACCGTTCCCACCGCCCTTCTCATCGTCGCCTGGGATTGGCTCAGCCAGATGGCGACGGTCGCCGCGATGAACCTGCTCTCTTAGCGCTCCCCCTGCCAACCCCCGCCCCTCGCATGGCCGCCAACAGCACGCTCGACATCCTGAATCGCCTGTACGTGCTGCACAACCGGTCGCTGGCCGTGTATTCGCACTATGCTCCGCCCGATAAGCGCTATCGCCATCCGCACGCCTGGTCGGTGATCGCCCAAATCGCCGCCGACCACATCCGCGCCGCAGAACGACTGGGTGGGCTGATTCTCGAAGCGGGAGGGCTCGTCGATCCGGGCGAGTTTCCGATGGCGTTCACCGGACTGCACGACCTGGACGCGCCGTACGTCGTCAAGCTGCTCGTCGAACGGCAGCACAAGCACGTCGCCGCTTGCGACCGGCTCGCCGACCAATTAAGCCTGGCCCCCTTCGCCCAGGCCGCCGCCCGCGAGATCGCCGGCGAAGCGAAGGGGCATCTCGATAATCTGCGGGAATTGGCGGACGAACTAGCGGGCAGCCCGGCGCACGCCTGATTGGCGGCCGACATGCTCCTCTTCGATACTCATGCCCACCTCGCCGATGACCAACTCGCCGCCGATGCGCCCGGCGTTATCGAGCGGGCCGCCGCGGCAGGCGTAACTTCGCTGCTTGCCGTCGGCACCGATGCGGCGACGAGCCGCGATTGCCTGGCCATTGCCCGGGCGAACGCGGGAGTCTGGGCGTCGGCCGGTATTCACCCGAACCATGCGGCCGAAGCCCAGCCGGGCGATTGGGATGAAGTCGTTCGCCTGGCGGGCGAAGCACGGGTCGTCGCCTTGGGCGAAACGGGGCTCGATCTGTACTGGAAAGACACGCCGCTGGCCGTGCAGCGAGACTATTTTGACCGGCACATTCGCCTGTCGCAAGAGACGGGCCTGGCGCTCGTGATTCACCAGCGCGAAACCACCGCCGAGATTCTGGCGATGCTCCGCGAAGCGCGGCGGCGCGGCCCCTTGCGCGGCGTGATGCACTCCTTCACCGGCACGCCGGCCGAAGCGGCGGAATTCCTCGCCTTGGGGCTTTTCATCAGCTTTGCCGGCATGGTGACGTTCAAAAAGTCGGACGACCTGAGACAAACGGCCGCGTCGATTCCCGCCGATCGCATCCTGGTCGAAACCGATTCGCCGTATCTGTCGCCCGAGCCCTTTCGCGGGAAGCGGCCCAATGAGCCGGCCCGCGTCCGGCACACGGCGGAGTGTCTGGCGAAGGTCCGGGGCGTGCCGCTGGCGGAATTCGCCGAGCAAACCACGGCCAACGCCCACACGCTATTTCGCCGTTTGCCCCCGCACTTATAATTCTCGCAAACCAGCACCAACGCCTTTGGGAAGGATTTTCGAGTCATGGCAGAACACGTCGTCATCATCGGCAGCGGCCCCGCCGGCTGGGCCGCCGCGATTTACGCCTCACGGGCCAACCTCGAACCGCTCGTCTTCGAGGGGGCCGAAACCGAAGAGAACCGCGTCGCGGGCACGCTCCCCTTGGGCCAACTCAATCAAACTACCGAGGTCGAAAACTATCCGGGTTTTCCCGCCGGCCTCTTGCACGGCTACATCCGCAGCGCCGTCGAGAAGAGCCGCGTCGATACCTACCTGGAGCCGCTGGAAGAGCATCCGCACGCCGTCACCGGGCCGGAGCTGATGAACCTGATGCGGCAGCAGGCGGTGAATTTTGGCACGAAGATCATCACCGACGACATCGTCAATGTCGATCTGTCACAGCGGCCCTTCAAGCTCACGTCGCTGGAGGGAAAGACGGTGGAGGCCCACACGCTGATCATCGCCACCGGCGCGCGGGCCAACTATCTCGGCCTCCCCTCGGAAAGCAAATACAAAAACCGCGGCGTGAGCGCGTGTGCCGTGTGCGATGGCGCCCTCCCGCGCTTTCGCAACAAGCCGCTGTTGGTGGTGGGTGGCGGCGATACGGCGGTCGAAGAGGCGACTTACCTTTCCAAGTACGCTTCGACGGTCCACATGCTTTTGCGGCGCGATGTCTTTCGGGCCAGCAAAATCATGCAGGAGCGGGCAACGAGCAATCCCAAGATCAAGGTGCATGTGTTTCGCGAAGTGGACGAGGTGCTCGGCGACGACAAAGCCGGTGTCACTGGCATTCGAATCAAAAACAACAAGGAAGGGGGGACGGAGGAAATTCCCGCCAGCGGCCTCTTCCTGGCGATCGGCCACACGCCCAATACTGCCTTCCTCCAGGGGCAACTGGAACTCAATGAGCTGGGCTACATCAAATACACAACCCTGATGCGCACCTACACCAGCGTCCCCGGCGTATTTGCCGCCGGCGACGTGGCCGACGACTACTATCGCCAGGCCATCACCAGCGCCGGCACCGGCTGCATGGCCGCCCTCGATGCCGAGCGGTATTTGGCGGGAATTGGGCTGTAAGCGGATGTCTTTGGTCATTCGTCACTTGTCATTTGGATGCAAACCAAATGACAACGGACTAATGACAAAGGACAACTGGCCTCACACCTGATACACCCCGACCCGAAACGGCTCGTCGGCGGCGTGGCGGGTGGCGATGGCGAGGCATTCGATCAGCGTAGCGCGGGTGTGAGCGGGATCGAGAATCGCATCGACCCACAGTCGAGCGGCGGCATAGCGAACGTCGGTCTGCCGCTCATAATCGGCGGCAATCTGGCTCCGCAGGTCGGCTAGTTCCTGGGCCTCCGGCTCGCGCCCTTGCTTTTTAAGGCTGCCGAGCATCACCTCGACGAGCGTGCCAGTTGCCTGCGCCGCTCCCATGACGGCGCAGCGGGCGCTCGGCCACGCGAAGATGAACCGCGGATCGAACGCCTTGCCGCAGAGGGCGTAGTTGCCGGCCCCATAGGAGCCGCCGGTCAGCAGCGTGATCTTCGGGACGCGGCAATTGCTCACCGCATTCACCAACTTCGCCCCCGCCTTGATGATGCCGGCCCGCTCGCTATCGCGACCGACCATGAAGCCGTTGACATCCTGCAAAAAGAGGAGCGGCAGCCAATCTTGATTGCAGTTCATCACGAAGCGGGCCGCCTTCTCGGCGGCATCGACATAGAGCACGCCGCCGAACTGAAACTCGCCGCGCCCCGATTTCACCCGGTGCTTCTGATTGGCGACGATGCCAACCGGAAAGCCGCCGATGCGGGCCGTTCCGCAAACGAGCGACTGGCCGAATTCGGCCTTGTATTCGTCGAACGAACCAGCATCCAGCAGGCAGGCGAGCACGTCGCGCGTTTCGTAGCCCGCCCGCAAATCGGCCGCGACGAGGTCGTACAAATCGCTCGCCGGCCGGGCCGGTTCGGCACTCGCGTGGCGCGCGAACGGCGCTGCCGGCGGTCCATCGGCGGGCAACAGTCCGATTAGCCTTCGCAAGCGGTCGAGGCACGCGGGATCGTCCTGCTCGCGATAGTCGATGGTGCCGCTGATGGTGGCGTGCATCGCCGCGCCGCCGAGTTCCTCGGCCGACACTTCCTGCCCAATCGCGCTTTTGACGAGTGCCGGCCCGGCCAAAAAGAGGCCCGAGCCTTCGGTCATCAGGAGCTTATCGCACAGCACGGGGAGATACCCCCCGCCGGCGACGCAGTTCCCCATGATCGCCGCATACTGGGGAATTCCGGCCGCCGAGAGAACGGCATTGTTACGGAAGATGCGGCCGAAATCGTCCTCGTCGGGAAACACATCTTCTTGCAGCGGCAAAAACACCCCGGCCGAATCGACCAGATAAGTCAGCGGCAGCCGGTTGGCAAAGGCGATCCGCTGGGCGCGGAGCACCTTTTTGGCGGTCATCGGAAAAAATGCCCCCGCTTTGACCGTGGCATCGTTGGCGATCACCATGTGCCGCCGCCCGGCAATCATGCCGATGGCGGTAATCACTCCGGCGGCCGGCGCGCCCCCCCACTGGGCATACATCTCGAAAGCGGCCCACTGGCCAAGTTCAATTAGCGGAGCACCGGGATCGACCAGCTTCGCGATTCGCTCGCGGGCGGTCAGCCGGCCTTTGGCGTGTTGGCGTTCGTTCGCGGCGGGGCCGCCTCCCAGGGCGATGGCCGCTTCCTGGCGGCGCAATTCGGCCACCAGTTCGGCCTGCGACGGAGAGACGGGTTGCTCTTGCATGGGGACGAATTCTACCATGCAGGTACGGCCCAGGCCCGCTACCCCTTTGGCGTCAGGGAACTTCGCGATGGATTTGCACCTAATCTGGTTTGGCATCCTAGGGGTGCTACTCGTCGGCTATGCGGTGCTGGATGGCTTCGATTTGGGCGTCGGCATTTTGCATTTGTGCGCGCGGGGAGATTCGGAGCGGCGGATTTTGCTGAATTCGATTGGCCCGCTGTGGGATGGCAACGAAGTCTGGCTCGTCACCTTCGGCGGAGCGATCTTTGCCGCCTTTCCCGAAGCGTATGCCACCGCCTTTTCGGCCCTCTACCTGGCGTTCATGGCCTTGCTGCTGGCGCTGATTTTTCGCGCGGTGTCGATCGAGTTCCGCAGCAAAGTGAAACACCCGGCGTGGCGCGGCACGTTCGACTTTGCTTTTTGCGCGGCGAGCACGCTGGCGACATTCCTGTATGGCGTCTCCGTGGGGAACTGCATGCTCGGCCTGCCGATTGGGGCCGATCACGAGTTTGTCGGCCATCCGCTCGATTTGCTGCGGCCGTACTCGCTGGTGACGGGGCTCTTCGCGGTCGCCACGTTTGCCATGCATGGGGCAATCTATCTGCACCTCAAGACCGAGGGGGATTTGCAGCGCCGCGTGGAAGGTTGGATTTGGCGGTCCTATTTCCTATTCCTGGCGATGTATGCCCTGGTGACTGGGCTGACGCTGTGGCTCGTCCCTTCGGCGACGCACAATTTCGGCGAGCATCCGTGGCTCTGGGGTATCGTGCTGCTGAATGTGCTGGCGATCGCCAACATTCCCCGCGCGATCGTCATGCGGCGGCATTTGCTGGCGTTTATTTCGAGCGGGGCGACGATTGCCGCCTTCACGTTTCTTTTCGGAGCGGCCCTGTTTCCCAACCTGATGGCCTCGACCTTGGGACCGGAATATAACCTCACGATTCGCAACGCCGCCTCGTCCGACACCACGCTCGGCATCATGCTGGTGGTGGCGGTACTGGGGATGCCCTTCGTGATTTCCTACACGGTGGTGGTGTACTGGATTTTCCGGGGCAAGGTGCAGTTGGGCAAATTCAGCTACTAAATCGGGGGGCCGCCGGCCGGTGCATTGCTCTGGCTGGGGAGAGTTGCCCGCCGTAGAATCCAGAAACCGGCCGATTTTCCTTAACTTGCAGTGCCGATGAGTGGTTATCGCTCGCTGAAGCGCGTTTTGGGCGAAAGCAACCTGGAGCGCAAATGCCGCTGGCTGTTCGGCATTTGCGTCGGGGTGCTGATCGCGCTGGCGTTTTGGTCGGTCGATTGGATCGCGGAAGGATTGATCCATCAAGCGGCGCAGTACAAGGGGCGCAACCTGGCCCGTCTGGCGCTGATCGATTTGCACTGGCGGCGCTGGACGACGGAAAAAGATCAGCGCGACTTGCGCGAGCAAATGACCGAGTCGCTGGAGCGGGAGACTTACGACGCCACGCTGCTGAAACTGGATAACACGCCCGAGCCGATGCTTGCCGGAACCATCGTCGGCCAGCCGGCGAGCGATTTTGAACGATCCATGCTGGCCGACCTCAAACGGCGCGCCGAGCAGGAGTTTTCTCGACCGGTGGCACCCGCACCCGACGTTCCCGGCGTCGATGCCGCCATTCCAGAACCGGTCGCCAGCTCGTTCGTCGATTCGCGTCAGGGGCAGTACTATTACTACCAAGTCGTGCATTGGTCTGCCTCCTGCATCCATTGCCATGAAGGGATGCACGGGCAATTCGCCGAGTCGGCGGCCTTCGCACCAGCCAGCGTATTCGACGCGCGAAATACGCCGTTCCGCGTCGTGCGTGTCGCCATGCCCCATGCCGAAACCCGCTCGGCCATCAACCGCACGCGGGCGATTCTCTCGACGGTCGGCTTTTTGACGATTTGCCTGTCGGTCGTCGCGCTGCACTACGTCGTCAAATACATCGTCGTCAAGCCGCTCAGTCACCTGCGCGACGTGAGCGACGCGGTGACGAGCGGCGATTTGGCGCAGCGGGCCGAAATTCACACGAACGACGAATTCGAGGAGCTCGCCACCTCGTTCAATAAGATGCTCGGCCACCTCGTCGAGGCGCAGGCGGGCTTGCTGGCGGCCAACGAAAAACTCGACGGCAAGGTCGATGAACTGGCCCGGCTCAACATGCAATTGCACGAAATGAACCGTTTGAAAGGGGAGTTTTTGGCCAACATGAGCCACGAGCTGCGCACACCGCTCAACAGCATTCTGGGCTTTTCCGAGGTCCTGCAAAGCATCGAGTCGCTCAGCGAAAAGCAGAAGCGGTATGCCGTCAACATTCAGAAATCGGGCCGGCTGCTGCTCGACATGATCAACGACATTCTCGACCTCGCCAAAATGGAGGCGGGGCGGATGGATGTGCGGCTGTCGGAATTTCGGATCGAAGCGGTGATTCAGGCCCAGTGCGACATGGTTCGCCAATTGGCCGAAGAAAAAAACATCGATCTGTCGGTCGATATCGAAGGGGATTTGCCGCTGCTCTATCAGGATCAGACGAAGGTGCAGCAGATTCTGACGAACCTGCTGAGCAACGCGATCAAGTTCACGCCCGAAGGGGGACGGATCACCGTCGGCGCGCGGGGGGATGCCCGCGGCCGCGTCGAGTTTTGGGTGGCGGACACCGGCGTCGGGATTCCCGAAGCCGAGAAGGACGTGATCTTTGAAAAGTTCCGCCAAGGCAAGGGAGTGCTGGGGCAGGACAACCTCACCCGCGAATACAGCGGCACCGGCCTGGGGCTTTCTATCGTCAAAGAGCTGTGCAAGCTGCTGGGGGGCGAGGTGAGCGTCGAAAGCGAGCTCGGCAAAGGAAGCACCTTCCGCGTCACCATTCCCTGGATGCGGGCCGACCAACCCGCCGCCCCCACCAAGCTGAGCGCCAAGCTCGACGAAATCAGCCGACCGCGCCGGCCGGAGCCATCGCGCAATGAAGAACCGGCGGTGGCTGTTGCTGCGGTTGGCACCAGCATTGGTGATGATGTCTGACCGGCGAAGACAGCTTTCCGCGACAAAAAGACGTGCCCCAAGCGCGGTCTGTTCGCTTTTTCATTCGCGACTCTTGCACGGCGCGATTCGTGCGGGGAATACTATCTCCCAGGAGCGAACTTTCGTCTTGCGGAGGGTGACTTCATGCACCGCTTTCATACGATTGCTTGGGCCAGTCTGATCCTCGTCTGCGCGGCCAGCGGCGGAAGGGCGGTCGCTGAAAACCTCCGGCCGATCCCTGGTCCGCTCGTCTCGACCAGCACTAAGCAAGTCTATCGGTTTCACTTTTCCGGCCTGCAAGGGGCCGACGCGGTGCGCTTGGCCGAGCAACTCTGGCCCGTCGTCTCCAAGCTGCCGGCAGAGAATCCGGTGCATCGAACGATTCTCGACGCCAAGGACCGAGCCAGCTTTCTCGACGATTACCGCTCGCTCAGGAACATCTTGCTGGAAGCCGGCGTCGATACAATCTACTTTCTCGCCGACGAGTACTGGATCGAGTCCAAGACGCTCCCCGGAACCGTGGCCATTGCCATCGATGCCACGGCCCAGGGCCGCTTGCAGCGCAATCTTCAGGCCGCGGGACACGATGCCTGGGCCGCCGCCATTGGCAACTTGAAACCCGCGGCGTCGGCTCCCAATTGGCTGGTTCTAAACATCGGTACAACAGCGGCGGGCCAGCCTTCTCCAGCCAAGCGAAAGCTGGTTGAGCACGCGCTTGGCCAAAGTTGCCCGATCAGGCCGGCTACTCCACATTTGGGGAGCCTGCCCGCGCTGCGAATCGGGCTCAACGAGGCCACGCCGCTAACCGTTGTGAATCTGGAGCGGAACAAGCTGGATGCGGTTCTGACCCTCGTGCTTACCGCGCTCGTCCCCTCGTCCACCCGCACAGCGGAATTGAGCGAGAAGGTCGCGGCAACCACCGTCACTGTGGCGACCTATCCGTGCCCGCATGTGCGGCAAATCGCGCACTTGGGCGGCCCCGGCGAGGCGACGGAATTAGCCGCCGAAGTCCAAAAACAAATCAACGGGGCCGTGCAGAGAGTTGTGGATCTCGATTACGATCTGGGGCCGCTCCTGGGGCTGTTCGCTCAATCCACGATCATCATCTCCACGCAGGGGAGCGACGTGCACATGCTCATGAAACCGCCTGCGCTGTTCGACCTGCAACTCGCATCAATCAAGGCGACGGAAGCCCAGGATCTCGACTGGACGGCCCTTCCGCCCCCCAGCGGATACCATTGGGAACTGATCGGCTCGGTCGGTCCGGTCAGCCGATACGACGTGCTGGCCCGAGCCCGCACGGTTCGCAGCCGCGGATCGAGCGCCGCCCCCGTCACGCCCGAAAGCGGCGCGGCCGGCTTGGCGACGTTCCGTGTTCCGTTCGCCAGCTCGGGGTTGATTCTGCACCGGAATCTCAAAGGGCAGCTCAAAGTCGAGCTTGCGGCGCCGACTGACAAGACCCCTTTGCCGGCTGTGGACCTCGTTGACGAGCAAGGCCGCCTTGCCGCGGTGCTCAGGCTCGATCTGGGGCCGGGCGATCCGCGATACGATCTGGCTCGCACGCGGGCGGTCCTGGCCAAGCGGCTGACGGCGGTTCTGGCCGAGGAGAAGGCGGCGAAGAAGGGAGTCGATGACGCGGAAAACGCCGATCAGCGGGCGAAACTGGAACGAGGAGGCCCCGGCCGATTCGACGAATTCGAAGCGGCCCAGCAAAAGCTTCGCGACAAATACCGGGCGCATGGCTATGCAGCGGCGGCCGCCCAAGTGGTGCAGGAACTTGACGACGCCGCGCGCGAGCAGCAGCGGAAAAATCCGGCTGCAACCCTGGTGAAAGACAGTGATTCCGCCTCCGCCGCGAAGGCCGCTTGGGCCGTGGACCGGGCCAAGTTTCCCTTTGCGGGGCGGTGGCTGTTCGACTATGGCGTGCTCACGCTTTATCAGGATTCAAGCGGCGTCGTGGCCGGCGTATTTGCCTCCAAGGTCTTCTACCACACGGGCAAGTACGAGATCGATCGCTCAAAGCCGACGTCCGGCCTCGCGATCCTGACCGGCCGCGCGAAGGGGACCAAGCTGAAGTTTACGATGTTCGACGACCGCAGCCGCGAGCGATCGGGAGAGCTGACGCTGAACGCTGATGGAACGGGCGGAACCTGGAAGCTCGACGCCACCGAGGCACCTCCCGGACGCAACACGGCTTTGGCCAAGAAGAACCCGCTCGGCCTTCCGCCGCCCGTGGCCCGGCCGGCCAAGAATGCCGAAGGCCCGCGAAGCGGGCAACTCGAGCGGGTCGAGGTCGGCCCGCCCGACCTGGCCTGGACGCAGCATGCACCTACGTCGGCGATTGCCGATTACTGGGTCCACGCCAGCGACAAGCGAATGAACACGCTCCTCAAGGCCCAGCCTAGCGGGCTGCTCGAAGGCGTTCGCGGCAGCATCCCAGCGCCGAACGGAAACCTGCGGGCCGCCGTCTGCGGCAACCGAGTGCTCCTCATCGAAAACGTCCATATCGACGGGCTGACCGGGAGCGTTCACGAGGCTGACCTTTCGGCCGATGGTGCCAATTTGACCTATCTGGGCGAAGGGCGCGGCCAAGCGCTTGTACTCACGCGCGACGGCGGGAAGTGAGCTACGAAATGAGGCTGACCGCCACCATTTCGCCCGCGGCAAAAATGCGGTCACCAGGAGGAAAATACGCGAGGCAGTCGGCTTCGGCCAGTGTTCGCAGGTCGCCGGAGCCTTGCCATGCAAGCGGCGTTACTAGCTCCCCGCTCTCGAGCTTCGCCGGCCAAAAGGTCGGCCGGTCGCCGCGTTGCTGGTGCTCGATCGCGAGGGCGGCCCAAATCTGCGGCAGGCCTTTCGGTTCAACTCCACACAGCTTCGCCAGCGCCGGCCGGACGAACAATTCAAAGCACACGAGGCTGCTGACGGGGTTGCCGGGCAGGCCGAAGACCACCGTGCGCCGACCATCGGCTTTAATGCGTTCGCCAAACCACAGGGGCTTGCCGGGCTTGAGATTCACCTTGTGAAACACTTGCCGCACGCCCAAGTCAGCCAACACTTGCGGCACCAGGTCTAAAACTCCGGCCGAGACTCCGCCGGAGAGAACCAGCACGTCGGCATCAAGTCCTGACAGGACGAGGCGAGCCAGGTCCCCCTTCTCATCGCGGGCAATGCCGAGTTCCACCGGTTCACCTCCCGCCTGACGAACCAAGCCGGCCAGCAGCGGACCGTTGCTGTTGCGAATTTGTCCGGCGGATGGAACCTGGCCATGCGGAACCAGTTCGTCCCCGGTCGCTAAAATCGCCACCCGCGGCCGGGGAATCGCGAGGACCGACTCCCGGCCAACTTCCGCCAAGAGTCCCAGTTCAATGGCCCGAATCGCGGTTCCCGCCGGCAGCACCGTTTGCCCGCGCCGCATCGAAGTGCCGCGGCGGACGATATTCTGGCCCGCCCGTGCCGGCGGCTCGTGGATCGTCACGCGCTCGCCGGATGGCGCCATTTCGAGCGAAGTCTTCTCGACCATCACCACCGCATCGGCGCCGGCGGGGAGCGGTGCGCCGGTCATGATTCGGGTCGCGGTGCTGGGCTCGACGGGGCGGGTGGGGAGCGCACCCGCGGTGACCTCTTCCAGCACGGAAAGCACCGCGTTCGGCTGAGACACCGAACTGGCGATCACCGCGTAGCCATCGACAATCGACTTGTCATGCGGGGGAGAATCGATGTCGCTCGCCACCTCTTCGGCGAGCAAGCAACCGAGCACCGATTCCAGCGGGATGCTCCGCGCCGGCAGCGGCGGCGCATGGTCAAGAACCAGCTTCAGAGCTTCGTCAACGCTTAACATCCCTAGCCCCCAGCCCTAGCCCCCACTCCCAGCCCTTGTTCAGCGCATCGCCAAAAACGACCGTAACATGTCGTGACCGCGCTCGGTGAGAAAGCTCTCGGGATGAAATTGCACGCCCACGACCGGCAGCGACTTGTGCCGAATCGCCATGATCTCCCGTTCGCCGCCCGGAGCCTCGGCCCAGGCGGAAACGACGAAATCGGGATGCAGCGTATCGGGCCGGATGACGAGGCTGTGATAGCGGGTCGCCGTCAGCGGGTTCGGCAGGCCGGCGAAAAGCCCCTGGCCATCGTGGGCGATCCGGTCGGTCTTGCCGTGCATCAGGCGTTTGGCCCGCACGATGACACCGCCGGTCGCCTGGCCAATCGATTGATGCCCCAGGCAAACGCCGAGAATTGGCAACTCCCCCATAAATCGCTGAATGCAGGCGACCGACACGCCCGCTTCGCTGGGGGTGCAGGGACCGGGGGAGACGATCAGATGGCTCGGCCGGCGGGCGGCGATTTCGTCGCAGGAAATCTGGTCGTTGCGATGCACCTCGATCGCCAGTGCCGGGTCGATTTCCCCCAGCCGCTGCACGAGGTTGTAGGTGAACGAGTCATAGTTATCGATCAGCAGGATCATGCTTCAAGTTTAGCCGCAAACCGGGCATTTCGGCGAGGTGGCAGGCAGACACGAAGCGCGCAGCGTCAGCGAGGAGAAAACAACGCAATTCCCCTCGCTGACGCTGCGGGTTCGTGCGAGGAAAAGTTCTTCCCCCGCTTGTTGACAGCCAATATATCGTCGTGCTATACATAGGCCAGCATTCTATGGAGGAGAAATCCGTGACCGGCAAATTTGGACGCGACCTGCTCCGCGGCAGTCTGGACCTGATGGTCCTTTCCGTACTCGCGGGGGAGCGGAAATACGGCTACCTGATTCAGAAAGAAGTTCGCGCGGCGAGCGGCGGCCGGGTCGAATTGCCGGCGGGAACGCTCTATCCCCTGCTCCATCGACTGGAAGACGAACGGCTCATCAAGGCCTCTTGGGACGATGCGACCGGCCGCGAGCGAAAGTGGTATGAACTGACCGCCGCCGGCCGCAAGCGGCTCGCGGCGCAAGCCCAGGAATGGGCCGACTATGCCCAGTGCATCCGGCAGCTATTGGGGGCGGCTCGCGTGGAGCCCGCCACATGAACAGCGACGATTTCGAAAGCTACCTTGCCCTGCTCGCCAGTTTGTTGCGGCTCGATAAGTCGCAACAGCGCGAAATTGGGAGCGAATTGCGTACTCATCTGGAGGACCGGCTCGAGGATTTGCTCGCCAGCGGCGTGCCGCGAGACGAGGCGATCCGCCGGGCCTTGGCCGAATTCGGCGATGCGGCGGGTCTCGCCGCGGAGTTTGTTTCCCTTTCTCGGAACCGAAAGCGAAGGTGGCTCATGCGGTTGGCAAGTTTCTCGGTGGCGGCGATGCTGCTCGTGGCGTTCGGACTCATCACCTTTTGGCCCGGGTCCAATTCCGGCCCCGGCCCGGCGATAGTGACCGCCCAAGCTCCCCCCGGCGCAACCCCACCCAAACCGGCGGCTGAGGCTCCCCACGAATCCCCACTGGCGGAAAAGCTGAACCAGCGGATCGATGCCGAGTTTGTCGAAACGCCGCTGACCGACGTAATCGACTTCCTCAGCCAGACGGCGGGGATTCAGATGTATGTCAATCGCAAGCGAATGGAAGACGAGGGAGTGGCGATCGATTCGCCCATCACGGAGAGCTTGAAGCGGGTCCGACTGGCGACGCTGCTCGATCTGACGCTCGGCGAACTGGGGCTGGTGTACGTGGAGAAGGACGATTTCCTCGTCATCACTACCGCGGCCGATGCCGACGCGACGACGGAAGTGCGTGTTTATGACTGCCGCGATCTGCTTACGATGCCCGGTCTGCCGGGGGAAAAAAAGCTTGAAGCCCCGCTGCCCGGCACGCTTCCCATCGTGGAGGGGGGGATGACGGGACCGGCCGCGCCATTGTCCGAACATGACCGTCGGGCCGAGCGGCTGATGAATATCTTGAAAACCGCGGTCGACCCCAATCATTGGGTGGATGCCGGAGGCGTGGGTACCATTAGCGAATACAACGGGCTGATCGTCGTCAGCCACTCGGCCCGGACGCACGCCAAGGTCGAGAAAGTGCTCGACATGCTCCGCCAGGCCGCCGGGCTGGAAAAGCCCAAGGCGGGCGTGGTGAAGTGAGGAAGAGTGGGAGACGAGGCGAGGGGGAGAGCGGGGGAAGGAAACAAGCAACTTCACAACCACTCACCACTCACTCCCCTACGACCGATAATTCTCGTGGCACTCGGCGCACGCCTTGCTGATGGTCGTGCCGCCGGCTGTCGCTTGCTCAAAGTTTTTCAGCTTCACGCCATCGACAATGTCGCGACCTCCCTTGCGAAGGTCGTCGCAAAACTTCTTGTACTCCTCCGAGTCGGCGTCCTCCATCCCTTCCTTGCCGAGCACGTCGCCAATGGCGGCGATCATTTCGGCATCGGCGAGGACTTTGTCAGCCGAGGCGGTGAATTGCCCCTTATCCGCCAATAAGGGCTTCAGCTTGGGCTCCCAAATGAGCTCCAAATACTGCATCAGCGGCGAGCGATTGCAAACATCCTTCCACGAGGCTTTGGTTTCGGCCTCTTTGCCGGCGAAGGGACCAGCCCCGCCGACCAGGTCGGTCAGCTCTTCCTTCCGCAGCTTCGCCTCTTGAAAAACTTGCGGCGTGCCGACCTTGGCGTTGGCGGCGGTCCGGGCAAAAACATCGCGGGCGGCCGGGGCGTCCTTCTTCCAGCGGACATCGCCGTCGTACTCCCCCGCGATGGCGAACAGCATCGCCAGCACGCTGAAATCGCGGCGGGCCAGCTTGGCCCCCTTGCCGGCGAAATCGCTCGGCGTCGTCACCTCGGCATCAACCTGCAATTTGAGCGATTTGATGGAGTCTTCGATGGTGGCGGCCGAAATGATGGCCGACCAACCGGAACCGGCCACTCCCGCCGGCGCGGTGCCGCTCGATGAGGGGCCCGGCGTATTGCCGCCGACCGACGCGACCGCTTGTCCCAAGTTCGCCGGCCGATCGCCGACGAGGCCATCCTTGAAGGCGTCGGCATAGAAGGTCGTGTCGGGACCGAACTTTGGCGGCTGAGCACGCTTGACGACCTTCGTGCCCTTGGTCTGGGCCAGAACAATCACCGCGGGCACCGAAATTGCCAAAATCAAGGCCAACAAACGGAACCAACGCGAAACAGCGTGCATCGAATAGCCCTCCACGAGCGACCTGTTGAATCGCCGCGCCACGACGATTCTCCTAATATACTGTAACGCATCGTTTCGCGGAAAAGACTCATGGCCGAGCCGACAAAAACGACCCGCCGCGAATTTTTGCGGGGAAAGAGCGCCGCCGAGGCCCTGGCCGACGCCGTCATCGGCCAGCCCCAGGCTCTGGATTCCCCGGCCGCGGCTGGTCGGGAGTCGTTTTTGCTCAGCATCAGCCGCGACGCGATGGCTTGCCAGTTCGAGGTGTTGCTGCCCGGCGATTCGACCGCCGCCGAGGGGGCGGTGGCCGCGTTGGACTTGGTCGAACGGCTGGAGGCCCAGCTCACGGTTTATCGCGACAATAGCGAAATCATGGCGATCAACCGCCGAGCCGCCACCGAGCCGATCCCGGTCGAGGCGGCGCTATTTGACCTGCTGCAACGGTCAGTCGAACTGTTTGAGCAAACAGGTGGAGCGTTCGACATCACCTCCGGCCCGCTCAGCAAGGTGTGGGGCTTTTATCGCCGCCAAGGAGCGCTCCCCGCCCCGGACGAAATCGCCGCGGCCTTGGCGAATGTCGGCAGCCAGCATCTGCAGCTTGACCGAGCGCGGCGAACGATCCGTTTTGGCCGGCCCGGCATGGAGCTGAATCTGGGGGCGATCGGCAAAGGGCACGCCCTCGACTGCGCCGCCGCCGAGCTATTGAGCGCCGGAGCCGAGAATTTCGTGATTCACGGCGGCAATAGCAGCGTTCTCGCGCGGGGAGGCAGGGGGATTTCCGAGGGAGGATTTCAGAAGGCGGATTTGCCGACAATGCCTGCTGGCGGTTTCCAGCAATCTGAAATCTCAAATCTGAAATCGTCAATCTCCCCCACCTGGTCGGTCGCTCTCCGCCATCCGCTGCGGCCCGAAATTCGGCTCGCCGAATTTTTCCTGATAAACCAGGCCCTGGGAACCAGCGGCAGCGGGACGCAGTTTTTTCATCATCAAGGTCGCCGCTATGGGCATATTCTCGATCCGCGCACGGGCTGGCCCGCCCAGCAAGTGCTGTCGGCCACGGTGATTGCTCCCACCGCCGAGCAGGCCGATGCCCTTTCGACGGCGTTTTATGTGCTGGGGAATGAACCCGCGGCCGAGTATTGTCGGGCGCATCCAGAGATCTCGGCGCTGCTGGTGACCGCGCCTCGGGCTGGGGCGATTGAGCTGCACCCGGTCAATTTGGCGGATGCGGCGTGGCGGAGGTTGACGGAATAGGAATCGACTCGGCAGGCGAGACGCCTGCCCCACGACAAACCGGCAGGCGAGACGCCTGCCCCGCGAAAGACGTTACTAGCGCAGCATGCGGCTGGCGAGGCTGGTAGTGGCGTCGTCGTCGTTGTCCCACAAGTCGGCCAAAACGCGGCGGATGCGCCGGTCGGCAGTCCGCAAATAGTAGCGAGCAGTCTCCATTTCCTCCGCTAAATCGTGGCCATTCCCCTGCGCGTGCCGCAAGGCATGATCGAGTCGATTCAGCACGCAAGCCGAGGCATAGATCTCCATCGCGGCATCGGCGACGCGCCCCAGCTCATGCTGCTTATCGACGATCTCCAGTTGATAAGTGGCCAATAAGCGCTCGACGTGGCCGCCAAAGAGCCCAATCAGCTTTCCGAGGCGGGCGGCATCGGGTTCCAGTTCGGCGCTGCGCACGGGGACGGAGGGGGACACCAGTAGCGACCCCAGCTTGCGGCCGGCAAAGCGGCCGAGGCGCGAGAGATTGCCCAGCGGGGCGGAGAAGGCATCGAGCACCCCCTTCAGCTCCAGGCCGACATCGCGCATCCCGACGAGAGCGAAAAAGGCCCGCAGCACGTCGTTGGCCCCTTCGCCGATGGTGTTGATGCGGGCGTCGCGCACCATCCGCTCGAAGGGCTGATCGGTGAAATAGGCCGTGCCGCCGTGAATCTGAAACGTGTCGTTCAGAATTCGCCAAAGCGTTTCGGTCGCAAAGACCTTGAGCATCGCCGTTTCGAGCATGAAATCGCCCTCGCCCGAATCGATTAGCGCGGCTGTTTGGTAGGTGCAGGCCTCCATCGCGTAGGCACCCGCTTGCATGTAGGCGAGCTTCTCTTGCACCAGCTCGAAGCTGCCGAGCGTCTGCCCAAATTGCACGCGCTGGTTGGCATGGGCCACCGCGCGGGCCACGCAAAATTTGGCCGCCCCGGTGCAGCTTGCGCCGAAGGTCGTCCGGCCGAAATCGAGCACGGTCAGCGCGACCTTCAGCCCCTTGCCCAGCGTGCCGAGCAGGTTCTCGCGAGGGACGAACATATTCTGGAACGCCAGCCGGCTCGTGGCGGTTCCCCGCACTCCCATTTTCTCCATCCGCTTTTCAACGACCGTGAAGCCGGGCATGTCGGGCGTAACCAGAAAGGCCGAGATTTTGCTCCCTTTGCCGGCCGGATCGGGGGTCCGGGCCATGACTGTCAGCACCCCTGCGATGCCGCCATTGGTGATCCAGCGTTTTTGGCCGTTGATGACGAATCCCTTGCCGTCGGCGGTCGGCGTGGCGGTCGATTGGACATTCGCCGCGTCGCTCCCCGCTTCCGGCTCGGTCAGGGCGAAGGCACTGATCGTCTCGCCCGTCGCCAGTGGCGGCAGCCAGCGGCTTTGCTGGGCGGGCGTGCCGAACAGCACCAGCGCCCGCGGACCGATCGAATGATGCGCGTTGACGAACAGGGCCGTGCTGCCGCAGTGCCCTCCTAGCACCTCCAGCACGCGGCAGTAGGAAACTTGCGACATGGCCAGCCCGCCACACGATTGCGGCAGGCACGCGCCGAGCACGCCGAGCCGCCCGAGCCCGGCAATGACCGACTGGGGAATTTCGGCCTGCCGGTCGATTTTGTCGGCATCGACCTCGGCAGCGCAAAATTGTCGCAGATCGGCCACCAACTGGTCGGCCCGCGGGTCGCGGTGCAAATCGGGATAGGGAAGCAATCGCTCGTGCAGGAATTGCCCAAAAAACAATCCTTTGGCGAAACCGACCATTTGCAGGCGGTCGCCGAGAATTTCCTCGGCCTGGGCGATTTGTTGCTGGCGATCGGGCTGAGTCATGGAGAGGGCCTCGCAATGCGGTGGAAACCTATCGGTATCTTACGCGGGGAGCCCGCCGCGGACGAAGGTCGAAGGTTGGCGGGCACGCGGGCTGCCCGATTGTCAAGCCGAAATTGGCCATTTGCGGCTAGCGGGGGGAGGCGAACCTGCCCAGGTTTGAATGGCGAGTGTATAATCCGAGGGAGTGAAGATTTCGAGCCCTGGTTCCAGGCCGCGCCTGCGGTCAAGCGATGGCACGCAAAGAAAACATCGATCGTATCTTGAAGGACTGGCCCTACGATCCCGAGGGAATCAGCGTTCGCAAGAAAAAGGGGGACGACGGCCGCGACGTGCTGCAAATGCGGCTCGATTTGGGGCTCTTGCAGCTGGAAACGGTCGGTCGCCCCGACGGTACGCGCCCGCAAGGGGCCGATTCCTATTTCGACTGGCTTGTCGGCCGGACCGTCGCCGAGGGGGACGACTACAAGATGACCGAGGAGGAGTGCGAAGAGGCGGACCGGGAGTTCGTGCAGTATTATCATCGCCGCATTTGCTGGCTGGCCCTGCGCGAGTTCACGAGCGCCGTGGCCGATGCCGACCATACCCTCGGCCTAATGGATTTTTGCCGGAATCACTCGCCCGACGAGCAATGGACGCTGTCGCACGAACAGTACCGGCCATTCGTGCTCTTTCACCGCACGCAAGCTTCCGCCCTGGCCGCCTTGGGGGATAAGGGGGCCGAAGCGGCCGTTGAAGAGATCAACCTCGGCCTCGAACGGATGCGGAGCGTGTTCGTCGAGTACGAAGCGGAGGAAGAATTCGACGAAGACGAGCTGGTGCAGCGGCTGACCGAGCTGCGCGAATCGCTGCGGCAGCATTTTCGCGTCGGCCGGACGCTGCAAGAGCAGCTGGCCGAAGCAGTGGCGAACGAGAAGTATGAGCTGGCCGCCGAGATTCGGGACGAGCTGAACCGCCGTAATACCCGCGCGCGATAACCGGCGGAGCTACTTTTTCGGCGCTTCCGGGGGACTGGCATCGACCTCTTGGCCGTCCTTCAGCGCGGCGGCCTTGTTGAGCGCGACGGTGACGGTTTCATCGAGACCGCCGACGATTTCCCACTCGTCCCCCACCTTGATTCCCAGCTCGATGGGCGTTTCCGCGGCTTTCCCGTCGGCGATGCGAAAGCAAAACGCCCCGCCATCGCGCCGGACAACCGCCGGGCCGGGCAATACCAGGGCGTTTTCGCGCTCGGCCAGCAGCACGCGTGCCGTCGCATACATGCCCGGCCGCAGGCGACCATCGTCGTTGGGCAAATCGACGATCGTCTCCAGCGCCCGGCTGCCGTCGCCAAGAGCGAACGCGGTGCGGCCGACGACGGCGGGCAGCTCCAGATTTTTCAGCGAATGGACGACAATCGTGAGCGGATCACCGACATCGACGAGGCCCGCCTCGGATTCGGGAACGGCCGCCTTAACGCGGATTTTGTCGGTCCGCGAAACGAGTAGCAGCGGCTGGGCATCGGCCCCCGCGGGCAAGGCAAAATGCCCCGGATGGACATGCCGCTCGACAATGAAACCGATAAACGGGGCCTTGATTTCGCGATAGGCGAGCATCGTCTTGGCGTAATCCAGATTGGCCAAGGCGACGCGCTCTTTCGCGGCGGCGGCGGTGACATCGGCTTTGGCCTTTTCGACTTGGGCTTCGGCCTGGGTCACGGCGGCCCGCGCGGCGGCCACGGCGGCTTCGACCTCGGTCTTCGCGGCCTGGGCGGAGGCCAACTTTTGCTTGGTCTCGTCCACCAATTGCTGGTTGACGACTCCACTGGTGGCCAAATCGCTGATTCGCGAAAACTCGGCATCCCAGCGGGCGATGTCGGCCTGGGCCTTGCCCAAGCCGGACCGCGCCTGCGCCACCTGCGCCTCGGCCAAAACAATGCCCGCGCTAGCTGCGTCGGCTGCCGACTTGGCCTGCAGCGTTTCGGCCTGGGCCTGCTCGACCAGGGCCTCTTTCTGCGTCAATTCGATCTCAATCTCGGGCAGCGCCAGCGTGAGCAGCGTCTGCCCCGCCTCGACACGATCACCCACATCAACCTGCACCTTGGCGACATACCCCGCCAACTTCGAGTGAATCGGGGTTTCTTCGATCGCTTCCAGGCGGGCCGGCTGATTGGAAAAGAGCTGCAGTTTTTTGCGCACCGGCGAAGCGGCAATGACTTTTTCCAGTGCCGCAGTCGCCGGCTGGAGAGGTGGCGGAGGCACCGCATTGAGCGGGGGCTGACAACCGGCCAAACCGGCCACGACCAACGCCAGCAGCAGATTTCGAGGGATCATGTGGCGGCTCCGGCCGTGGTGGGGGAATAGTGAGCGCTCGTCGGATCGTCGGGGTCGAGCGACGGCGACTTACCGCTGGCCCGCCGCATGAAGAGGGTGAAGACCGGCGGCAGCACCAGCAATGTGGCCAGCGTGCCGCCGGCGAGTCCACCGATGACGGCGCGGCCCAGCGGCGCGTTCTGTGCCCCCGCCTCCCCAAACGCCAAGGCCATCGGCAACATGCCGGCGACCATCGCCAGCGAGGTCATCAGCACCGGTCGCAAGCGCCCGCCCGCGCCGGAGGCGGCAGCTTCCTGCGCGCTGGCCCCTTCGCGGCGGCGCAGTTCGGCGAAGGTGACGAGCAAAATCGCATTGGCCATCGCCACGCCAATCGCCATGATCGCGCCGATGAACGATTGCACGTTGAGTGTCGTCCCCGTGAGCCAGAGGATGACCACCACGCCCGCCACCGCCGCCGGAGCCGAGGCGACCGCCACCAGCGCCAGCCGCACCGATTGGAAATTGGCGGTGAGCAGGAGGAAGATTGCGATAATTGAGATGATCAGGCCGACGGAGAGACCGCTCGCGATTTCGTTGAGCGGCGGGATTTGCCCGCGCAGCTCAACCTGGGTTCCCGCTGGCGGGTCGCCCGCCCGCTTGATCGCGGCGGCAACCTCGCGGGTCAGCGTGCCGAGATCGATGCCCGCGCGATTGGCGGTGAGCGTCACTTGCCGCTTCATGTTGTAGCGATCGTACTGGCCGGGCATTTTGCCTTCCTGAATCTCGGCGATGTCCCGAATCAGCACTTGGCGGCCGCTGGATTCCATTAGCGGAATTTGCCCAATATCTCCCGCCGACCGAATCGTATCCATCCCCTCGACGCTGCGAACCACGGGACGGGGAATTTCGACTTGCACCTGATAAGCGATGCCCGACTTCGGATCGGCCCAATAATTGGGCACGACGAAACGGCTGCTCGAAGTGGCGGTGACGAGCGACCGCGAAACATCGGCGGCGGTGAGCCCCGCGAGGCCCGCCTTTTGTCGATCGACGTTGACCTCGATCGTCGGGTAGTCGAGCGATTGGCCGAATTGCAGGTCGCGAATGAACGGCAGCCTGGCGAGCTCGTCATGAATTTTCGTCGCGAAAGCCCGGCTCGCCGCGAAATCGGAGCCGCTGACCGAAACCTCGACCGGCGTCGGGCTGCCGAAGCTCATCACCTCGTTGACAATGTCCGCTGGCTCAAAACTGCAGCGCACCGTGGGGAGTTCCTGGGCAAATGTTTTCCGCAGGCTTTCCTTGATTGCTTCGGTATGGTGGCCGAGCTTATCGGCCAGCGAGACGTACAGAATCGCCTCTTCCGGGCCACGCGACCATTGATACACGGCATTGATCGGGAAGTTGGAGTGGATCATGCCGACGTAGCCCAGCGAGAGCTTGACGTTTTCCGGCCCCACTTCGCGCCCGATCAGCCGCAGGGCCTCCTTGGCTAATTGCTCGGTCTTGCCGATGTGGGTGCCATCAGGGGCTCGCAATCGCAGGCGAAAGGCGGCGACATCGGCCGTGGGAAATATCTCGCGCCCGAGCCGCCCCCCCAGCACCACGATGATCGCGATACACACCGCCAGATAGGCCGGCACCAGCAGCCAGCGGATGGTCACCAGTCCGCCGACAAGCCGTTCGTAGCCGCGGCGGACGCCGTCAAACAGCCCCTCCCCCGCTGGTGCGTGGGAATGCTTCAAGAGCCAAACCGACAGCACCGGTACGAACGTGCTGGAGAGGATATAGGACGCGATCATCGAAAAACCAACCGCCAAGGCCAGCGGCATGAAGAGGGCTCGCGCCGCGCCGGGCATGAAGAACGCCGGCACGAACACCGCCAAAATGCACAGCATGGCGAGCAGACGGGGAATCGCCGTGACCACGTTTCCTTGCCGCACCGCGCGGGCAATCGACGAGCTCTTGGTCATTTGGGCGTGAATGTTCTCGATTTCGACCGTCGATTCATCCACCAAAATGCCGATGGCGAGCGCCAATCCCCCCAGCGTCATCACGTTGATCGTGTAACCGGTAATCCAGAGCGCGATGACGGCTCCCATGAGGGCAAGTGGGATATTCAGCACCACCACCAGCGCGCTGCGCCAGTCCCATAGAAAAACCAGAATCATCAAGCCGACGAGCACCGCGCCGAGCACCCCTTCCGAAAGGACGCCGACGACCGAGCGCGTGACGAACGGCGATTGATCGAGCTCGAAACTGACGCGAATATCGGCCGGCAACTTGGCCTGCATGTCGGGCAAGGCCCGCTTGATCGTGTTGACCACGGAGAGCGTCGAGGCATCGGCCCGCTTGGTGGCGAGGATATAGACGGCCCGCCGCCCATTCACCAGGGCATAGCCCGCGGGGGCATCGGCCGCGTCGGCGACCGTGCCAATGTCGCGCAAATAGACGGGACTCGCGCCGAGGCGGATCGGCACGGTCGCCATCTGGGCGGCATCCTTGACGATCGAATTGACGGGGACGATGGGGTATCGGTCGCCGATGGGAACGTTGCCCGAGGGGCTGATGATGTTGCTTTTGGTGATCGCGTTCACCACCTCGTCGGGCGACATCTTGTACGACTGGAGCCGCTGCGGATCGACGGTGACCACGAGCGTCCGCGCCGAGCCGCCAAACGGGGGCGGAGCCGAAACTCCTGGCAAGCTGGCGAACATCGGCCGAACCGAGAAGAGGGCGAGATCGTTGATTTCGGCGATGCTGCGGGTGTCGCTCGACAACACCAAATAGCCCACCGGCACGCTGCCGGTATCGAACCGCATGACGAACGGCGAGACGGTACCCGGCGGCATGAAGGCCCGCGAGCGGTTCACGTAGCTGATTGTTTCGGCCATTGCCTGGGCCATGTTCGTGCCCGGATGGAAGAACAGCTTCATCAGGGCCACGCCCTGGACGTTTCGCGATTCGACATGATGGATGCCGCTGATGTAGAGAAAGTGGTACTCGTAATAGTTGGTCAGATACCCCTCCATCTGGGCGGGGTCCATTCCTCCATAAGGCTGGCAGACGTAAATCACCGGCAGGTTCAGGGCGGGGAAAATATCAACTTCCATTCCCGCCGGGAGGCCGGCCGGATATGGCAGGCGAAACTGCTCGCTGACCGGCTTGCCGATCGCTAGCACGAAGCCCAGCACGATGCCGACCAGAGCGACCATGACGCTGAGCGGGTGGCGAAGGGCGGCGAGAAGGAGATTCATGGGGAGCCGGCAGCAGGCGGGAGTAATTCTGCATTGTGGCCGCCGCGCGCGTCGGCAGCAACGGCCTGGCCGGCAAAGTCGGCGCGAGGATTTGCGGCCTGTGGGGATCGCGCCGGCCGCAGTTTAGGCATCCCAGGCAGAAGCGATTGATTCGCTAAAACCGGTTTCCACGCGCTCCGATGTTACAACCGGAACGACCCTTCTCGCCGTGGATGCCCGATGGCTGGCTCGCCAAACCCGACGCGCTCGTTGATCGCGCTGATTCTCGCGGCGCTGCTAGCGGGCTGCGCGGGGACGCCCAAACCACGAGCGCAAGTCGCCATTCGTCCGGCCCCACCATCGACCTCGTCGCGGCGCGTGGCCCGACTGACGGCAGCCGAAAATGCCGCGGCCCCCGCAACGCCGGTCGATATCGCCCGTCGCTTGCCAACCCCGGCGGCATCGAACCATGCATCGCCCGTACAACCCGCCAGCTTTGCCCGCGTGCTGGTCGCCGCGCAGCCCACGGCCCCGCTGCCGCCGCCAGCAGCTCGCGGCGAGATCATCGCCGCCCCCAGCCCCGTCGCCGACGAGCGGCCGACGCTCCCCATCGATTTTTCGACGGCACTCGCCCTGACGCAGGGGCAAAATCCGCAAGTCGCCTTTGCCCAGGCGCAGATTGCCCAGGCGCAGGCGCAATACATGGCGGCCAAGGTGCTGTGGTTGCCAAACTTGCGCGGCGGCATGAACTACAACAAGCACGAAGGTCGGTTGCAGGATGTCCGTGGCGAGAACATCACCACCAGTCGCGGCGCGGCGTATGGCGGCCTCGGCGCGGGCGCGGTCGGGGCGGCATCGCCGGCGATTCCGGGCGTCTATATGCAGTTTCAACTGACCGACGCCCTGCATCAGCCGCAAATTCGGGCGTATGGTTTGCAAGCGAGCCAGCAGCGAAGTGCCGCCGAGGTCAACGACCAACTGCTGGAGACGGCGCTCGCCTATTTGGCCTTGCTCGAAGCGGCCCAACGGCAGGCGATTGCGGCCGAGACCTTTCGCCACGGCGAAGAGCTGGCGCAAATCACCACCAAATTCGCCCAGGCTGGTGCCGGAAACCAGGCCGACGCCGACCGGGCGGCGGCGGCGGCGGCCTTGCTCAAAAACGAGACCGTTCGCGCCGAGGAGGCAATTGCCGTCGCTTCGGCCCGACTGACGCAGCAGCTTTCGGCCGATCCGGCGATCTTGCTTACGCCGCAGGAAGAGGCGATCACGCCGATTGACCTGGTCCCGGCGGACGTCCCCCTGGGAGACCTCGTTTCGACCGGCCTGACCAACCGCCCCGAACTGGCTGCCAGCCGGTCGCTGGTGGGCGAAGCGGTGATTCGCCTGCAGCGCGAGAAGAATGCCCCCTGGCTGCCGAGCATTATTCTCGGCATGAGCTATGGCAGCTTCGGCGCGGGACTGGGGGGGGATATCACTCGCGGCGGCGAGCGATTCGATTTCGACGGCATCGCCTATTGGGAACTCCGCAATCTGGGCTATGGCGAGAAGGCGGCCCGCGCGAATGCGAGCGCCCAGGTGCGGCAGGCAAAACTGCGCGAGGTGCAATTGCTCGACGCGGTGGCGCGCGAAGTGGCCGAGGCCCACGCTCAAACGACCGCGCGGCGGAGGCAAATCGAGGTCGCTAGGGAGGCGATTCAGTCGGCTCAGCAATCGTACGAGCGGAACCTGCAGCGGATTCGCAACGCCCAAGGGCTGCCGATCGAGGTGCTGCAATCGATTCAGGCCCTCGACCAGGCGCGCCGCGAATACTTGCGGACCATCGTCGATTACAACGAGGCGCAGTTTCGCCTGCATCGGGCGCTCGGCTGGCCGGTGGCGATCTAGCGAACCTACTACTTGTCGATTGTGTTACCGCCGCCGCCGATGATCTTGATGGCTTCGCTCGGGGCAACATTCGGCCGGTCATCGCGAATGTAATTGCTGGCGATGCGGCTGTTCGTCACCTCCCGCGCAAGCAGGCCGAGATTCTCGCAGTCGAGAATCGTGCAGCCGGTGACATGCAGCCGGTCGCACTTATCGAGTACGAGGCCCGCCTCGCTTTGCATCACATGGTGCAGATGCAGGCCCGTGATGGTGCAATCGCGGCAGCCGCGAAAGACGACGCCGTTTTTCGCTTCGTCGGTGTAGCCATACAGCGGATTCCGCTCGAGCATATTGGCTCCGACAACCACTTGCAGCGAATCTTCGACGAGCAGATTGTGGGCGTAACCTTGCCACAGGGTGTTGCCGACGATGGTGACGCCGCGGGCTCCGACGAGGTGGATATTCGTTTGCACGTCGGAGAGGACATTGTCGCCGATGGTGACGTGGCCGCAATTGAACGGGCCCTTCATTTCGCCCCGGTGCTTCATCATCCCTTGGCCGAGGATGCGAATGTTGGCCGAGTCGGGGGCGTCTTTGGTGTGCTGGATCGTGCAGCCGGTGATGGCGACTTCGGCCATGCTGCCGGTGGCGCAGTCGAGTAGCACATTGGCCGTGGGTGGGCCGGCGGCCGCCATGTTGGCCTCGATGTCGCAGCCGGCAATGTGGACGTTGCGAACTTCGCCGCCGCGCACGACGACCCCCCCACCGCCGCAATAGCTGATGTGGCAAGCGCTGATGTTGGTCTGATGCAGATTGACGTTGTCGAGATAGATGCCGCAGCCGGAGTTTTCATAAATGTGGCAGGCGTCGATCAGGACGTTGCGATTCCGTTCGACCAGATGCACCCCATGCCGACAGCCGCGAATATGCACGCCGCGTAAAGTGAGCTGCATGGTGCCGGTCGCTTCGATGCCATCGGCTGCGGGGTGGTCGCCGGCGATGGCGAGACCGGTGACGGCGGGCATTCGCTGGCGATCCCAAACGTCGGATTTGAAGTCCTTCGGCGCCGCGGTGCCGCCGTGCGTGCCCACGAAGTGAATCGCTGGGCCGGGTCCCGCCATGACGAGTTTGGCTGTACCGTCAGCCACGAGCGAGGTGAATCCGGTCTTGTCGAGGTCCACCACCAGCGGCTTGGTAATGCGATAAGCCCCCGCCGGAAAGCGGATCGTGCCGGTTTTGGCATCGATTAGCTCTTGAATCGCGGCCGTGTCGTCGGCGATGCCGTCTCCTTTGGCACCAAGGTCGAGCACGGTGATGAAACTCTCGCGCTTCTTCGATTTTCGCTGGACACCTCCTTCGCCGGTTGGTGTTGGCGGATCGGCCCAGGCGGCAACCCAGAGGCCGACCAGCAGGGTGAGAGGGGCCAGAGCGACGATGGTCGAGCGGTTCATGGCAAAATTCTCCAAGATTCCTGGTTTCACTAAAATTCCCCGTCGAACGCTTCGCATGGCGTTAAAGTCTGTTTATATTGTGCAAACTACCAAATTGCCTCTCCGAACTTGCTGCAAGGATTTCACGATGATTGGCGTTTTGCGGAGTACTTTCGCGGCGGCTCTGTTGCTAGTTGGGGGGCTTTTGACCGCCAGGGCCGAGGCGGGCTCCCCTTGTTGCGAGTGTGCCGCCCCGTGCGTGCCGCAAACAGTCACCAAGATCGTGATGGTCCCGCAGGTGACTTACAAGCACCAGAAGTTCGAGGTCTGCGTCATGCGGCCCGAAACCCGCCAGAAGGAAATCACTGTTTGCCGATTAGTGCCGGAGACGAAAACCGTCAGCCGCATGGTGACAGTGATGGTGCCGCAAAAGCAAACGCGGATGGTCACCGTGCCGGTTTGCACTCGAACGGAATATGTCGATGTTCCGCGGAAGGTGGTCGTGATGGTGCCGAAGGTCGTCACGCGCAAGGGGGTGCGCACCGTCTGCAAGCCGGTGATGGTGCAGGTGATGCGGACCGAATATCGCGACGAAGGAACCTGGGACGAAAAGGCGGTTCTCGATTGCCACGGCTGCCCGCGGGTTTGCCGGGTGTGGAAGCCGAACCTCGTCGCGCACCAGGTTCCGGTCATGGTTTGCAAACAGCAGATCACGCAGGTGCCCTACGAATGCCAAGAGACAATTTGCGTGCCGCAGGTGAAGCAGGTGGTGGAGCGGGTGTGCCGCCCCGTTTATGAAACCGTGCAACGGCAGATCACCGAGTTGGTCTGCGTGCCGACGCAGGTTGAAAAGCGGTTCAACATCACCGTTTGCCGCGAGGTGCCCGAGAAGCGGATGGTCGAATGCACCGTGCTCGTGCCGCACATGGAGGAGCGCGAAGTCGAAGTGCCCGTATGCACGATGGTGCCGAAAGAAGTGACCTGTGTGGTGGGGTGCGCACCGAGCGGCAAGTAGGGCTGATACAAGCCCGACGCGCCAGCGAGGGAATGATTGTGGCGAAACTGCCGTTCCGGCACCCCTATGACTTGATCTGCCCCATTTGCTCGGCGATCCAGCGCTCGAGCTCGGCGAAATCGACGGGGGGCAGCTTCGAGAGATCGGGCCGCAGCCGCACGGCATCCTTGATATAGACGTGCTGGATATCGTGCTGCGGCTTGTCGGTGTTCCAGTGGACGAGAATCCGCACGCACCGCCGCAGGCTGCCGGGAACGTTCACCTCATAGGTGCAAAGCAGTGGCACATCGAGCCAGCCGAGCTGGCGGGCGGCCAGGGCGGGAAACTCGGCGTCGAGGTCGCTGGTCAGGCTGAAAATCGCGCTCGCGACGTCTTGCGGTTCGATGCCGTTGACGCGAATCATTAGCGCCAGCAATTGCCGCGTGGCGGTGAGAATCTCTTCGCGTGAATTCGCATCGGCCGTGGTCGCTCCCCGGACTCCTCGACACCGCATCGCTCGCCCCGCCTCGCAAAGTTGGAATTCCTCGCCGCCAGCCGGTCTAGCATAGTGGAACCGCGCTGAATTGGTAGTCACGCCCCGCCAAGCCACTTGGCAAGCTCGCCCGGCTGCGAGCTGAACGGCTCGGCCGCTTGCCGCACATGCTCGCCGAACTTCGTCGTGCCGATTCCCGCCGCCATCAGCACCGGGCGGGGCGCAATTCGGCCGGCGACTTCGGCGATGTCTCCTACCCGCGAGAGCAGGCCCGGCACGATGCTGGCGGCACAGAGGGGCGGCGTGGCGGGATCGAACAGCGACCGCAGCGAAACCAGCAGTTGCTCGCTGGCGAGGTGCGTGATTGCCGGCTCGCAAGCTGCGGCGAGCAAAGCCACCAGAGCGCTGTCGCGGCGGCCGCACAGCACCAGCCGGCCGCGCGGACGGGCCGCGCGAAACATCGCCACGGCGGCCAGAACATCGGCGACACGCATACTGCCGAGCGACTGGCCGGTCAAAAAGGCGTTGTATGCGAGGTTCTCTTCCACGCCGCACAGCGGATCGGCGTAGTCGTGTCCGCGGACGGCCAATTCCGGACGCTGGCGGCCAACGCCGCGCGGATCGACCACGGCCGCGGCCCAGCCCCGCTCGCGGCACAGATCGAGCAACTTCGTAGCCTCCCGCCAATCGGCCGCTTCGTTGCCGTTTACCAGCAACAGCGTGGTGGTGGCCTCCGGGATTTCGACCAGCTTCTCGACCAGCGGTGCAGCCGACCGAAGATTCAGCTCCAGCAATTCTCGGACGGAGACGGGGTTGGCCTTGGATCGGCGGTGAAATCGCTTGAGGGCGACCTCGAACAAGTGCCGCGAATTGAGGTCGCCATTCACTTGCCCGTTGGCACTGACGAGCAATTGCCGGGCGGGACGGGGTAGCACTTTGATCTCGTCCGGGGGCATTTTCGCGGAGTCATCACTTTTCAGCCAGCGGTCGAACCAGCCATAGATGCCCGTTCGCAGCGGGAGCGAAAGGCCGTGTTTTTCCGGGGCCTCGACCATTTCAAGCCGCTCCCCCGCGCCGGCCACCTCATACAGCCGCCTCGCCTCGGCATACGACTCGCGCGTCCCCTCGATCGGGAAAAAGTCGTGCCGGGCCGCGCCGATCAGCGTCGGTTTTGGGACGCGGAGGGCAACGAGGCCGGCATGGTCGATCCCTTCGCTGACGAAGCCGAAAATATCCTGCTCCGGATCGGCATCGGGATCGGCTTCGATGCGATTGGCCATCCGGCGGGGAAGGGTCGTCAGATAACAGCAAATCGCCGCGCAGGCGACCCGCGGGTCGAGGGCCGCGATATAGGCCGTCAGCGTGCCGCCGCCCGAATTTCCCACGCAGCCAAGCCGCTCGGCATCGACCTCCGGCTGGGCCGCCAGCAGATCGAGCGCCCGAATGCCGTCCCAAATGCGATAAGTGGCGAGATTATCGCCGATAAGATAGAGCGGATTGCCGAGAACCGCGTGCTCGCCGCAGGTCAGGTTGTAACGCGATTTGCCGAGCGAATCGCTCCAAAACTGGCTCCGCTCGGCCTGGCCAACGGGATCGTAAGTCAGCACCACATAGCCCCGCCGCGCGAGGTTGATGTGCAACATCTGGTAGCTCGCCGCCGCCTTGCCCTCCGTCGAATGGCCGCATGGGCTGATGACACCAGGGCACTTGCCGGCGATATTTCGCGGTTTATACAGCAGGGCGGTCACGAAATAGCCCGGCAGGCTCTCGAACGTCAGCTTGTCGATCGTGTATCCCTCGCCGAAGATTTGCCCGGCGATTTTCGCGGGGGGAACCGGCGAATCGCGCTCCGGCAGGCCGCCGAGCAATTGGAGAAACCGCTCGCGCAGGTCGGTTTGCAGCGATTGCAATTCGCTCCGCGACTTAACCGCGGCGAAGCATTCCCTTCGCGCCCGCTCTTGCTTCGCCGCCGAGGCCAGAATTTGCTCGTGTAAGCCTGGCGGCCCGCTATCCATCGCCGCGCTGAACCTGGCACCTGCCACGCCGGCCAGCGAAGCCAGGCCGCAGGCGTTGAAATTCCGGCGGGTCAGATGCTGCGAGAGGGCATTCATGCTGCTCACGTTGGAAGGTGGCAACCTCGCCCGATTTGGTCGGCCTTGCGGGAACTCGGGATGCCAAGCCGCCCGCATTCTAGCCTAAGCTGCTCGACGCTTAGGCGGAGCGACCAATTCGGCCGGGTTATTGAGCAGTTCTCGAATGGCGTAGTTTTGCCGGGGATGGGTGCCGTAGTAGATGCGGGCGTTGACTTCGCCCAACAGGCCCAGCCCCAGGAACTGAATCGAGGCGAGGCTGGAAAGGACGGTGAGGAGCGTCAGCGGGTTGCCCGTCAGGTCGATGCCGGCGAGCGATTTCATCAGCCCCGCGGCCAAGGCACTGGCGGCGGCGGCGGCGATGCAAGCGAGGCCGACCCGGCCGAAGAGCTTCATCGGGCTATCGAAATAGTCGAGCATGTATTTGACGGTGAACAGGTCGAGCAGCACGCGGGTGGTGCGCGAGAGGCCGTATTTGGTCTGGCCAAAGCGGCGCGGATGGTGGCGGGTGACGACTTCGATGCACTTCGCTCCTCGGCGATGGGCGAGAATCGGAATGAAGCGGTGCATTTCGCCGTAAAGTTCCAGTTCGACGGCGATTTCGCGGCGAATGCCTTTCAGCGTGCAACCCAGGTCGTGAATCGGAAAGCCGGTGACGCGCGAGATGAGCCAGTTGGCGATCCACGAAGGAATCTTGCGGGTGACGAGGGTGTCGTGGCGATCTTTTCGCCAGCCATGCACGAGGTCAAAACCTTCGTCGAGCTTGGCGACGAGGAGCGGAATATCGGCGGGGTCGTTTTGCAGGTCGCCATCGAGGGTGATGATGTAGTCCCCCTCGGCCAATTGCAGGCCGGCGTGCAGCGCGGCGGTCTGGCCGAAGTTCCGGCGAAAGAACGCCACCTTCACCCGCTCGTCGCGCTCGGCCAACTGGTGCAAGCGATCGCGCGTCCCATCGGTCGAGCCGTCATCAACGAACACAATTTCCCATGGCCGGCCAAGCGCTGGCAGCACCGCAAGCAATTGCTCGTAGAGTAGCGGGACGTTTTCGACCTCGTTATAGACCGGGACGACAATCGAGATGCTCATCCGTGAGCCTCGGGGGAGGAAAAGACAGGGGGCAGGAGTCAAGGGACAGGGAACGGGCGCGGAATTTACGGGGTGCGCGATTCCGCGCATACCCCGAAATGACTGCGAATTGCCGTGCTAGCTCAGCTTGGCGGGCTGGCCCCAGGTGGAAACGACGAATTCGCTCAGCTTCTTGCGGCTGCGGGGGGCGAGGTCGCGCTGGCCGAGCGGGTCTTGGGTGCCGGCGGGGACATCGGCGGCGTAGCCAATGGCGATGGCGGTGAGCGGATCGTACCCATCGGGGACGCCATAGGCCGCCCGCACCTTGGCCGCGACAATGCCGATCATCTGGTGGATTTGCAAGCCGAGAGCGACCGCTTGCAGCGATAGATTGCCGGCCGCGAGGCCCAAATCGTGCTCGCAGGCCGAGTTAGGATTGCCGTTGCGGGTGAACTTGCGGCTGGCGACCGTCAGAATCAGCGCGCCGGCGTTTTGGGCCCACGCCTGGTTGGGCTCGACGAGACAATCGACCGCCTTTGCAAACTCGGCCGGGTTGGTGCGCTCGGCGAGGATATAGGTCCAGGGCTGCTCGTTGTAGCTGGACGGGGCCCAGCGGGCCGCTTCGAGGCAGGAGAGGAGCTTTTCGCGTTCGATCGGCCGAGGATCGAACGCATACGGGCTGAAGCGCTGGGCAATCAGGTTGAGAACAGGATGGTCGGCGACGGCCGTTTTGGGATGCTTCGACATGGGGGGCTCCGCGAAAGAGATTCCGGTGCAACGCAATCGAAACTGCTTTACACCGGAACGCGAGCCGTCACAAGGGGCCGCCGCCAGTCTGCTCGATGAATGCCTAAGCAGCCTCGTCTTCACGCTCCAGCACCACGTCGTCGAGCAGCGGCCAGCCGCCATAGACGGACGGATAGCTGGGCTGCTCGGCATCCAGCCGGCAAGGACGAAGCTCATCGGTATCCCAGGCTTCGTGGGCGGCCATCAGGTCGGCGTCATCGAACTGTTCATCCTCCGCCAGGCCCCGGCGGTCGAAACAACGCTCCAACTGCCGCATCAGCAAGGCGATGTACGGATCAGCCCACGGCAGCAAATCACGCTCTTGCGGGCGACCGCCAACCGAGGTGGATTCGATCACCGAAATGCGTGCGTTAATCATGTTTGCGACCTCCGTGGGGTGTTCGCCGCCCTCAAGGAAATCTTAGGAGGCGATCATGGTTGAGGTAGCAAGTTCGATGCCAGATTGCGGCAAACCGGGGTCCACTCCGCTCGCGAATCGGGCGCAAGTGTCGCCTGAAATGGCAGTTACGACGATTTGCGTAATCTTCCGGGAAGACGTGAGTCCTGGTCGGATTCAAAATTCGCCGGTCACTTCTTCAAATTCTGGATCAAAACTAACCAACAAGGATGCTGGCCCGCCTTGCTAGGCTAGCGATCAGGCCGCCGCGGACCAGCCAGCTTCTCTAGCTCGGCTGCGGTTGGTGCCTGACCGCTCCCCAGGCAATCGACAATCGCCTGGGCGATTTTCGGCCCATCCACCTGCAAACTTGGCTGAACCAGGGCAAAGTTCGCGGTGACTTTGTCCCCTTTGCCGACGAGGATCGTCATCGTCACGTTGCGGTTCAGGCCATAGGCACCCGGCCCCTCCGGGCCGTCTGTCGAAATCCCGAGCGGCAGCCCCGCCGGTAGCGCGCCGCTGGCCCGCTTCAACCACTCGGTGGTTTCCGTGGCGTCGGCCGTCAGAAACACAACCCCCGCCGTCAGCCCATCCCCTTGCCGGCTGGCGGCGTAATTGCCAATCGCCCGAGCGAGGCCCACCGACGGCCGATTTACTTCGTGAACGAAGAGGATCGCCACCGGCTTGCCCGCCGCCATTTTAAGCAAATCGATTTCCTTCCCCGCCTGATCGCCCAACGCCTGCCGGGTGGTAAACGGGGGGAGCTTTTCGCCCACCTGCGGCCCGGAGAATTCCGGGGCCTTCTCTTCCGCCAGGGCCGCGGACGACGCCAGCAGCACCCCCAGCACCATTAGCAACCGGCGATTCATGTTCCCCTCCGGCAGAAAGTGCTCCCGATGACCCGTGCAATATACTCCTGGCCCCCCACGAACGCACGAAAATTGCCAACCGCTGCTAGCAACTACCGGCCAAGGCGAAACTTCGCGCTTGCCGGCTGACGCCGGTCGAATTACGATTCGGCCGGTTTCCGCGACTTCCCCCCCCATGCGGCAAGGATGCCCCAATGGCCCACCCGGAACTGGCCATTATTCTCACCAGCTACCAGTTGCCAGGTCACCTGCGGCGGGCCCTCGAATCGATTGCTTGCCAGCGAACGAGACACTCGTTCGAGGTGATCGTGGCCGACGACGGCTCGCGCGACGAAACGCCCACCATGGTCGCTGAGTTCGCCGCCATCGCGCCGTTTTCCGTGCGGTTCGTCACGCACGAGCACGACGGCTTTCACCCCGCCCGCTGCCGCAACGAAGGGGTGCGCGCGAGTACCGCCCAGGTGCTGCTGTTTTGCGATGGCGATTGCCTGTTGCCCCCGGACCACGTCGAAACGCATCTCAAACTCGCCCGGCCGGGCTTCGTGAACTGCGGCTCATGCGTGCGACTGAGCGAGCAGCTTTCGCAGGAAATCACGCTAGAGAAAATCCAGGGGGGAGAGTTCGTTGGCCTTGCCCCCAGCAAGGAACTCGCCAAGCTGCGGCGAATTCACCAACGCTTTTGGTGGTATCGGCTGATCGGCCATCGCACCAAGCCGGCCCTCAAATCGACCGATTTCTCGCTGCACCGGAGCGACTTCGAGCGGGTCAATGGCTTTGATGAGAAGTTTCGCGGCTGGGGGTGCGAAGACGACGATCTCGGCCTGCGGCTGCGCGCGGCGGGAATGAAGCTGGTTTCGGTGCTCGACCGGACGCACCTCGTGCATCTCTGGCATCCGCCAGCCATCTCGAAGCCCGCCACTTGGCGCAACGGCGCGAATGTCGCCTATTTTCAGCGGCCGATTCAACTGACACGCTGCGAACAGGGCCTGACCACCCGTGCGCCGCGCGATTTGACCGTGCGTTTGGCCGGCGAACCACAAGACCCCTCCGCCGCCCGCAAGTGGATTCACCAGCAAGGTTGGCACATCGAATGCGATGCCCACGCCCGTGCCGACCTGGAATTGCTCGTTTCTCCCGGCTCCGGCGGCTTTCGCGGCCAGGGAGATTGCCGCGTGCTCGTCGCGCTCGATGCCGCCCGCCCCTTGCCCGCCGCGGCTCGTAAGGCGCAGGTGGTTTTATCGCCCGGTGGTGATCTCGGCAGCTCGTCGCAAGTGCGGCTGCCACTGGCGGATGGCGCGGGACTTTGGCGCGCCCTAACGGCTCGGCCAATCTCGAACCCCAAAGCGGTTTCGATCAAAGCGCCGCGCGCGTCGCTCACGACAACCAAATCAAGCGCGACAACTCCCATTACCGCGCTGATCGCCGCCGCCGGCCAGCCGCAACTGCTGAAGCGGACGCTCGATTCGCTCGCCCAATGCGCGCGGCCGGCGCAGTTCACTGGGACACTGGTAGTCGAAAATGGTCCTCCCTGCGGCATCGAGGCGATTTGCCGCGCGCGGCCCCGGGCCGAGCAGGTGCGGTATCTGTATGTTCCCGATGGCAATAAGAGCCATGCCCTGAATGTCGCCCTGACTCAGGTCGATGGGCTGATCTTTTTCACCGACGACGACGTCCGCTTCGATCCACAAATCTTGCAGGCTTATGCCCGCGGTTCGTGGGGAGTCGCGAGCGGCGAGATCTATTCCGGCCCGTTGCACGCCGACTACGAAGCGGAGCCCCCTCCCGCGTGGATGCGGGCCTATTTGCCCAAATCGGCCATCGGCTGGAAAATGGAAGCGACGGAAAAAACACGCATCAAACGGACGATGCTGGGTCCGAATTGGGCCGCTTTCGCCAGCGATTTGCGGGCGATTGGAGGCTTTGAACCCCGCGTTGGCCCCGGCGCTCCGACGCGCAGCACCGGCCAAGAAACCGAAGCCCAGCGGCGGCTTTATCGACGTGGCGTGAAGGGGTACTACATCCCCGACGCGATTGCTTGGCACTTTGTCCGGGCCAAATGCCTGACCCACGAATGGATTGTCGATCGGGGCTTTCGGCACGGTTTGGAATGGGGGCTCCGCTATGGGCGCGATCCCAAGTTCGGCCGCGTCCACGAGGCGTATGCCTGGCTGCGCTATCAGCGCCGCCGCTGGATGAGCAGCCTGATGCGCGCCGTCGGTGGGGAACGCTGGAAGCTGGCCGCCGACTATAGTGAATCGCGGTGGCGCGGCCGCTGGGAAGGGATTGCCCTCGGTCGCCGCTGGGACGACATCCCCGTGCCGCAGTTGCCCGCCGAACTGCGCCGCGCGGCGTAGTGGGACGTGGCCAGTGGCCGATCTCGCTCAAAAGACAAACTGGCAGCCGGCGATGAAATAGACCCCCTTGCGATCGTGGGTATCGAAAATGCCGGGGAGCGTGTTCTCGAGCATCAGCACGGTGTACGTTTCGAGGTGGGGCGACCAGTGGCGGCTTGCCTTGAGAATGCCGCGGCGACTGGTGACGTCGTGCTCGGGAATACCCAATCGTTCGGGGTGGAATTCGCCGTAGTTGAACATCAAGGTCCACAGCGGCCCTTCGTAACCCAAGTTGAGATAGTAGCCAACTCCCTGGATCGGTTTGCCTGTCGCCTTGTTGAGATCGCGAAAATAGATGCTCCGCCCCCAGGTGATGTTGTCCGGGTCGAAGCCAGGACGGCGAAAGCCATAGTGGTCGTAAATGACCTCTCCTGAAAACGTCCAGTTGCCGCGGCGCGCCATGGCGTCGATACCCAGATGCGAATTGAACGTCTTTTGCCCTTCCGACCCAATGCCATCTTGAAACTTGAGCGAGCTGCCGAGGGCGAAGCTGCCGCTGTCGTAGCCCGCGCGGCCGATGAAGGCTTTGGAGGAGTTGGTGTCTTGATTCGGGCCGCCGTTGGTGAGGGCGGCGGTGAAGACGAGGTTGCCCGGATCCCACTGCGCCAGCATTCCCGTTTCGCGATACAGAATCGCCTCGCTCCGAATGAAGGGGGAGTCGTCGAAATTGTTGCGATAGAGGGGATAGTAGAAGCGGCCGAATGGCGTGACGAACCGGCCCGCGGCGAAGTAGAGGTCGTTGCGGCGGGCCGCGAAGTAGAGCTGCGAAATCGAGAGGATATCGATGTCGAAGTTGTGGGCGAAGGCGGCGCGCGTCGGACTATCGACCAGCAGGTTGCGGTCAAACGGCTGGGTGAAGAAGAGCTCGCCGGAAAGCTGGACATCCCATTCTCCCACCTGATGATGCAACGTGCCGTCAGCGACCGCTTCGACGGCGAACGTCGCCTCTTGCCCGGTGAATTCGATGCGCTGATCGTTGATGTAGTAGCCCCGCGCTTGGCCGCCGAGCGAGTAACAATAGTCACAGGGCGGGTCAAGGCAATCGGGCGGACAAATGGCCGCCGCCGGCTCGCAGGGCTTGGCGGCCAGGTCGAGTTGCCAATCGGGCACCCCCGTTACCACCGATAAGGGCTCGGGGGACAGTGTTTGCGCCCAGCCCGGCGCGCAGGCCGACCCCAGCAACAGCAAAAACCCGACTCGCGAAGCCCACCCCATTGTCGTAGGTTCGGCCCCCTACAACCGGCAAATCCAGCACGCGCGGAATCTCCGGAACAAGGGCCGCGACCGCCAAAAGCGGCAAAATCGCCAGAAACCACCCAGGCTACCCAGCTTTACTTCCAGTGGCCCCTAGCGGGGGGACTCAAGCGAAACTTGCGTCGCCAAAAGGCTGGTCGAAATTGCCTGGAAAACCGCCTCTAGGTCGTCAAACTCGCGGCTTTCGGCCTGATATTGCCAGATGAGGGTGCTGCTAGGGGTGCGGAGGGTGCGGATTTTCGATTCTATCATCAGGTCCAGATAGAAGAACGCCAGATCAACCCCCTTGGTCTCGGTGTCGCCATACGTCTCCTTGACCGGCAAAACCTCAATCTCGCCGTAGATTTCACGCAGCGAGCCGATCATCTCTTGCACCGATGGCCGCGGCTCGTGCCCCGGCGGAAAGACCTGCAGCGACCAAAACCCGGTGTCCGGGCTTTGCAGCGTGACATTCCTCGGCCACTCCTCGATCTCTTCCTCGGTAATCGACCAGTTCTCCGGATAGAGAAACCGGATTCCCGTGTTTTCGTAAACGGCAGGCATGACAAAGCCACTGGCGATAAGAGGACCGCGATCAGGCGCGACAACTCCCCTCAAATTATCCCTTCGGCCGCCCCCTTGCCACCAGCCTGCCGAGCAGTTTCCCGCTAGCAGCGGCGCGAACTGCCATTGTCGCGGGGCGATGCGGCAGCTACCATCCCGCCGCTTATTGATCCCCGGAAGGAGCCTCCCATGCCCAGCACTCTCTGGCGCGGCGCGTGTCTCGCGGCGCTGGTGGGACTCTGCGCGCTGGGGTGCAAACAAGGGCCGTTTGCCCCTACTGGCGCTCCTTCGGCGACGGCGGCGAGCAATCCGTTTCAGGCCCAAGCGGCGACGCTGACGACGCAGGTGCAAGACCTCAACCGCCGCGTCAACCAGCTCGACCTGAACAATGCCGATCTGCATCGCCAACTGGCTCAGGCCGAGCAGCAGCGGCAGATGTATCAAGACCAGGTCGGCCTGCTGCAAAAGCAACTGGGAGACATGGCGACCAAGTTGAAAGACACGCAGGTGGCGCGAATCGAGTCGGACAAGCGGGTTTCGGCCTTGCAGGCTTCCACCACGTTTCGCGGCGGGGCCTCGATCTCGGCCAACAACAGCGTGCGGCAGTCGCTGGCCGCGGTGGCGATTCCCGGCCTCGACATCCGTCAGGATGGCGAGGTCATTCGCATCAAGCTCCCCGGCGACAAGCTCTTTGCTCCCGGCACCGCGCAATTGCAAACCGAGGGATATCGTCTGGTGGACGAAGTCGCCGGGGCGATCGCCCGCAGCTATCCGCGGCAACGGATCGTCATTGAAGGGCACACTGACGATTCGTTCGCCGCCAATCCCACCGCCGCCCACCTGCTGACCAATGCCCAGGCCCAGGCCGTTTTCGCCCAATTGGTGCAGCGCGGCCGTCTTCCGGCCCGGCAACTGTCGATCCTCGCGATGGGCGAGAATCACCCCATCGCCAGCAACGCCACCCCCGCCGGCAAAGCCGAGAATCGCCGGATCGAAATCGTGGTCTATCCTGATGCGCTGGATGGCTAGGGTCGCTCGGCGGCCGATTCTTTGCGTCGGGTCATCGTAAAATTCGCACGCCGCGTGAATTGCAGGTTAAGGCTACTTGCAATTGCTTTGCATTTAGATACCATCGGCGGAAATTGGTTTCACACTCTTCCGCGGGTGATTCTCATGCGTCATTCTTCTTGCCGGCCGCGTGGCGGCTTTACCTTGATCGAGCTCTTGGTGGTCATTGCGATCATCGGCATTCTGGTGGCGCTTTTGCTGCCGGCAGTCAGCAAGGCTCGCGAGGCGGCTCGCGCGGCTCAGTGCCGAAGCAATCTGCGGCAGTTTGGCATTGGCCTGCATTTATTTGCCGATCGCGACCCTAAAGGAGCCTATTGCACCGGGGCCTACGACCTGCAGCGGGATGGCTGCCCCGACACCTATGGCTGGATCGCCGATCTGGTGAATTCCGGCACGGCCCAGCCCGGCAAAATGCTCTGTCCCACCAATCCCCTTCTCGGGAGCGAAAAGCTGAACGATCTGCTTGGCTTTGACACCAGCAACGGCGGGGATGGCGAGCACATGCCGGCCGAATACGCCGACCGTTTGACCGCCGGCCTGTGCGGCGCGTCGTCTTATCGTGGTCTGGCCGGCCCCGACGCCGGGCAAGGCTTCGCCGATACGGCGGCCGATAGCACGCAGCGAGCCGCGCTCGTCGCGCGGGGGTTCATGGGGCCGGGGCTCAACAGCAACTACGCCCAAAGCTGGTATCTGGCCCGCGGGACGCCGATCGTCAAGTATGTTCCTGGTGGTCCCGAAGAGTTCTTTGCCGCCACGCTCCCCAGCGTGACCGAAGACTTGCGTAGCATGAGGAGCCTCAAGGCGACGACCGGCATGCTGCGGCGGGCGGAGGTCGAGGCCAGTGCGGTTCCCTCGTCAAACATTCCCTTCCTGGGAGATGCCGCGCCGGGGGACATCGACGAGGCGACCCTCAAGCTGCCCCTCGGCTATGGTTCCGCCAGCGATCCGTTCAACTCGCTCGAAGGGGGCAAGGCGACGCTCATCACGCAGGGAGCCCTGCTCACGGAGTCGTTCACCGATGGCCCGGCCCATTTCGATGACGACGCCGGACCGGTCATCGAGCACATTACGGTCGGCGCGTGGGCCGATCCGACGGTCGAGGGACATCCACTCGATGTCCAAATTGCCTGCGATCTGGGGGTGGGACCATGCCTTCCTCCCACGCACGAGAACGCAACCTTCTTGCAGGACTGGCGCAACCTCTATGCTGTGCATGGAGGCCGCAATCCGGTCTGCAACATCCTCATGGCCGATGGCTCGGTGCGCGAATTCCGCGATCTCAATAACGACGGATTTCTGAACCCCGGCTTTCCGATTTCTGGTGCCGCCACGCCGACCGAACTATTGAGCATCGGCTACCAGGACAACACGCTGGAGTTGCATCGCGGCGAGTTTTTCAGCGGCATTTGGATCGGCAAACCACCGACACGGGCGAGCGAGGACTGAGCCGACCCACCCGCCGAATGGTGGCCAGGATTAGCCGCGTTTGCCCAGCGAAAAGAGCTGCGACTGCGTGCGAAAATACAGCACGCCACGCGATACGGCCGGCGTGCTGCTCGAGCCCTCCGGCAGCTTGACGCGGGCAAGCTCCGCGAATTTTTCCCCCGTCGCCAGCACCACCATCTCGCCATCTTCCGACAGGCAGTAGAGCTTGCCGCCAACGCACACCGGCGAGCCGGAGTAATCGCCGCCGACGCGCCCTTGCCACACCGTTTTGCCGCTCAAGGCATCCGCGCACAGCACGATCCCCGTGTCGGTCCACGAGTAAAGTCGTCCCTCGTAAACGAGTGCCGTAGGCATGTGGTTGACGGTCCGCTCCAAGCGAAAGAGTAGTTGCGGCTCTCCTCCGGCAGGGGCGGGCTTGAGGGCGGCCAAGAACTTTTTGCCGTTCACGAAGCCGCAATTGCCGTAAATGACGTCCCCAGCGACGAACGGGGAGCCAATCGCGCGGCGGGCCTCCCCATCGCCACTCTCGAAGGTGTCTTGCTCCCAGACGATTTTTCCGGTTTGGGCCTCGACACAGGTCGTGCCGTGTCGCCAATCGGTAAAGATCAGCTGCACCTTGCCGTCGGCCGCCGTGAACGTGCAGGGGGTCGAATACGATGCTTTTTCCACCTCCCGCTTCACGCGCCACCGCTGCGCGCCGGTTGCCGCATCGATGCCGATGAAGCAGCTATCGCCTTCGTGGGCGTTGTTCAGGGCGACGACCCCATCCGCCACGATGGGCGAAATTCCGCCACCGTGGCCGCTTTTATAGGGACCAAGCTCGAACTGCCAAAGCTCCTTGCCGTCGTGATCGTAGGCGATAAGCTGCGAATCGGTGCGGGATTGCCAGACGGCATACACTCGCGTGGCATCGACGGCGGGGGTGCTCGTTGCGTAGGAATTGCGGGCGTGCTTTTTCTCGGCGACGAAGGGGCGGCCCCGCTGCCAGAGCAGGCTGCCGTTATCGGTCTGATAGCAGAGCAAGTAGCGCTCCAGCTTTGTTTCGTCCGCCGCGGTGACGAATAGCTTGTCTCCCCAGATGACGGGAGAAGAGATGCCTTGGCCAGGCAACGAGGCGCGCCAGTTGTAGTCGGTCTCGGTCCAGGTGGTGGGCACCGACGTTGCGGCACTCACGCCCGTGCCGCCCGGGCCCCGAAAGCGATCCCAAGCCTCGGCAGCCACTTTCTGTTCCACGCCGGACGAAGCGGCAACTTCAGCGCCGGCCCGATTTGCCTCGACTGCGAACCCCACCAGCCCCAATAGCATAAGGAACCGAGCGGATTGATTGACTTTCATCGAAGACTCGCGCCTGATAGTTGAAAACAGATCGAGACGATGCCTGCCTAGCGTAACCGCTGACGCCCCCTCTCGCCACGGAATTCGGCCTCTTCTGGAACCTCTCCATGTCGCGATTGATCTGGCTCCTTGCCGCTCCCCTTAGCTTGATTGCCGCCGGGGGGACGCACTCCGCGGAAGCACCAGCGCCGCATTGGATTTGGCGCGACGGCGGCGAACAGCACCTGCAATGTCGCTACGAGCGCGAATTCCAAGTCGCTGGCCCCGCGCGATCGGCCATGCTCCGAATCGCGGCGGAATTTTGCGAAGCCCAAATTGAGATCAATGGCCAGCCGGTGCTGACGATGGAGGCGTTCAGCCCCACCACGGACGTCGATGTCGTCCATGTTTTGCGGCCCGGAAAAAACCGGATCGTGGTCGCTGCCCAGGCGGTCGGCTCGGCGGCGGCGATTGCGATGCGTTTGTCGCTCGTTGCCGCCAGTGGCGAGCGACAGGAGATTGTTTCGGACGAGAAATGGCTGGTTGCCAGTGGCAGCGGGCAAAATCGCCCGGTCACTTCGCTGGGCGATGTCAGCGCGGCGATGTGGGGAATCGGCCGCCGCCCGGCAACCACCGATCCGTTCGACAACTACGACCAGTGGAAGCAAGCGGGTGGTGACCAGGCCCAGGACCACGCTCCGAAATTCTGGATCGTCCCAGGCTTCGAGATTTCGCTCGTCAGGCAGGCCCGGCCAGACGAAGGCTCGTGGGTCAGCATGGCGTTCGATCCACGCGGCCGCTTGACCATCGCCAAAGAGGACCAGGGGCTGTTGCGATTCACCCTAGCGGGCGAAGCGAAGTCCGTGGAGCGCGTCGAAACGATCAACAACGAGCTGAAGGAGTGTCGCGGGTTGCTCTACGCCGACGGATCGCTCTTCGCGAATGCGAACAACTCGAAAGGGCTCTACCGCCTGCGGGATGCCGATCGAGACGACCGATTCGACGAGGTGAAATTGCTGCGCGAGTTTGCCGGCAGCGTCGGGCATGGTCGCAACGACCTGGCGGCGGGACTGTATGCCATTTTTGGGGATTCGGTCGATGTGCCGACCAAGGATGTTTTCGACAGCACTTCCCCGTTTCGCGAGGCGCGCCGCGGGCAGGCGACTCGCGAGGGCTTTCTGCTGCGGACCGATAAGCAGGGGGATAAGTGGCGACTCTTATCGGCCGGACTGCGGAATCCGTTCGGCATCGCCGCCAGCGAATCGCTCGCAGGCAGCCGCTTCAGCTACGATGCCGATGCCGAGTTTGACATGGGGACGCCGTGGTATCGGCCGACGCGCCTGTTGGAATTGGCCACCGGAGCCGACTATGGCTGGCGGGGAGTCACCGGCAAATGGCCGCCATATTTTCCCGATCATCCCGATAATGGAGTGCCGGTGCTGGACATTGGCCGCGGCTCCCCCACCGCGGTCGCCTTCGCAAGCGAGGCCGCCTTTCCGCCCGAATATCGCCGGGCGCTCTTCATTCTCGATTGGACCTACGGCAGAATCCTGGCGATTCATCTCGCGCCGCACGGGGCTGGTTTTCGGGCCCAGGCGGAAACTTTTCTGCAGGGGAGGCCGCTCAACGTGACCGATCTCGCCATCGGTCCCGATGGGGGGATGTACCTGATTACCGGCGGACGCAAAACGCAATCCGCGCTCTATTGCATTCGCGCGACCAGCCAGCCGGCGACCGAGGAGGCCGCGCCGTCCCCGTTCGAGCGCCGTCAGCAGCAGGCGAGCGCGGTTGAGCGCGCCAAGCGTGAGCGACTGGAGGCGACCATTCTGGCGGAAGATGCTTCCGCGCTCGACTTGGCATGGAAGGAGTTATCGTCTGCCGATCCGGTGCTCCGTCATGCGGCGCGGATCGTGGTTGAGCGGCAGCCCGTGGAATTCTGGAGGCAAAAGGCCCTCGAAGAAGCGCAGCCCACAGCCGCGTTGACGGCCCTGATGGCACTCGCCAGGTCGGGAGATGAACCGTCGCTCCCGAAAATCGTGGCGCGATTGCTCAAATTCGACGCGGGGGAGCTGAATATCACCCAACTGCTGATGCTGCTGCATACCTATTCGCTTTGCCAGCAACAAGCGCCGCCGGCGATTGCCCCCCATCGCGAGGCGATCCTCGCGCAGCTCGACGAGGTCTATCCGCATCCGAGCGGCAAGTGGCTCCATGTGGGACCGGTGGGGATGGGGAATGTGCAGTGGCAGCTCGCCCGCGTGCTGGCGGAGTTGGATTCGCCGACCGTGGTGCAAAAGACTTGCCAGTCGCTCCTGGTTAGCGACAAGCAAGAGGACCGGATCATGGGGCTACTCGTGCTGCGGAATGTTCGCACCGGCTGGACGGCGGAATCGCGGCGGTCCTATTTCACCGTCCTGGGAGAGGGAACTTCGTTCGTCGGCGGCGAGGGGATGCCGAAGTTTCTGGCTCATCTGCGCGAAGATGCGCTTGCCGCGCTGCCCGCCAGCGAAAAGGAAATGCTGGCCGGCTTGCTGAGCGAGAGCCAGCCCCTGGACGAGCCGCTGCCGCCGGCGAGGCCGGTCGTCAAAGCCTGGAGAATCGACGATTTCCTTCCTCGGTTGGCCGATTCTTCGCACCAGCCCGATCTCGCCCGCGGCGCGACCATCTTTCGCGATGCGCTCTGCATTCGCTGTCATCGGGTCGGTGCGCGGGGGCCAGCGGTTGGTCCCGATTTGACGAACGTCGCCAGCCGCTTCAGCCGGCGCGACATGCTCGCATCGATCCTCGCGCCGTCGCAGGTCGTCGCCGAGAACTATCGCGGCGTGCAACTGCTCACCACCGACGGGCGGATCCTCGTCGGCCGCGTGATTGTCGCGGGGGATTATCGCTCGACGAAATTACGGCTGAATACCGATCCACTGCGGCCGACGCAGGTGGTGGAGATCGATAAGCGGGAAATCGAGCAGGTTCGCGAAACGGAAACTTCCCCTATGCCGCAAGGGTTGCTCGATGGCTTCCGGGCCGAGGAAGTGCTTGATTTGCTGGCGTTTTTGGCTGCCGGCGCGGGACCGCCCGCCAAGATCGAAGAGCGCTGAAGCAGCTAGCCCAAGCCAAGAAACGGCGCTGGCCGCTCGTTGCCGAACGGCCAGCGCCCTTTGCGCCATCAAGCTTCAATGCGGTTAGCGGCCGATGCTGGGGGGGTTATCGATCAGGAAATCGCGTGGGCCGCGGTTCGTGTAGTAGGGATAAGCCACTTGCGCCGTGCTGGGGCCTGGCGGGCCGACATAGCTGCGGCTGTGCGGATGATGATGAAAGCCAGGAGTGCCGCGGGTTCCCAGATGGGGCGGCCCTTGATAACCCCCACCATGACCACCGCCGTGGCCGCCGTGCGCGGCATAGTAGTCGTAGCCAGCGATCTCCGCTTCGGCATACGCCTGGCCGTGGCCGAGGCGGCGCTTTCCGGCGTGATTGCAGGCGGCGCAGTGGCCACCGTGTGCGCAGTTGCCGGCGGCGAGGTTGACTCCGCCACAGTGGTTGCAGTTTCCCTTGGCCAGGTTGATTCCGTGGCAGCCGGTGCCGGTCGCCAGCAGCAACGCGGCAGCGGCAGCGAGAAGACAGGCTCGCATGACGTGGTTCCTTGAAGAATTGGGTCGGCCGAGCGCGGGGCTGGGCACGGGCCGGCGAGGGTGTCGCCCGCCGCCGCTAGCAGCCTTGCGGGAGGCGACTGGCGGGACGCGGGCGCAAGTGCGCTCGGCCTATCCTCGTCATCGGCGGCATAACCGGGAATAATGAGAAAATCGGCATCCCCGGCACATTCGGATCGCGAATGAATTGCGTATCAGGGCTGCATCTGCCGCCAGTGATCAGCCTGATCGGTCGTGAGGACGTCCCGAATTTGGGCATCTTGCGAAGCTCCGTCCGCTTCGCTTTGGGCAATGGCGTCGATCCGCCGCCGCTGATCGGCCGATAGCCCCAGGCTCGCCGCGATGCGCGACGAAGCCTGCCGCCAGTGGCGCGTCAACTGCCCCATCGCGCTGTTCGCTTGCGCGGAGGTGGACTTTTGCGGCCGCAGCCCTTCACGCTCGGCTTGGCGCTCGGCAGCCGCTGCGCGAGCGGCGCGAGACATTTTGTCCACGAATTGCTGAGTGCCGGGAATCAGCGTGGCCTCGATCTGCGGCGGACGATACGTCGCCAGCATGTTGCCGACGAAGAGCAGACCCACGGCGGTCAAGCCGAGGCCGAACAACCAGGCCCAGCGAAAACCGCCCCCGCCGGCCGGTCCGCCGGCGACATAGGGGAGGAGTAGCACGTCGAACAGATTCGACCGCACCGCCGGTTGCGTGGGGTCATCGAGGTCGCGCAGCCGCTCGAAACCGAGCAGTACGCCGTCCGAAAATTCCTCGCGGCGAATCACCCGCACTTCGTGCAAGCCCCCCGCAGTGCGCAATTGCAGCACCTCCCCCGAGGCGACGACCATTTGCCCTGGGCACGCCACGGCAAAGCCGCCGGCCGATTCATCCACCAGGCGCACCGACAGTTGCCGTTTGCCAACGCGCAGTTTCGCCTGCTCCCGCCCGGCGGGGGTCAGAATGCGAAACGTCTTGCGATGGTCTCCGGTCATGTCCGAGCTGGGGAAGCAGTTTGCGGAATACCCCACCAAGGGAATCCTAGGTCGCGTTCGAGGAGGTTCGTGACACCCTTGGGGGGCCGTCCCGGGATTTTCGCTGCCGATTTTGCCGAATTTGCGGCGATTTCCGGGCACCTGGCGCGGGGCGTTGGTCTCGCGGCCCCTCCCCGCGTATATTTGGATAGCCTCCTCCCTGGGTAATTCCCATGTCGTCCGTTGCCGAACTCTCCGACGAAACCATCGCCCTCTGTCGCCGGGCGGCCGAGGCCAACCGGAATTGCGCCGCCCGCCAGGGGAACGTCGTCGCGCTCACGGCCGAGCATGGCGACGAGCTGATGATCGTCGCCGACTTGCATGGCAATCGGCTCAATTTTGAGAAGCTGCTGGCGATTGCCGATCTGGCTGGGCATCCGCGGCGACACCTGCTGATGCAAGAGGTTTGCCACGGCGGCCCGGAGTATCCCGAAGGAGGCGGCTGCATGTCGCACCTCTTGCTCGAGGATTGCATTCGGCTCAAGGCGGAGTTTCCGGAGCGATTCCACTTTTTGCTGAGCAATCACGAACTGGCGGAGCTGGGGGACTTTCCGATCTGCAAGTCGCGCAAAATGTTGAACTTGCTGTTCCGCACCGGCATCGGGGAGCTGTATGGCGCGGCGGGGGACCAGGTGCGAGCGGCGTACCTGGAGTTTCTCGCCACCTGCCCCCTCGCAGTCCGCACGCCCGGGGTCTTCATCAGCCATAGTCTGCCCGACCAATGCGACCGCGTGCCGTTCGACGCGACGGTCCTTTCACGCCCGCTAACCGCCAGCGACTGGAAATGCGGCACGCCGGCCTTCAAGCTGGTGTGGGGACGCGATTTTCGCGCGGCAAATGCCGAAGCTTTCGCCCGGCAAGTCGGCGCGGAGGTGCTGATTCATGGCCATGAGCCGTGCGAGGCGGGCTTCAGTGCTCCGAATTCACGGCAGGTGATTCTCGATGGCTGCTGCTCCGAGGCGACTTATCTGATGCTGCCGATCGGGCCGAAACTGTCGCACGGCGAGGTGATTCGCCGGATCGCCAGCTTGCATCGGCCCCACCCAGCGCGCCGCGAGAGCCTGGCGTGAAACCGGCCGCCGCCGCGCGCCGCGGTTCACCACCGCAGTTCACCCTGCTGGGGATGCTCGTGGTGATGTTCGTCGCCAGCGCCGCCGGCGCGGC
>JANRLS010000272.1:0-10267 GCA_033762315.1 Pirellulaceae bacterium
AGGCTTCGCATTCGCGTAGTTGGGCGAGCAGATTCGTCAGCCGATATCGGCCCGATAAGGGGGAGCGCGGGTCGCCGCCAGGAGCGAGGAGCCACGCATCGCCATCTTGCACGATGCCATGCGCCGAAACGTAGATGAGCAGGCAATCGTGCCGGCCGCTGGCGAGATCGTTGAGTCGGTCGGACAGATGGGCCATCTCGTCCGGATTGGCAAGCGTGCCAAGCACGAGCGGGCCGGTATCATTGACGAGCCCCCGGTCGAGCACGTCCCGAATCGCGAGCAGCTCGCGAAAATCTTCGACGACAAAATCCGCCGGAATCGCCCCCGGCTCGGCTTGCAGAGTGGCGACATCGCCGGCCAGCAGCACCAGGTGCGTGCGCGGATGCAAAAACGGCTCGGCGACGAGCCAGCCGAGCCAAGTGAGCAGCCCGACGACGACGAGGGTCCAAAAGCCGCGCGACCAGCGACGGTTGGCGGCCCGTTCGGACCGGGCCAGCGGAGCAGCTTTGGCGGACGATTTGGGCATGAAGGAAAACCGGCGGACAAAACGGAAGCTCAATCGCGGCAAGGGTTTATATACCGCGCGGCGGACCGGGCGTACAACGCCGAAACGCGGGTGGCGAGTCTGGCGGCAATGGGCTAGGATGTGCCAATCCCGGTTGGAGAACGTCCGATGCCCGCTGCCGCCCGCGTTGGTGACATGATCAAGCAGGACGCGCCGCATTGCCACGCGCCGATTCATCCGCTGGTGCCGTCGGCTCATCCGGCGATTCCGCTCCAGATTATCAAGGGGGCCGGCAACGTGCTGATTGGCGGCAAGCCGGCGGCTCGCGTGGGAGATTTGAGCAAGCCCTGCATGTTGCCCCCCTGTGTGCCGGGGGGGCCGGGGATTATCGCCAAAGGCTCGGGAACGGTGCTCATCGCCAAACAACCGGCCGCAAGGGCCAACGACTTGACCGCCCATGCCGCGTGCGTCGCGCCGATTCCGAGCCCGGTGGGAAAAGTGCTGCCGCCGTGTTGCACCAGCGTGATGATCGGGGGCTAGGCCGCCGTGCGGAAAGCGCTGCTCGAAACCTTGCGCCCCCAGTGTCCCGTGTGCCTGACCGCGGAATCGCCGGTTCGCTCGCCCCTTTCCATCGCGCGGGTCGATCGAAACGTTGGCGAGCAAATTGTCGAGGGGCTGCTGGTGTGCGGAAATTCCACCTGCCAGCGCGAGTTTCCGATCATCGACGGCCTGCCGATTTTGGTTGGGCCAATTCGGCAGTTCGTCAGCGATCAACTGGCCCCCCTGTTGCAGCGCGACGACCTTTCGGCCGCGACCGAAAGCCTGATCGGCGATTGCTGCGGTCCCGGCTCCCCCCACGAAACGTGGCGGCAGCACCAAAGCACGTATGTGGGGGATCATTGGGGGGAATTCGATTCCGACGATGCGGCCACCGAAGTGCCGGTGCAACTGCCGGCGGAATATTCAGCGAGCAGCATTGTGCGGGTCTTGTCGCGGGGGCTGGAGCTGATCCACCTGGCTGAGCTTCCCGCCGGTCCGGTACTCGACTTAGGTTGCGGACCAGGCCGCACGACGTTTGAGCTCGCCCGCCGCACCGGACGGTTGGCGTTAGGGATCGATCTGAATTTTGCTCTGCTGAAAACGGCCGATCTCGTGTTGCGCGAGGGGCGGGTACGATATGCTCGCCGGCGGGCGGGCATTGCCTACGACCGGCGGGATTTCGCGGTTCCGGCGAAAGCTCGCGGCGGGCAGGCCGAGTTTTGCGTAGCCGATGCCACCGCACTCCCCTTCGCGCACGAGCAGATGGCGCTCGTCGTCGCGCTCAACCTGCTCGATTCGATTGCCTCGCCGCTGGCGCTGCTCGAGTCGATTCGCAACGTGCTGCTGCCGGGGGGACAGGCGATCATCGCCTCCCCCTATGACTGGTCCGCCGCGGCGACGCCGGTTGAAAACTGGCTCGGCGGGCATTCGCAGCGTGCTCCCGGCGGGGGCGATCCGGCACAAGTGCTGCGTGCGCTGGTCATGGGCCAACATTCGCAAGCGATCGCGGGGCTGGAGTTGCTCCACGAAGTGGACAACATCCCGTGGGAAGTGCGCCTGCATGAGCGGAGCGTCACGCAGTATCGAGTGCATCTGGTCGTGGTGAGGCGCACATGAACGATTGGCCCGCCGAATGCGATGTTGCCTTCAAGGAGTGGGCCTCGATCTGCACCGCGCTGGCCGCCGGCCGGCAAACGATCATCTTGCGAAAGGGAGGGATCGACGAGGGGCGCAGCGGTTTTCGCGTCGCCCACGATCACTTTTGGATATACCCCACGAACTTTCACCAGACGGCCGAGCAGCTGAAACCCGCGGGTACCGAGCTGATGGAAGCGGCCCGCGAGCTAAAGTCGCCAGCAGGGCAAATCGCCCTGCGGCTGTTCGCGCAGGTCATTGAGGTTCACGAGCTTGTCTCCGAGAAAGCGGTGGCCAGGCTGGCCCGCTTTCACCACTGGTCTGCCGCGACGGCGGCTGCGCGGTTTCATTATCGCCGGCCGGGATTGCTCGTGCTGCTAACGCGCATCTATTCGCGCCCCGAACCGGTGCTGCTGACCGAATCGGCCGACATGGTGGGGTGCAAAAGTTGGGTCCATTTGCCGGAATCGCTCGCCACGGCGGGCGTCGCTCCGGTGCTCGCTGACGACGAATTCGCGCGGCAAGCCGCGGCCATTCGCGCCGCGCTGGCTTGAGCTTTGTCGGACATGCTATAACGGCAAGCGGTTCGCCACTCTCCCCTGCCCGCGGAGCGTTCGCATGCGCTGGCTGCCGCTCGTATTCCCTCTGGTCGCGCTCGTTCCCATCACCGTGCTCGGCGGCGAGCCCGATTTCGACCGCGAAGTCGCACCGATCCTCGCGGGACGCTGCCTCGATTGCCACAGCGGCACAGGGCCGAAGGGTAATCTCGACCTGAGCACCGCGAAAGCTGCGCTGGCGGGGGGTGATTCCGGTCCGGCGATTGTTCCCGGCAAACCGGCGAAGAGTCCGCTCTGGGAGCGGATCGAGGCGAACGAGATGCCTCCGAAGCATCCGCTGCCGGCGGCGGAGAGGAAGGTGCTGCGCGAGTGGCTGGCGGCCGGCGCACGGTGGGGAACCGATCCGATCGATCCGTTTCGCTTCACTTCGGTGGCCCGCGCGGGATACGACTGGTGGTCGCTCGCGCCGCTGGCCAAAGTCGCTTCGCCGACGATTGCCAATCCGCGATCCGCGATCCGCAATCCGATTGACGCCTTCATCCAAGCGAAGCTGGCCGAGCGAGGCTTGGCTCCTTCGCCCCCCGCCGAGCCGCGAGTCCTCATTCGCCGGCTGGCGTTCGACTTGACTGGCCTGCCGCCGACGCCGGAGGAGGTGAGTGAATTCGTTGAGTCTTGCTCCCCCTCTCCCCCTCGCCCTCCCCACCCGCCGAAGTCGGACGAGGTGAAGGGGGGAGAGGGAGAGAGGGAGAGAGCAATTGCCAAGCTTATAAACCGCCTCCTCGAATCCCCTCACCACGGCGAGCGCTGGGCGCGGCATTGGCTCGACGTGGCTCATTTTGGCGAAAGTGATGGCTTTGAATACGACCGGATGCGGCCCCATGCCTGGCGCTATCGCGACTGGGTGATCGACGCCCTGAATGCCGACATGCCCTACGACGAGTTCGCCCGGCTGCAAATTGCCGGCGATGTGCTGCGCCCCGGCGACGAGCAGGCGATTGTCGCCACGGGGTTTCTCGTGGCCGGCGCGCACGACAGCCTCCTCCCCAAAGGAGAGGTGATGCAGCAAATCATGCGGCAGGACGAACTGGAGGATATCGTTGGCATCGTGGGGCAAACGTTTTTGGGGCTGACCGTTCACTGTGCCCGCTGCCACGATCATAAGTTCGACCCGATTCGCCAAAGCGACTACTTTCGCCTGGCCTCGGCTTTGGCGGGAGTGCGCCGCGGCAACCGCACGCTTCCCGCCGCCACGCCCCCCAGCGAATTGGCCGCCCGCCAGCAAGCGCTGCGCGGCGAACTTGCAGCGATCGAAACGGCCGCACGGACCGCGATTCTCAAAATGCGCGAATCGGGAAAAAATTCCCAGCCCGCGCTGCCGCAACCCATCGCCCGTTGGGAATTCGACGGCAACCTCCGCGATAGCTTCGGCAATTTGCATGGCACCGCGCACGGGCGGGCGAAAGTCGATCGGGGGCTGCTCGTGCTCGACGGCCGCGATGCGTATGTCTCCACGCCGCCGCTGGAACGCGAGCTGACCGAGAAAACGCTGGAGGCGTGGGTCAAGCTGTCGAATTTCGACCAGCGCGGCGGCGCGGCGATCAGCGTGCAAACGCTCGATGGCAACGTGTTCGATGCCCTGGTCTTCGGCGAGAAAGAGCCGGGGCGGTGGCTCGCCGGCAGCGACCACTTTCGCCGCACCCAGCCCTTTGCCGGAGCGCCCGCCGAAGCGGAGGCGAAGGAGCAATTCGTTCATGTCGCCTTGGTCTATCGGGCCGATGGGCAAATCGCCGCGTATCGCGCGGGACTCCCGTATGGGGAGCCTTATCAGGCCGCTGGGCCGATAAAGTTCGCGGCGGGAAAAAGCCAGGTGGTGCTAGGGCTAAGGCATTCGCCGGCGGTCGAGAGCAAAATCTTGAGCGGTCGAATCGAGCGGGCGAGCCTTTATGACCGGGCCTTATCGCCGGCGGAGGTCGCCGCGTCGGCCGGTTCGCTGGACCTCGCGATCACCGAGGCGGACCTGTTGGCTCAGCTTGATGAGCAACAGCGCGAGCGCCGAACCGAGTTGCAAGCCGAGCTGCAGCGGCTCGAGGAATCACTGAAGACTTATCGCGACCGCCAATGCTTTGCTGTCACTCCACAGCAAGCACCGGTGGTTCATTTGCTGGCCCGCGGGAATGTGCTGCAGCCCGGAGCGGCGATGGTGCCGGGGGGAATTGCCGCGCTCGGGGCGAGCGAGCCCGATTTTGCCCTACCGGCTGACGCCCCCGATGCCGACCGCCGGGCGAAGCTGGCCGCCTGGATCGCCAGCAGGCGGAATCCGCTGTTTGCCCGGACCATCGTCAATCGCCTGTGGCATTATCACTTCGGCCGGGGACTCATCGAAACGCCCAACGACCTCGGCTTTAACGGCGGCCAGCCGACGCATCGCGAGCTGCTCGATTGGCTGGCGGGGGAGCTTATCGCCAGTCGCTGGAGCCTGAAGCACGTCCATCGGCTGATCGTGAGTTCGGCCACTTATCAGCAAGCCTCGCACCCAGTGACGGAGAACCTCGCCGCCGATGCGGACAATCGCCTGTTTTGGCGCTATAGCCCCCGGCGACTCGAAGCCGAGTCGGTCCGCGATGCGATGCTAGTTGCGGCGGGGCAACTCAATCCCCAACGTGGCGGGCCGAGTTATCACGATTTTCGCCCGTATAGCCACAAGAACGCTCAGTATTACGAGCCGGCCGATCCGATTGGCCCGGAGTTCAATCGCCGCAGCATCTATCGGATGTGGGCTCGCGGCGGCAAGAACCCGCTGCTCGATACGTTCGATTGCCCCGACCCTTCGACGACGATTCCTAAACGCGGCGCGACGACGACGCCGCTGCAAGCGCTGTCGCTCTTTAACAATTCCTTCACCCTGCGCATGGCCGACAACATGGCCGAGCGGCTGGCGAAAGAGCGCCCCGGCAACGCGACCCGGCAAGTGATTCGTGCCTTCGAGCTCGCCTGCGGCCGTGAGCCGACCGAGGCCGAGCGGCAGATCTCCATCGACTTCGTCTCCGCGCACGGCCTCGCCCCCTTCTGCCGCGTGCTGCTGAATACCAACGGCTTTCTTTACGTCAACTAACATGTCCGCCAAACTGAAATCTAAAATCTCAAATCTGAAATCTCCGTCCCGCCGCGATTTTCTCTCCTTCGCCACCGCTGGCATCGGGGCGACGGCTTTGCTGTCGCTCCTGGCCCGCGAAGGGCGCGCGGCGGGCCTTCCGGGCGAAGCCAAGGACGCGCCGCCACATCATCCGGCCAAGGCGAAGCGGGTGATTCACCTCTGCCTGTGCGGCGCTTATAGCCAGATCGACACCTTCGACTACAAGCCCGAGCTCGCCAAACGCCACGGCCAACCGCTGGGGGGAGACGAAAAGCCCGATGTCTTCTTTGGCCAAGTGGGCCTGCTGCGCAAAAACGACTTCGATTTCCAGCAGCGTGGGCAAAGCGGCCTCTGGATCAGCGAGCTTTTTCCGCGGCTCTCCACGCAGGCCGACGAGCTGACGATCATCCGCTCGATGTTCGCCGAGTCGTCGAGCCATACTCCGGCCACGATGCACGAAAACAGCGGCTTCCGGCTGAATGGCTTTCCGACGCTCGGCTCGTGGCTGTCGTATGGGCTGGGGAACGAAACCGACGAGCTGCCGACCTTTGTGGTGCTCCCCGATGCCCGCGGCCTTCCCGCCGGCGGCACCAACAACTGGACGAACGGCTTTTTGCCGGCGCAGCACCAGGGGGTGATGTTCAATAGCACGGGGCAGGTGATCAACGACCTGTTGCCGGCCCGCGAAATTCCCCCCGTCCTGGATGCCGCCAGTCGCGATTTGCAGCGCGAACTGAACGAGCTGCACCAGGCCCAGGCGGGCGAAAACGGCGAACTGGCGGCCCGGATGCGAGCTTATGAGCTGGCCGCCAAAATGCAGCTTGCCGTGCCCCGGGTGACCGACCTGACGGGCGAAACGGCCCAAACACTAGCCCAGTATGGCCTCGACCACGAAACGACCCGCGATTTCGGCCGCAATTGTCTGCTCGCCCGCCGATTGATCGAGCAAGGGGTGCGGTTCGTGCAAATCTTCTCCGGCGGGGCGTTTGGCAGCCCGCGAATTAATTGGGATGGGCATGAAAATGTCAAGGAAAATCACACCCAGGAGGCCGCCCGCATCGACCAGCCCGTTGCCGGTTTGCTGGCCGATTTGCGGCAGCGCGGCCTCTTGGACGATACGCTCGTCCTCTTTACCACCGAATTCGGCCGCACCCCCTTCACGCAGTCGGCAGCCGACAAAGTGGGACTCGGTCGCGACCACAACCAATACGGCTTCTCGGTCTGGCTCGCCGGGGCCGGGCTGAAGCCGGGGTTGGCCTTCGGCGCGACCGACGAGGTGGGCTGGAAGGCGGTCGAAAACCGGGTCGCCTGGCACGATTTCCACGCCACCGTGCTGTATCTTTTGGGGATCGACCATACCCGCCTAACGTATTATCACAACGGCATCCAGCGCCGCCTGACGAACGTGCATGGGGAGGTCGTGCGCGGCATTTTGGCGTAAATGGCGACTGACTTGATCCCTATAAGGTATTGCCGCAAAAGCAGTTGCGCTTCGCGTCCGGACGCGTTATCAAAAGGCTATATAAGCACTGATGGTTGTTTGGTTTGGCGACCGCTGCTAACTGCACGGCGACTCCACGAATTCACCGCACCCTGCCAAACTTTTCAGCAAATCCCGGTTATTGCCTGGGCGTCTCGCAGCCTCGCCTGCTCGCCGACCCCTGGCGAAACGGCGATTTTCCGGCCAAAATCGACTCTGACTGGTTTGCGAAACGCAAAGCCGTCCGCTCGGCACGGTGATTGCTCTGCGGAATGGTTAGTGCTACTCAGGCGGCCGGGGAAGCTCCCGGCATTACCCTCCCAGGAGCTAACTCTCGTGATGATCAAGATTGAGGCCATCGTTCGCCACCACAAAATCGATGCGATCAAGGAGGCCTTGGTCGGCCTCGGCTTTCACGGCATGACCGTGACGGAAGTTCGTGGCTTCGGCCGGCAAAAGGGTCAGAAAGAGACCTACCGCGGAGCCGAGTACAAAATCGACTTCGTGCCGAAGATCAAGCTGGAAATCGTAGTCCCGAAGGAATCGGGTGATAAGGTGATCGACGCGGTCGTCAAAGCGGCCCAAACGGGCCAAATCGGCGACGGCAAGATTTTTGTTTCCGACGTCAGCCGCACCATTCGGATTCGCACCGGCGAAACGGACAAGGCCGCGCTCTAACGGATTTTTCCACCGCCTCCGGGCGGTCCCCAGGATTTTGTTGCACAAGGAATGTTGTTCATGGTTGCCAGTTGCGATACGGATCGCGTTCTGCAAAATCGCATTGCCACCCAACTCGCCGACACGAACCGCCCTAGCCTGAAGCGGCTGGCGGTGAATGTGGCGGGGGGAAGCGTCACTTTGCGAGGTTCGGTGTCGTCGTTCTATGAAAAGCAATTGGCCATCCAGGTGTGCCGCGTCCTGCTCGGCGTCGGCCGGATGATCGACGCCGGCGAAGTCGCCGTCGCGAGCTAACAGCGTCCCTCTAGCGGTTCCAAAACTCAGCCCGCTGCGTCACTCTCGAACGGATTCGTGGGTGTCGCGACGGGCTGATTTATTTCTTGATGAAATCCGAGATCACTCGCTCCCACGCCTTAACTCCGGCATCGGTGCGGCAATGGATTTCCGCCACGCCACCAGCCGATCGTGCAGTTCTATCGCCTTGGCGGGCTCGCGCTTCGCCATGTCGTGTTGCTGCGAAAGATCGTCTCGCAGGTTGTAAAGTTCGATCCGGCCATCCTCGAAAAATTCGATCAGCTTCCAATCTCCGTTACGAATTGCGCCCGCCGGAGTCGTTCGCCACTCGTTTTTTCCCGCGCCGAGATAGCCGGGAAAATGCCAAAACAGATCGCGCTCGAGCTTTCCTACGCCCCCCGCCTTAAGGATCGGCATATAGCTGACGCCATCCAGCGGATAATCGACTGGAGCTTTGACCCCCGCCAGCTCAATCAGCGACGGATACAGATCGACGCTGAGGATCGGCTCGACGCACGTCTTGCCGGCGGGAATGGTCCCCAGCCAGCGAAAGATGTACGGCACGCGGACTCCCCCTTCGTACAGCATCCCCTTGCCGCCGCGGAGCGGAGCGTTATCCGTGATTTCCCCCGTCTTGCCGATCCCGGCCGCCGCATAGCCGCCGACGCCACCGTTATCGGACGAAAAGATCACCAGCGTCCGCTCAGCCAGTTTCAGTTCGTCGAGCTTCCCCAACACGCGGCCGACGCTCTCATCGACGCTCGCGATCATCGCCGCATAGGTCGGATCGTGGTGCCCCCCGGCCGCCGGCTTGTCCTTGAAGCGGGCGATCTGGTCTGGCTTCGCGTGATGCGGCGAATGGACGCCAAAGTGCGGCAGATACAGAAAAAACGGCTCGCTCTGATGGCGCGTCAAAAAATCGACCGCCCTGTCGGTCAAAAAATCGGCCAGATACGTCCCCTCGGCCACCGACACCTTGGGGTTGGTCGCGAAATTGAAATGCGCCCCCATGCTGACAATTGCTTCGTCGAAGCCCTGCTCGCTGGGATGAAAGCGGGGGCCATTTCCCAGGTGCCACTTGCCGAACATTCCGGTCTTGTAGCCCGCCCCGCGCAGCGCCTCGGCGATGGTGATCTTTTCGGTCGCGAGATTCTGGTTGTTCTCGACCGGCACTAGCGGGCGTTTGGAGGTGTCGAAGCGATCGGTGCCGCCGACGGTGTAAATGCCCGTGCGGGGACAATACTGGCCGCTCATCAAGGCCGCTCGCGTCGGCTGGCAGTTCGGCCCGCAGGTGTAGCCATCGGTGAACCGCACCCCCTGGGCCGCGAGCCGGTCGATGTTGGGCGTCTCGTAGTACTTGCTTCCTTGGCAGGCGAGATCGGTCCAGCCGAGATCGTCCGCCAGGATGAAGACGATGTTGGGCTTGGCCCCGGCCGGCGCGTTTTCGCCCGCCGTGACGGTCGCCGCGCTGGCCATCGCCAAGAGCGGGGCCAAAAGGTGAACGGAAAACCAGCGAGGTAGTTGAGCGATGGGCATGATTTGCCACCTAAGATGAAGAAACAACCGATTTGCCCGATTGTGGCTTCGCCAATCCGCGCTTGCAATCGGCCGCCGGCCGAGAGCAAACATGCGCTCGATGTCATCGCGCGCTCACGCCCATTCCAGAAGAGCCGGGAGCAACCTTGCTCCCGGTCCTGGGCAAACCGGGACCAGATTTGGTCCCGGCTAAAGGAGATGGAACGTTCTTTTCGTGACCAGACTAGTCACGGCGCGAGAATATTTTCGCGCGACTTAGGGCGAGGGCCCTGAACGTAAGTCCAGATTCGGCAAGGGGCTGCGGCGAGCGGTCGCGACGTAAGTGCTCGTGCCACGGAAAATCGGCGCGCTAGTTTCTTGACGCGCGTCAGTTCTTTTGCAAATGTGTACGCACGTTCTGTTTTATGTGA
>JANRLS010000273.1:0-3174 GCA_033762315.1 Pirellulaceae bacterium
CCGCCGCCTTCCAGCCCGGCACCGGCCGGTTCTTCATCAACGATGTCGGGCAATCGGCTTGGGAAGAAATCAACGAAGGGGCTGCCGGGCGAAACTTCGGCTGGCCGCTGACGGAAGGGACCTTTTCGGCGAGCCAATATCCCGATTTTTCGCCGCCGCTCTATTCCTATTCGCACGCCAACGGCGTCGCGATCACGGGGGGCGATTTCTATGACCCCGCCGAGCAGCGCTTTCCCACGCAGTATGCCAGCGACTATTTCTTCGCCGATTTTGGCCTGGGCGGAATCCGGGTGCTCGACCTCGCCACGATGACGGCCGAGACCTTCGCCACGGGTCTGGCGTTTCCCACCAATCTAACCGTCTCCCCGACGGGCGACCTATACTATCTCTCGCGCGGCGCGGGAACCGGCGGACCCGCTGCCGGCACCGGACAGGTCTATAAGGTGCAATACTCGGCCGCCGCCGCGCCGACAATCTCCGCCGCGCCGGCCGATGTGCTCGCGTCGGTCGGCCAGCCCGCGAGCTTTGCGGTGCAGGCTTCCGGCGTGGGGCCGTTCGCTTATCGGTGGCAGCGCGACGAAGTCGATATTCCCGGTGCGACGGAAGCGAGTTTCGCACTACCGCAAGTTTCTCTCGCCGATAGCGGCGCGCGGTTTCGCGTCGTGGTCACCAACCCGCTCGGCAGCACTACCAGCAGCGCGGCGACCCTGACCGTGACGACCGATTTGCCCCCCAGCGTGGCGATCGAGCCGCCGGCCAGCGGAGCGACCTACTTTGCCGGGCAAACGATCCGTCTGACCGGCCTGGCCAGCGATCCCGAAGTGGGAGATCTCGAAGGCAGCCAGTATGTGTGGCAGGTCGAATTTCATCACCACACCCATTCGCACCCTTTCCTGCAGCCCACCAGTGGCACGCGGGAACTGGAATTCACGATTCCGACCGATGGCGAAACTTCGGACGACGTGTGGTACCGCGTGTATCTGACCGTGACCGATCGTGTCGGCCTTTCCACCACGACCACGCTCGATCTACGGCCAGTCACGGCCGAGCTGACGCTGCCAGCCAGCGCGGCGGGCTTGGTGCTGTTGCTTGATGGCCAGCCGCAGTCGCTGCCACTGGTGATTGCCGGCGTGGCGGGCCTCAAGCGAACGCTCGAAGCTCCGCAAGCCCAAACCATCGCGGGGGTGGACTATGCGTTTCAAGGCTGGTCGGACGGCGGCCCGGCCAAGCGCGAGCTGAGCTTTCCCGCTAGCGACACCACGCTCACGCCCCAGTACCTTGCCGTGCCGGTGACTTACCTCAGCGACCTCCCCTTTTCAGGCACGCCGACCAACGGCTGGGGGACGGTCGAGCGGGACCAAAGCAATGGCGAAAAGCCCGCGGGAGATGGCAACCCGCTGACGCTGGCCGGAGTTCGCTACGCCAAGGGGCTGGGGGTGCATTCCTATTCGAGCATTAGTTTCGCGCTCGGCGGCAAGTACGCACGCTTTCTCACCGACATCGGCATCGACGACGAAGTCGGCACGCGCGGCCGGGCGCGGTTTCAGGTCTGGGGGGATGGGAAGCTGCTCTACGAACGGACGAAGACCGGCGCAGATTTCACCAGTAGCATCAGCCTCGATGTGAACGGCATCCAAACGCTCAAGCTGATCGTCACGGACGGCGGCGACGGCATCGCCTACGACCATGCCGACTGGGCCGGCGCGCGACTGATGACCAGCGAGTCGTGGGCCATCTTCGCGCCGCTGTTTGATCCGCCAACCAGCCTGCCGACGGGGAGCCAGGCGCATGGCGTCGTCAGTGGCGACTGGAACCGCGATGGCCGCCCCGATTTGGCGGTCGCCAATGCCGGGGCGAGCACGATCAGCATCCTGCTGGGGCGCGGCGATGGCAATTTCGACCCGATTGCCAATTACGAAGTCGCGGCCCAGCCCAAGGCGCTCGCCACGGCCGACTTGAATGGCGACCGCCACCCCGACCTGGTTGTCGTCAGCCAGCAAGCGGGACGCATCAGCGTCCTCTTGGGGAGGGGAGATGGCACGTTCGCCCCCCCGGTCGTCTATGCCGGCCCGTCAGGATCGCACGACGTTGCCTGGGCGGATTTCGATGGGGACCGTGACATTGATATTGCCGTCGTCGGTTGGGGCGCCAAGGTGGTTCGCGTCCTCATGAACCGCGGCAATGGCACTTTCACCAGTGCCAGGGACTATGCCGTCGGCAGCGCGCCGCATTCCGTCGTGGCAGCCGATCTGAATGGGGACAAGCGGCCCGATCTGGCGGTGGCCAACCGCGATAGCAGCAACGTCGCCGTGCTGCTCAACCAGGGGCAGGGAAGGTTCGGCGGGGCGAGCTATTTCAAAGTGGGCAAGCAGCCCCATTCAGTCAAAGCGGGGGATTTGAATGGCGACGGCAGGCTGGACCTCGTCACGGCGAACGAGGGGAGCGCGAATGTCAGCCTGCTCCTGAACACCGGCAGCGGCAAGTTCGCCACCGCCGTGCATTATGCGACCGGCTCGGTCCCCAAGGGAGTTGCCCTCGGAGACCTCAACGGCGATGGCCGGCTCGATGTCGTCACCGCGAACACGGCGGGGAACTATCCGCATGGCAACAACCCCGGCGGCGACACGATCAGCGTGCTGCTGGGCATTGGCAAGGGAAAGCTGGCCCGCCCGCAGACCTATCGCACCGGCCGGACGCCGTTCAGCATCGCCCTGGCGGATTTCGACCAGGACGGCGACCTCGACCTCGCCACCGCCAATTGGCACACCCACGACACTGCCGTGCTGCTCAACCGGACGAAGCGGCGGGGGTGAGGTTGGCATTGGCGGACGAATGCCCGTCAGCGGTTCGCTGGGTGCCTTGGGTTATGCACTCATAACCCAGGCTCGTCGGGCGTATGAGCGGAGCGAAATACGCCAGGCCTTTGGTCCGGGGCTGGGAGCGGTGCATTTCGCGGCGCTCAGGCACCCTACCGATTCGTGACCAGACTAGTCACGGCGCGAAAATATTTTCGCGCGACTTAGGGCGAGGGCTCTGAACGTAAGTCCAGATTCGGCAAGGGGCTGCGGCGAGCGGTCGCGACGTAAGTGCTCGTGCCACGGAAAATCGGCGCGCTAGTTTCTTGACGCGCGTCAGTTCTTTTGCAAATGTGTACGCACGTTCTGTTTTATGTGA
>JANRLS010000274.1:0-17401 GCA_033762315.1 Pirellulaceae bacterium
TTGCAGGTTCAAATCCTGTCACCCCGACTCCGCCAATGGATGACAATTGGCGACGATCCACGTCAAAACCCTTGCTAGCACAGGGGTTTTGGCGTTTCTGGAAGGGTGCCGGTGCAACGGTTGGATTGCCCGTTGATTGACCACATGCCGCGCAATCCCGACAATTGTCGAGATGAACGGTCAATGCCGACTTTGGGCCCACCAGGACGATTTTCGTTCGTTGAAAGTCGCCGGTTTTCATTGTCGTTCACGAATCGACTTAAGTCCTCCCGCTTTCGCCCGCGCCGGATATGCCTACCACTACGATGCGGCGAGCAGGATTACGGCGATTGATTCGTTCTGGGATGGGCTGTCGGAGTATGGGTACGACGACACGAACCAACTGACGGATGCGGACCATACGGGGCAGACGGACGAGGGGTACGAGTACGATGCCAACGGCAACCGGATCAATGGGGCGAATTCGCCGGGGGAGTACAACCGCCTGGATACGGATGGGACGTACAACTACGCCTACGATGCCGAGGGGAACCGGATCAGCCGGACGAGGATTTCGGATGGCTACGTTACCGAGTACATCTGGGACCACCGGAATCGCCTGGTGGAAGCGATCGAGGAGGATGACGCGAACAACCCGCTTTCGACCGTCACGCAGAGCTACGACATTTACAACCAATGGGTCCGCCGGTCCGTCGATGCCGATGGCCCTGGCGGCAGCGATCCGGTCGATACGTTCTTCGCCTACGACAACGGCCAAATCGTCCTCCAGTTCGATGGCGACGAAGCGGAAGACCTGTCCCACCGCTACCTTTGGGGTGGCAACATCGACCACCTCCTCACCGACGAAGCCGTCACCAGCCTTGCCGCCGAAGGAGACATCCTTTGGCCCCACGGCGACCACCTGAATACGATCCGCGACATCGCCACTTACAACAGCGGCACGAACGAAATCACCATCGCCAACCATCGCGACTACGCCAGCTTCGGCAGCCTGCTCAGTGAGACGAACTCGGCGGTGGACTTGATTTTTGGATTCACCGGACGGCTCTTTGATGAATCCACTGAACTGCAGAACAACCTGAATCGGTGGTACGCCGCAATCAACGGGCAGTGGATGAGTGAGGACACGATAGGGTTTGGTGGTGGCGACCCAAATCTAGCCAGATACGCGAGTAATGTCGTCACTATTGCACGCGATCCAAGCGGAAATGTAGCGGTCGTTGATGGTCTAATTGCCGGTGCTATCGGGGCTGCGACTGGAGCCGCCATCGGAGCAGGCTTTGCAGCTGCGGCTGGCCTCTGGAACAACAACTTCACATGGGGCAGCGTGGCGGGCGCAGCTACTGCTGGTGCGATTGCAGGTGGAGCGGTCGGCGCGGCCCTGACACTCGACATCGCCACCGGCAGTATCGTCGGTGGCATCGCCGTAGGTGTCGCAGCTGGCGGCGCGGGAGGATTCGTCGGAAGTGGAGCGGGTAGCATCGTTCAACAACGAATTGACAGACCCAACGAACCGGTCGATTGGGATCAAGTGGGCCTCGCAGCCGAATCAGGCGGAACATGGGGTGCAATCACCGGCGTAATAGCAGGCGGACTCGGGCCAGCATTGGGTGGCGCTCCATCTATCCCGCCTCCTGGTACAATGCCACAATTTGCCATGACTGGGGGGGCGATTTCCTGTAGTGTTCAAGGTACCGCAGTACAAGTTTCAGTCGGGCAAACGGCGGCAGCACAAATTGGAATGCTTGGTGGTGCAGTAGGTGGATCACCCGGCATTACAAATGCCTATAGCACAGGTGGATTGGGGGGACGAAAACGGAGTAGATCCAGGAAATCCCTACCTTGCTGGGCAAACCCCATTAGCAGGAACAAGAGCGACAGGAGTAGCACGAGCTACTAGCCTGGAAGTCGAATTAGTTCAACGGACGGGCAGAGGAACGGCGAACTGGACGGCCGAAGAGATTGCCTTCATTCAACAGAATGGACGGCTGCCTCCTGGCACGGTTGGGCACCATATAAACAGCGTTGTGCCAAATGAGGCGTGGGCGGGCGACCCACGAAACATCAGGTTCGTGCGTGGGCAGGCAGGCAATCTAGCTGAACACGGAGGAAACTTCCAGAATCCCACAGCCGGACCCTTGATTGACCGTCAAGCCATGATCGACGCAGCCGCAGCCACAGGCGGGGGAGGGCTTTGATGTTCGATTGGGATTCTCTCTTAGTTCGGTTGCGGACGTATCCATCCCATTTCCACCGCCTTTTGCCACCAACCTCGGGTGAGCGGATTGAAGAAGTGGAAAGGGAACTTGGAAAACTCCCACAGACACTTGCGGAAATGCTCATGAGATTCAACGGGGCCGAGTTGTTCATTGCCGGCAGCCCCCTCGTGAGTTTCTTCCGCATTTCCACGAGTCCGCCGCTACCGCCCCTTGAATGGGCACCGGAATGGTGCATTGATAAGTTTACTCCACAATGGCGAACCGCTGGTCCTAACCGAAAGGGTGATTGGGCCATCGCCATGACCAACTATGGAGGGTTGGTATTGCTGGATGCCGATGGAATTGTCAAGGAATGGGATATAGGCGAAAGCAAGTGGGTCTCAGGAAAACAATCTCTCGAGCATTGGATTGAAAACGTGATGAGCGAAGGTGAAGCGATCATGGCAGAGTAGATGCCTGCCGGTATCGGCCGCCGCCGCAGGATGACGGAAGCCCTCTCCGGCGAGATCGACTACAAGGGTGGCAATTCCGCGGGTGGCCCTGTTTGCTTGCAAACTGGGCCAGCAGGAGGCATTCGCTAGCATTCAGCCATTCCGCTAGCATTTCCAAGCCCTACCCGGTTCCGTTATGGCCGTCACTGCGACGATTTCTCCACAACTCGCGACACCGCCCCCATTTCTGCTTGCTCCCACTTGCCCAAACTGCCAAGAAACAGTTCTAATGGCGTCCTGTCACCCCGATTATGGCTTGGCGTGGCTGCCGTATCGCCTTCGTGGCGAACGGTGCGATAGGGTGACCGGCAACGCCTTGGCCGTCGTCAGGCACGCCGTGCGCGGCATCCACGGCGACGACGAGTGGCAGCGACTCAGCGGCTATTATCTGGCCGACGAACTCGCCAGGAACTACCAGGCCGTGGACGCGCTGATGGATGACAATCCGTGGCAAGACGTCCGGCAGCAATCACCGCAGGCGTTCTGGATTTGGACCCAAGCCGTGGCCCAGCAGTTGCGTCCCGCGGCCTTTGATAAGCATCCCCGCAGCCTGAAACTCCCACCCCCTCCAAGGCGAAGCGGGAAACAGCGACACCACTTCTCCACCTATCGACTGCCACGCAACGCGAACAAAATACCTTGAAAGGGGTGGTTGCGAGGAACCTATAGGCCACCCGCGGGGTTGCGTGCGAATCGAACAGAAGAACGCGAAGAAAACCATTGCAACTCGCCAAGCGCTAGTGACAAACAATTTCTCCAAGACCGCTGTTTTCGCCATTCCGATTCAACTGGGCATTGTCACTAAGTCTTGCGAAACTCATTAGGGAGTCTTGGAGATCGGCCCCACCGGTGGCGGCTGGGCGACCCATTGCTCGATGCCCGCGGCGTGTTCGAGCAAAATCCGCCGCACCTCCAGAATGCTCAGGGGGTGCTGGTGAACCTTGATGTGATCTGCCGGCACGATCAACTCCGAGACGGCCTCGGGCAAGTGTGCGCTCTTGCTGCCGACGATGCCGTCCCCTTCTTCGGAGACGCGCCCCAACCAGCTTTGCTTGGCGACGACCCCCAGGATGTTGTGATAGATCGTCCGCGGATCGCGCGGGGCCCCGTTCAGCACGGGAAAAATCGGGCAATTCGGCGCGAGCGAATCGATGCTGGTCGTCGTGGTGAGCAGGTCCGTGTCGCGAAAGGCCCCCGGATTTTCGCGAATCAGCTTGTTCGACAGTTCAGTCATCATTGCCGGTAGCGTGATGATGCTGCGCCCCAAATAGCGGGTGTAGTCGTTGGCGAAATCGCTCCCTTGATGCGGAGTGCCGATGGTCACCACCCGCTTGACCGACGGATTGGGATGAAAATAGAAGCACTTGGCCAGGCGCGAGCGTTCGTCGGGCGTGGCCTTCAGTTCTTCGAGCGGAGTCTCGCTGATGATCTTCCAGAAGGCGTCGCCACTTTCGATGGTCTGCATCCGCGAGACGAGGCCCCCCATGCTGTGCCCAACCAGCACGAGCTGATCGAGCCGCGGGTTTTGCCGCCGCGGATCGAGTACTTCGCGCACTTCGGCGAGCGTATCGCGCATCTGCACCGCGCTGCACCAGAAGGGCTGCCCGGTGGGATAGAGGAAAAACCAAAACTGATACCGCGAACGAAGCTCGGGAAAGGCCCGCAGGTCGTTGAACATTTCCATCCAGGTGGTGGGGCTCGACCAAAGCCCATGCACCATGACGACCGGAATCCGCGTCGGGTCGAACGGCTCGACCATGTAAAGCCCCTTGATCGCCTGGGCTTTGTCGGGATTGAGGAGCCCAAAGGTGGCGATTTCCTTCTCTTTGAATGACGGATGGTCGAGGAAATAGGCGAGCGGCGTCGTCAGATCGGTTTCGAGCGGCACCAGACGGTTGCAGACGGCGATGTTCGAGCTGTACATCGGGTCGTAGAGCTCGAGGGTGCAGTAATGCACGTTCGATTGGTTCTGCTGGGGTGTTTGCGTATCGACCCGCAAAAAGGCGGTGACGGGAAAGCTCAGCCCCGGCGGGTAATATTGCTCGTCGGCCGATTCCCCTTCATGCCGCTTGCGGACGGCGATCATCGGCACCCCCAGGCCATAAGTGTGATGCCGATTCGTCAGTCCGTCTCCCAGTTCGTAATCGCTGACGAACTCCAGATGGTCGATGTCGTCGGCATGCCAGGGGCCGCGCAGCTCCATGCGAACGTGATATTGCTGCGAGCCGGTTTCGATGATCTGCGTTTCGCCCGGCTTGAGCTTGTTGGCCCGGTTGACGACCCGCATCGCCGCTTCGAGCGATTCGTTGTAGAGATCGCAGGCCCGGCGAAATTGCGGATCGTACGGATTGCGAAAACGGTCCAGTTCCGGGTCGAGCAAATACCAATAGGCATGGGCGACCGCCGCCCCGAACTGGTCGAGCGCCAGTTTCGGCTCCCCCGCCTGCTCCAGCCGTTTGCCTTCGATATAAGCCACTTCGGCGAACGAGCCAATTTTTTCGGGGGTCGGGTCGGCCTTGATTTCGGCTTCGAGTTGGCCGAGCACCTGGCGGGGATTCTGCGCGAGCGATTCTTCGAGGTCATACCGCCGCAAGAGCTGCGCGGTGCGGGGAGTGGGGCGCGGACCGCTCCGCGTCACCAGCTTCAGCGGCCCCGCCAGCGGATTGAAGGGCTGCTCACGCCGCGAAATGTAACGCTGCTGCGCGCAGCCGCTCGCCAGCCAAACAAGCAGCAGCAAAAGTACGCGATGCTGGCAAACCAAAGACACGGCCCAAGTCTCGACTAGAAGCAGCCTGGCGCGAGGAGAAACACCCACTGGGCCTAGTAGCAAGCGGCCGCGCTCGCGGTCAAGAGCAACTGCCGCAACTGCCCGCGAGCGAAAATCTGGGGTTGCCGAGAATCGCCAAACTACCGATGATTCGCGCGATCGATGGTAGCTATCGCTGGCAAGGAGGCCCTGAAAATGCAATTGACCCGCGTAGTGGTGCTTGGTGCGACGATCCTGACCCTTGTGGCGGCTTGCTGGCTGACGGGCTGCGGCGGCAAAACAGAGCTTCCGGCGGCCAGCATCGACGCGGCCAATCCCGCCGAGACGGTCGAGTCCACCAGCCCCGCCGTCACGCCCACAGCGGCCAAAAGGCCTGCCCCCAAACCGGTCGATCCGGTGGTGGTGCTGCATACGTCGCTCGGCGATGTGCAGCTGCAACTATTCATCGAAAAGGCTCCGCAATCGGTCGATAACTTCCTCGCCAACTATGCCCGCCGCGGGTTCTATAACGACACGGTCTTTCATCACATCGAAGCTGGGTCGATGGTCATCGCGGGGGGCTACACCGCCGATTTGCAGGCCAAAGAGACCCGCTATCCGGTGCTGAACGAAGCCAACAACGGCCTGCTCAACAAGCGCGGCGCGGTGGCGTTGATTCGCGAACCGTCGCTGCCGCACTCGGCCACATCGCAGTTCTTTATTAACGTGGCCGATAATCCGACGCTCGATTATCAGTCGGACGAAACCGGCGAAGGGTGGGGCTACTGCGTTTTCGGGCAGGTGATCGCCGGCATGGACGTGGTCGATAAGATCGCCCAGTGCGACGTTGGCCCGCAGGGGGATTTCTCCAAAGTCCCCCGCGAACCAGTCATTATCCGCTCGGTCGAGCAAATCAAGTAGCACTGGCGAATACCGCGCAAGTCTTTGCTAAATAGAGACTTGCAGCAACTGCTATCGCCGTCTCGCGGCCGGGTCGGGCCAAGATATAATGGCGGACTGCGAATTCAGTCCGACGGGACCGGGTTCTATCAACCCCCGGCCTGGCCCCTTATGAACGAACCTTCCCAACCTGCCGGCGATTCTGGGCCGGCGAGTTTGTCCGACACCCCCCCCGCTGGCTCCGAGTCGGTGGTCTTGCCCGGCGATGCGGCGGTTCCTCCCGAGGAACCGAGCATTCAGGACAAGGTCAAAACCCTGCTCGTCGGCAAGCCGCTCGATTTGGGCGATAAGCGGGTGTATCAGCACCTCGCCCTGGCCGCCTTTTTTGCCTGGGTCGGCTTGGGAGCGGACGGCCTCTCGTCGTCGGCCTACGGCCCGGCCGAAGCCTTCGAGCACCTCGAACGGCACTCCTATCTGGCTATATTCCTGGCCCTGGCAACGATGTTTACCGTCGTGGTGATCTCGGCCTGCTATAGCCACATCATTGAGGCCTTTCCTAGCGGCGGCGGCGGCTATCTCGTCGCCAGCAAAATGCTGGGCAAGCAGGTGGGTGCCCTCGCTGGCTGTGCCCTGATCGTCGATTACGTCCTGACCGTCACGGTTTCGATCGCCGCCGCGGGAGACGCCCTATTCGGCCTGATCGGCCTCGTCGATCCGCAGTGGCAAAACTTCAAAGTCTGGTGCGAAACGGCCGCGATTTTGTTCCTCGTCGTGCTCAACCTGCGCGGCGTCAAGGAATCGATTACCGTCCTCATGCCGATTTTCATTGTGTTTTTGGTGACGCATGCGATTTTGATTGGCGGCGTGCTCGGGCTACATGTCACCGAAGCACCGAAGCTGGCGAGCGACGTTTCGGAGCATCTGCGCACTGATCTGAACGACCCGGCCATCGGCTGGCTGCTGGTGATCGGGATGTTTTTGCGGGCCTATTCGCTGGGCGCGGGCACCTATACGGGGATCGAGGCGGTCTCGAACAGCATGGCCGTGATGCGCGAGCCGCGTGTCGCCACCGCCAAGCGGACGATGCTCTACATGGCCGTTTCGCTCGCCATCACCGCCGGCGGCCTGATGCTCGCCTATCTGTTTTACGACCTGGAACTGCGCGACGTCGGTACCAATCTCATGCCCCCCGAGCCGGCAGAGGTGGCGAAATCTCCCGATGAATCCATTCCGCTGACCCGCACCAACCTCCCCGAGCTGCGCAAACACACCCGCCGCACGATGAACGAACTGGTCGTCAGTTGGTTCTCGGAGCGGACCTTCCCCCCGTGGCTTGCACCTCTTTTCCGATCAATCACAGTCCTTTCTGAGGCGACGCTCCTCCTCGTCGCCGCGCAGGCGGGCTTCATCGGCGGCCCCAAGTGCCTGGCGAACATGGCCCACGATTCCTGGGTGCCGCATTGGTTCGGCAGCCTCTCCGAGCGCCTCGCCTCGCACAACGGCATTATGCTGATCGGTTTCTCGGCCATCGCGGCACTCTGGGCCACGAACGGTCAGGTTTCGCAGCTGGTCATCATGTACTCGATCAACGTGTTCCTGACGTTCACGCTGTCAATGATCGGCATGACGCTGCATTGGTATCACCATCGCGACAAGAGCCCGATCTGGCGGCGGCGCGTCGCGCTGTTTGCCTTTGGCACGGTCATGTGCGGGGCGATTCTGATCGTCACGGTCTCGTACAAATTCGTCGAAGGAGCCTGGATCACCGTCCTCGTCACCGGCGCGGTCTGGGGCATCACCCTGCTCGTCCGCCGCTACTACACCACCGTTACCGCCCGCCTCAAGGGGCTCGACGAATCGCTCGGCACCATCGAGATCAAAGGGGAGCCGAACCTCGCTCCGCCGAATCCCGACTTCCCCACCGCCGTCATTCTCGTCGGCGGCTACAGCGGCCTGGGGGTCCATACGCTCCTCAACTCGGTTCGCTTCATGCCGAACCACTTCAAAAACATCATCTTCATCTCCGTCGGCGTGGTCGATTCGGGAAATTTCAAGGGAGCCGAAGAGGTCGAGCACCTTAAAAAGCACGCCGAATCGGCCCTGGAGAAGTACGTCGATCTGGCTCGCCGCCTCGGCTTCGCCTCGCGAGCCTACATGGCGATTGGTGCCGACGTGGTCGAGGAGCTGGAGCAACTGTGTCGCGTCGTTCACCGCGATTTTCCCACGTCGGTGGTCTTTGCCGGACAGCTCGTCTTTCAGCGCGAAACATGGTACGGCATGTTGCTGCACAATCAAACGGCCTATTCGCTGCAACGCCGGCTGCAATGGGACGGCATCCCAATGGTCATCCTGCCGACGCGCGTCCGCGGGGCATAGCGTCCGTCATTCGCCGAGCGCACCCACGCTGGCGAGCAATTCCGACATCTCCCCCGCCGCGTGCGCATCTCCCTGCTGGCGAGCCGCCTCGATGCCGTCGCGCAAGAGCGCGCGGGCCTCGGCCACCTTATCGACCGATAAGAGCAGCTGCGCCCCCCGAAAAAACGACGGCACATGCGGCGGAGTTTCGGCCATCAATGCGCGATAGAGAGCCAGCCCCTCGTCGGTTCGCCCCTCGCCGGCCAGTTCAGCCGCCAGGCCATAGCGCAAAAACTGGTCGTGCGGTTCGAGCTTCAGCAGAGCTTCGATCTTTTCACGGCGGCTAGGCATGGATGGACAATCGGCGCGGGTTGCGGGACGGTTTCTGGCAAGCTCTATTGTAACGCAGCCCGCCCGTTTGCCTCCCCGCCTACCTGACTCCCCCGCCCGGAGACTCTGGTCATGCCTGCCACGCTCGCTTACGTTGCTTTGGTCCTCGCGCTGGCCGGAGCGATCGAGGGTCCGCCCGCTTCGCATCCGGCGCTCCGCACGAGCCCAAAGCCGGCCAATCGTCCGCTTGATAAAGGCCCCCGCAAATTCGTCGCTTCCGATGGAGACGATCAAGGGGACGGCGGCGAGAACCGCCCCTGGCGCACCATTTCGCACGCCCTGACTCAGATTCAACCGGGCGAAACGCTGGTCCTCCGCGGCGGAACCTATTACGAGCGGGTCTATCTCGCCCGCCGTGCGACCCAGGAGCAGCCGCTCACGATTCGCGCCTATCCCGGCGAGCAAGTGGTGCTCGATGGCGGCCTCGCCGAGTTCTTCACCAGCCCCGAACAATGCTGGCAGCCAGCGGAAAGCGGCGCTCCGGGGGAGTACGTCTCGAAGAAAGCCTATCTAAACCTGCGCGACGTAATCGGCAGTTTTGGCGATTCGCTCGTCGGACTGCAAACCTACTATCACGCCATCGATCTCCGCGCGACCGGCGAACTGGTCGATTGGGAAAACTGGGAGAGCACCGGCACGACCGACCTGAAGCCTCTCTATTGCGGGCCGGGGCTGTGGTACGACCACGCCACCGGCCGCATCCATTGCCGTCTTGTCCATACGCATTTGCCCGCGCCGGTCGCCAATTACAAGGGAGAAACCGATCCCCGCGAAGTTCCCCTGCTCATCGCGCCGTTTGGGGCCACCCCCTTGTTTCTCGACGGCGCTCGGCACATTCGCCTGCAAGACTTGACCATTCGCGGCGCGGGCTATACGGCCGTGAGAACGGTGAATTCCCAGGACATCGAACTCGACAATTGCACCATCTGGTGCGGCACCTACGGCCTTCAGGCCACCGCTACCGAGCGGCTGCACCTGCATCATTCGCGGATTTGGGGGAGCCTCGCCCCGTGGACTTTTCGGGCCGACGCCAGCAAGCGCGACTATCCCGGCCGGCCGCATCGGAACATTTCGCGCCTCAACACCCACGCCCTGATCGAAATCGATGCCGGCCGCGAATCGAGCGTTTTCGCCTATCCGCAAAACGACCACTGGGAGATCGACCACTGCCATTTCGCCGACGCCCACGACGGCGTCTATCTCGGCACCATCAACTGCCACTTTCACCACAACCTGATCGAGAATCTGCAAGACGATGGCATCTATCTGAGTCCGATGTACTTGCGGCATCGGCTGGAAAAGACCGACCCGGAATTGCACGTCTATTCGAACCTCTTCCGGCAAATGCTCACGCCGCTGGCCTTTGGGGGCGATGTCCCCGAAACCAACGACACGGTGTTCATTTACCGCAACGTCGCCGACCTTCGCCGACCAGTCCTCACCGGTCGCCCCTCCACCAAGCAAGCCGAGCCGGGCATTTCCTTCGGCAAGCCGATGGGAGACCACGGCTCGCCGCCGTGGGCGCGGATGAACATCTATCACAACACGTTCATCCTCGCCGAGCCGGCCCGCGACGTGGCGATGGCGACCCTGTCGCTCTCCAAGTCGGGACATCCTCGCAGGCTCTTCAATAACCTCTATCTGCATCTCGCCCGGCTGCCGGGATACACTCCCAATGGCCCCGAGGCGGACATCGTCACCGATGGCAATTGCTATTGGTCGCCGCTGGCCGACGAAAAACAAGCCGAGACGCTGCTGAAGAAGTTTCTCGCCTCGGAGAGCTTTACGGCGAGCAAACAGCGTTATTCGGTGGGGAACGAAACCCACTCGCGAGTGGCCGATCCCAAACTAACGCGCCTCGATGCCGATCCGTTTGCCGCCGCCGATTATCGCCCCGCGGTGGGGAGCGCGCTGCTCGATGCCGGCGTGGCGATTCCGGCCGAATGGCCCGATCCGTATCGGCAGCTCGATGCCGGCAAGCCCGACATCGGTGCCCTGCCGCTGGCCGGAACAAAACCCGCTCCGCAGGAGTGACCGCGCTTAGCCCGCCATCCGTGTGGGGACATCGCCGGCAGCAAGTTCGCCTGTTTTCGCGGTGTAACGAAACTGCATCAGGTAGGCGTCTTCGGTGGTGTCTTCGTAAAAGTCTCGCAGCAGCGAGATGGCCCGGAAGCCCAAGTCGCGGAAAAAGAGCTGCGCCGCGAGGTTCGTTTCGCGCACTTCGAGCATGATTCGGTTGCGGCGCTGCGGCGAGAGCTTGCTCACCAGCTTGCGAATCATCTGCGTGCCGATGCCGCGGCGGCGGAGCTGGTCGTGTACGGCGAAATTCAGAATGTGCAGCCGATTCTTGTGCAGCTCATAAATCATGAAGCCGACGACCCGCTCGTTGTGCTCGGCCACCATGCCGATGCAATTGCGTTGCCGCAGGCAGCGGATGTAGTCCTCTTCGGACCAAGGAAACTCGAACGAGCCGTTCTCGATATTGAGCACTTCGGGCATGTCGCGGCGAATCATCCAGCGAATATGCACGGGCGTTTGCGATTTCGCGGGCGAATGGGCGGCAGCGGACATGCTGACTCCTCCGTGAATTCCCAGGCGGACACCGGGCCATCGTGGCGGGTGCGGGGAGAAGAATAACTTCCCCGGCAGAAATTGCCAAGATGAACCGAGAAACAAGCGGGAATCGCGCGCCAGCATTGGTTTGCTGGCACTCCCGATCCCCGTACAATTGAGACTATCAGGCCACATTCCGCCGTGCAAGGATTTCGCCATGTCGCTGCGCGCTGCCGACGGTTTCGCCGAGAAAGTCGAGCTGTCGGGGCACATTATCGACAGCCTGCTCCTTCCAAAGGTGCTCGACCGGATCACCGCGGCGGGAGGGGCCTTTCGCATCGAGCAGATCAACATCGGCCAGGCCCGGAGCGATCCCAGCTTCGCCTTGATCGAGGTGCGGGCCGACACGGCCGACAAGCTGCAAGCCATTCTGGCCGATATCGCCGATCACGGCGCAATTTCCGTCGATAGCCGCGATTGCCGGCTGGTGACGGCGGACCTTTCCGGGGCTTTTCCCGACGGGTTCTATAGCACCACCAACCAGCGGACCGAGATTCGCCTGGGAGGCCAGTGGGTGGAAGTGGGCCTGCAAGAGATGGATTGCGGCATCGTCGTCGATGCGGCGGCGAAAACGGCCCGTTGCCAGGCGATGACCGACGTCCGCGTTGGCGAGCCGTATGTCGTCGGCCATGCCGGCGTGCGGGTCCATCCGCAAGGGCGTGAGAAACAAACGCACGGCTTTGAGTTCATGAACAGCCCGGTTTCGACGGAGAAACCGAAGGGAGTGGCGATCCGGCAGATTGCCCACGAGCTGGTGCGCACCCGCCGCGAAGGGGGCAAGGCGCTGCTGGTCGGCGGGCCGGCGATCGTGCATACCGGAAGCGTCGGGCATGTTTCGCGGCTGATTCGGGAAGGGTATTTGCACAAGCTGTTCGCCGGCAATGCGCTGGCGACGCACGACATCGAGCAGGCGCTGTTCGGCACGAGTCTCGGGGTGCGGCTTGATTGCGGAGACATCGTCGAGGCGGGGCACGAGCATCATCTGCGGGCCATCAACCGCATTCGCCGGCTCGGGGGCATTCGGCGGGCGGTCGAGGGGGGGCAACTCACCAGCGGCATCCTGTATGAGTGCGTGAAAAACAACGTCGATTTTCTTCTGGCCGGCAGCATTCGGGACGATGGCCCGCTCCCCGAAGTGATTACCGACACGCTCGAAGCGCAGCGGCAAATGCGCGAGAAAATCCGCGATGTCACCTTCTGCCTGATGGTCGCCACCACGCTCCATTCCATCGCCGTTGGCAACCTGCTGCCGGCCTGGGTGAAGGTCGTGTGCGTCGATATCAACCCCAGCACCGTCATCAAGCTGGCCGACCGCGGGAGCTTTCAGACCGTCGGCCTCGTGACCGATGTCGAGCCGTTTTTCCGGGCCTTGGCGGCCGATGTGGAGATGCTGGCGAAATAACGGAGATTTTTCCCTCGCTGACGCCGCGAGTTGGGATTTTTTTCGGCTGATTGCAATGCTATCAGCGGCGTGCTAGAACGGGGCCGTTTCGCGAGGGAGTCTGTCAAGCAAGGAGTGCTGCCATGCTCGTTCTGAGCCGCAAAGTGGGGGAGAAAATCTGGATCGGCGACCGAATCGCCGTCACCGTTGTGCGGATTGTTGGCGGAGCGGTGCGGCTGGGGATTGAAGCCCCCCCCGAAATGGCCGTCACCCGCGAGGAGCTTCGGGCTCGCCTGGCCGAAGAGCCGGCAGCGGGCCCAGCCGACGAAGTCGCGATGCCTCGCTAGCGGGTGATGGTTCGCAGGTCGAGCGGCGTCTCGCGGGCAATCCGGTCCAGCGGGCCCTTTTCGGCCACGTGCGCGATGAGCGCCGCAATTTTGCTTTCGGCGGCCGGTTCGCCGTCCGCTTCGTGACCAGGGGCGGAACCCCAGATCACGCGGGCCTCGTCGGCCGTTCGCAGCTCATAGCGGATTTCCCCCCGCATTCGCTGCGTGGCGACAATTCGATAGAGACCGAGCGGGCGAAAACGCTCTCCCCAGGCCGCCGCGATTTGCGCCGCGCCAGCGACGCGCGGATCGCCCCAAGGGGAACCATAAACGCCGGTCGGCGTGCTCTCTCCGGCCGCGATCCTAAGCAGACCATGCGCCTGGTTCTGGGCAAAATCAGGGGAGGGGAGCAACACCCCCTCGGCATCGATAAAGAGTAGTCCGGCCTCTCCGCGCGTCGTGATTTCGACGGCGGCCACGGGGCGGCGATATTCGAGCTCGACCGACACTCGCGCGGGATATTCCTTTTGCACCCGCACCACCCGCGCGACCCAGGCGTGCAAGGCAAAAGCTCGCGCTAGTTTTTCGACGAGGTCCGGACTGCGCAGATCGAGTCGGTCGAAACTCGCGGCCCGCAGCACTTCGGACCTTACATCGGCATGAATCCAAGCCGGCGGAGGAGTCACGACGACCTTGTCGGCGGTGATGACGTATTCCGCCGAGCGCGTGGCGGGCACGCCCCACCGTTGCCAGGCGTAAACCAGCCCCGCGATGCTGGCCAGCACGATGACCGCCGCCAGCACCGGCCCGCGATTGTGCGGCCGCAGCAAGATGCGCGAAATTTGCACCACCCGCGGCAAGGGGCGGGCAGGCTTCGGTTTGGTCGCTCCCATGCCGAACTCCATTTCGGGGACTGAATCCGTCCGTCACCAAACTTCGACCGCCATCTCCAGTTCGACGCCGGTTCGCTCGGCCACTCCCTTGCGCACAAGCTCAATCAGCGCGAGCACGTCGCGGCTGGTGGCTTTGTTGCCGACGACGATGAAATTCGCGTTGCGGTCGCTGATCTCGGCATCGCCGACGCGCGACGAATGCAGGCTGGCCTGCTCGATGAGGCTGGCGGCGCTCATTCCGCCGGGATTTTTGAAGATCATTTCGACCTTTTGATCGGAGAGGGGCTGGCTGGCTCGCTTGAGAATCCACGCCTGCTGCATCGCCTTCGTCAGCCGCTGCGAATCGCCGGACTCTAGTTCGAGCGTCGCCTCCAAAATGACCAGGTCGTCGAGGCTGCTATCGCGATAGCCGAACCGCAATTCGCTCCGCGAGCGGGTCACGATCTCGCCGCCGCGGGTCATCACCGCCGCCGCCGAGGTCCATTGGCCGATGTCGGCATTGTGGGTGCCGGCATTGGTGCGCAGCGCGCCGCCAATCGTCCCCGGGATGCCGACGAGTTGCTCCAGCCCCGCCAGCCCTTCGCGGACGGCGGTCGAAATGACGTGCCCCAGCTTCGCCCCGCCGCCGCAGGTGATCCGCTTTCCAGCAACCTCGATCTTGCCGAAAGCCGCCGCCGACAGCGAAACCACAAGGCCCGGCACCCCTTCGTCACGCACCAGCAAATTCGAGCCCCCGCCGAGCACCCGCACCGGCAGCCCCTGGCCACGAAAAGCCCGCACGAGCCCCGCCAGTTCTTCCATCGAGGTCGGCTCGGCGAAATACTGGGCCGCTCCACCGAGCCGAAACCAGGTGTAAGGGCCCAGCGGCTCCGCTTCGCGGGTGATGTGCTCAAAACCAGCCGGTATGGTCATGGGGCGGATTTTCCTGAGTGAGAACCCATAAGTCCACGAATTTTACCTGCCTTCGCGTACCGAGTCAGCACGGATTGCCAACGGATTAGCCGGTTGTGCTGCGCAAAACCCCGCCACCCACCTTCCTTGCCGCTGCCGGGCGAGCTACTCCGCATCGGCTGATTTGCGTTTCGCCGGCTTTTTGGGGGACGACTTTTTCGCGGGCTTCTCGCCGGCTGGCTTGGCCGCGCGAGCCGGCTTGCCGCGGCGGCCGCGCGTCGAAGGACCGCGGGCGGCCCGCTCGGCCAGCAAATTGAGGGCCTCGCTGAGTGTCAGAGCGTCGATCGCCAGATCCTTCGGGAGCGTGGCGTTCGTCGTCCCATCGCTGACATAGTTCCCATAGCGGCCCGCCAGCACCTTCACCGGCTGACCGGTGATGGGGGAAACCTCCAACGTTTTCAGCGGCTCGCGCGGGGCGGCCCGGCCGCGGCCGCGCGCCTTGGGCTGGGCGAGCAATTCCATTGCCTGGGTGAATGTCACGTCGATGGGCGAGACCTCTTTCGGCAACGAACGTGTTTCGGTCCCGCATTTGATGTATGGCCCGAATTTGCCGTTGAAGGCGACAATTGGCTCGCCGGTTTGCGGATGGTCGCCAATCGTGCGCGGCAGACTAAGCAGCCTCAGCGCGACCTCGAAGTTCACATCGGCCGGGGCCATGCCGGGCAAGAGCGAGGCATTTTTCGGCTTTTCGTCTTCGTCCCCCGCGCCGCGCTGCACATAGGGGCCAAACCGCCCCTGCTTTAGAAACACCGGGCGATGCGTATCGGGGCAAATCCCCAGCGGCTCTTGGCCAACGCTCGCCTGGTCGAGCAGTTCCAACGCCTTGGCCAGGGTCAGCTCGTCGGGGGGCGTATCTTGCTGGATGCTCGCCTTGCGATCCCCCTGCTCGATGAATGGGCCAAACTTGCCGACCCGGACGAAAACCTCCTCGCGATACATCCCGCTCTCGGGCTTGCCGAGCGAAAAGCGGCTGATTTCGCGGGGATCGACCTCGACGATTTTGGCCTCCAGCTGCGACTTGAGCCCTGGCGTGCCGTTGCCAAAATAGAAGGCATTCAGATACTCGAGATATCCCGACTCTTGCCGGCTGATGGAATCGAGCAGGTCCTCCATCTGTGCCGTGAATTGGTAATCGACCAGGTTCGGCAAATGCTGCTCCAGCAGCTTGGAGACGGAGAAGGCGGTCCAAGTGGGGACGAGTGCGTTCCCCTTTTTGAAGACATATTGCCGGGCCAGAATCGTGTCGATGATCGAGGCATAGGTGCTAGGACGGCCGATACCGCGCTCTTCAAGGGCCGCGGTCAGGGCCGCTTCGCTAAAGCGGGCCGGCGGCTGGGTGGTGTGATCCTTCGCCAGCAAATCGCGCAGGTTCAGGCCCTCCCCCAGTTGCACGGTGGGCAGAATCTTTTCCTGGTCGGCCAATTCGGCTTCGGGGTCGTCCGAGCCTTCGACATAGGCCCGCAAAAAGCCGGCGAAGTCAATCGTCTTGCCGCTGACTTGAAAAACGGCCCCATCCCCTTCGAGCGTGATCGTGATGATGTGGCCGCGGGCATCGACCATCTGGCTGGCGATGGTCCGCTTCCAAATCAGCTCGAACAGGCGGAACTGATCGTAGCTCAGCTCTTCTTTCAGAGCCGACGGCAGCTTGAACGGATGGCCGGCGGGGCGAATCGCCTCGTGCGCCTCTTGGGCGTTTTTCACTTTCGACTTATACACTCGCGGCGATTGCGGCAGATATTCGCCGCCGTACTCGGTGCGAACAAGGTCGCGGGCCGCATCAATGGCGACTTGCGCGAGGCTCGTCGAGTCGGTACGCATGTAGGTGATGTGGCCGTTTTCATACAGGCTTTGGGCCACGTCCATCGTTCGCCGCGCGCCAAACCCCAGCTTGCGGTTCGCCTCTTGCTGCAGGGTGCTCGTGGTGAAAGGATCGGCCGGCTTGCGGGTGTAGGGGCGGTTTTCGAGGTTCGTCACCTTGAAGCTCGCCCGCCCAAGCCGCTCGACCAGTTCGCGGGCCCCGCGCTCATCCAGCAGCAGCAGGTTGGCATCCTTGATTTTGCCCGTCGTGCCATCGAAATCCTTGCCGCTGGGAATGCGCCGCCCGCCAACCGAAACCAGCTCGGCCTCGAACTCTTT
>JANRLS010000275.1:0-10722 GCA_033762315.1 Pirellulaceae bacterium
GTGCGCGAACGTCAAATTCGTCGATCGGATCGAACTGGCGGCGACCAAAGGCTTTGATAATCGCCCCCACGACGGCGCGGAGCACGCAGCGCTGCACGCCAAGGAACAGCATCAGGGCTGAGGCTTACTTCGCCCCTTCACGCAAGTGCTTGTGGCAGTTGACGCAACTGAGCGTGAGTTGATTGAACGCCAGCGTCGCGCCGTCCAGGTTCTCGGCATCGGCATTGCGGATCAGGGCCCGGTTGGCGTAGCGAAACATCTCCAGCTGGGCTTTGTATTCCGGGCTTTGGCCGCGGACGAACTTTTCAATCGAGTTGAGGCGGTCCATCGTGCCGGCGGCTTTAACGATCTTGTCGAAATCCTTGAGGGCAAGGCCCGCCAGCACTTCCTGCGAAAGATGCAACTTGCGCGTCATCCAGTAGCTCGCGTCCTCTAGCGCTTTCTCCGGCTCTGCGCCCCGCGAGATCGCGGGAACCAGCAGCACGGCGGCGTACAACATCCACGAGAGGCGTTTCATGGCGATGTCCTTTCGGCAAGTAGCGGGAGAGGGGAAACCACTCTCGCCTAGCAACGCAAAGAACATGCCAAGGGCAGGCGCGCGATCAATCACCGCGAAAATGGACCGCAGCGAACGGCGAGCGCGCAAATGTAGCGCGCTTTTCCGCACAAATTGTGCGAATCGGTCATTTAGCAGCGGCCAACTCGCGAAGCTGCTTCTGCAATTGGGCCACCGTGCCGGTGTGCTGGGGATCCTTCGCCAGATTCGTAAACTCATGCGGATCGGCCTCGTGGTCGTAAAGCTCGACCCCCTTTTGGCCGCCGTCCCACTCGGTATAGCGCCAGCGGGGAGTGCGGAGGCTGTAGCCGGCGAAGAAGCCTTCACCCCCCGCTTTCTTCCCCATGCCGCCTCCGCGGCGAACCTGAGTCAGGGCATAGCCTTTGGTCGCCAGTCCGGGATCAGTCATTTGTGGGGCCAGGCTTTTGCCGTGCAAATTGGCGGGGGCTTCCAAGCCGCACAGTTCGGCGAGCGTGGGATAAACATCAATCAGTTCCACCGGTCCAGCCGCTGCTTTGCCGGCCCCCTTCATGCCGGGGGCAGCGATGATGAGGGGCACACGGGCCGACTGCTCGAACAGGCTTTGCTTTTGCCAGAGGCCGCCGTGCTCGCCGTTGTGATAACCGTGGTCGCTGTGAAAGACGATGATCGTGCTGTCGGCCAGCTTCAGGCGGTCGAGCGCGTCGAGCAGCTTGCCGACCTGCTGGTCCATGAACGTGATCGAGGCGTAGTAGGCTTGCAGCGCCTCGCGGGTCAGCTTTTCGTCCATGTCGTGCCGGGCCGAATGCTGCGAAACTGCCGGCGCGGGGATGTCGTCCCGATCGCCAGGTCGGTTTTCCACTAGCGGCAGCTTCTCGCGCGGGTACTGCTCAAAATACTTCTTCGGTGCGACATAGGGGGTGTGCGGCCGATAGAAACCACAGGCAATAAAGAACGGCTTATCCTTCTGCTGTTCGAGCAGCTTGATTGCCATTTCGGCCCCGATGGCGTCGGTCTGCTCGCGATCTTCGCCATCGGCGGCAAGCCAACTGGGAGTGCCGCCAAATTGGCCGGGAACGAGGGTGAAGATTTTGGACTCATCATCCTTGTCGCGGCCGCGCGGATTGAACTTCGCCATCCACGACGGCGGGTCATCGAGCCCATCGGTACCAATCTGCGTCGGCACGCCGTAGTGATACAGCTTGCCGACGCGGGCCACGTAGTAGCCCGCTTTTTGAAACAGTTGCGGGAGCGAAACGCAGTCGGGCACGTTCTTACGAAACTGTGTGGCGTTTTCGAGGACTCCCGTCTGATCTGGCCTCAATCCGGTCAGGAAGCTGGCCCGGCTAGGGTTGCACAGCGGAAACTGGCAATACGCCCGGTCGAACTGCACGCCGCGCGAAGCGAGCTCGTCGATCCGTGGCGATTGCACGGTTTTGTGGCCATAGCAGCCGAGCGAGTTGTTGAGATCGTCGGAGACGATGTAGAGCACATTGAGCTTTGGCTTGTCAGCGGCGACGGCGATTGACCCAACGCAAACAAGGATCGCAGTGAGAACAATGGCGTAACGACTCAGCATGGATGATTCCTCGTCAATTGGTAATTCGAGATTCGGTGGGCCACGTCTGGAATCGGCACGGCACGCCGCGTTATGCCCAGGTTCCGGAGGCAGGTTTGCCACCGGCTATAGAAGATGAAAAGCACTACTCCGCCTTGGCTTTGGCTTTCGCCTTCTTCCCTTGCGCCTTTCCCTTGCCGGTGACGGGTTGCCCCCAGCGCGGCTTTTCCAGAGTTTTGTTCCATTCCTCATAGCGGGCGGTCAGGTCTTGGTAAATCTCTGGCTTGGCCTGCGACAGGTCGTTTTTCTCGCCAATGTCGGTGGCCAAGTCGAACAGCTGCGGCGCATCGACCCCGGCCCCTTTCACCAGCTTGTAATTGCCGTGCCGGATGGCCATTTGCGGCCCGAACCGCCAAAAGAGCGACTCGTGCGGCGGGTTGGAAACTTCCCCCTTCAAATGCGGCAGTAGGTTGACGCCATCGAATTTGGCATCCTTGGCCTCGACGCCAGCCGCGGCGAGCGCGGTGGGATGAAAATCGAGTTGAATCACCGGCTGTTCGAAGGTTCTGCCGGCAGGAATGGTCCCCTTCCATTGCACGAGATAGGGAACGCGGATGCCACCCTCCCAGGTTTGGGCCTTGTTCCCCCGGAGCGGGCCATTGCTCGACGAATTGACCGGCGGGCCGCCGTTGTCGCTGACGAAGAAAATCAGCGTGTTTTCGGTCAGCTTCTTCTCGTCCAGCTTGGCCAACACCGAGCCGATTGCGTCGTCCATTGCCGACATCATCGCGCAATAGATGCGGCGGTTCTTGTCCTCGACATTCGCAAACCGGGCGAGATACTTGTCCGTCGCGTGCATCGGCGTATGGACCGCGTTGAACGGCAAATACAAGAACCACGGGTGAGCGGCATGGCGGTCGATGAAGGCGGTCGCCTCGCGGGCGAAGGTGTCGGTCGTGTAGGGCTCGTTCTCGGGAACCACTTCGCGGCCGCGGAGCATTCGCTGCCCCACGTTCGTCTCGCCGTCGATCGGAAAGAACGACCGGGCCCCGCCCAGAAAGCCGTAATACTCCTGAAACCCGCGGCTCAAGGGATGGAACTTCTCCGCATCGCCAAGATGCCACTTGCCGACCATGCCGGTCGCATAGCCGGCCGATTTCAAGCGGTCGGCCAGGGTGGTTTCGGTCAGCGGCAGGCCGACTTCGGCGGTGGGTGTGGGGCCGGGGTTGAATTCGTGCCCAAACCGCTGCTGGTACCGGCCGGTCATGAGGCCCGCCCGCGTGGGGCTGCAATAGGGGCCAGAAACGTAGCCGCTGGTGCAATGCACGCCGTTTTTGGCCAGCGAGTCGATATGCGGCGTCGGGATGTCTTTGCAGCCCTGCACGCCGATATCGGCATAGCCCATGTCGTCCCCCACGATGATCAAAATGTTCGGCTTGCCCGCCGCAGCCACCATGCCGCCCGTCGCCAGGGCCATCAAAGCCGCCGCCAGAAAGAAATGCCGCATAAGTCGCCCCTGATAAGTGATCGCGAGTCGCCGCCGCATGGAAAGCGGCCCTTGAGCCCGCCAGTATAGATGCGCGAGACCAGCCAATGCTGCGCGCGGGAGGACGGAGTTTTTCTTGCCGTACAGACGAAGCGGAAATCACCCAAACAGAGGGGTGTTTTTTTTCTGATCGAGTTCAATTGCCTCAAGCAACCGCGTAAGTGGAATAGCGTGCTGCTCGACGTGGTTCATCGCACAACAGCGCCCGGAAATAGGATTCCAGCCACACCCCGCGAAATCTGACTTGCCGCGTGTTGGTGAGACGAGTTCACGGGTTCTGTTTGCGGATAGCCGAACCTGGCCCCTCGACTTTTTTCACGGGGACTGCTCGCCAGGGGCCTTTACGGATATGCACCGAGAGCAGGCCCGTCTGATACAGATCGTAATTGTCGCGCAGATGTTCCAGCAGCGCCGAAGGCATCCAGGTGTAGTCATCAACTAGGAAGATGCACACTTTGGGGTCGAGTTGTTGAAACCGCCGCACCTGCTCCATTTGCACCGCGGTGCTGACCTCTCCCAAGCCGGTCCACCACAAAGGAAGGCCACGCGGCGGCTCGATCCCGTAGGCGGCGTAACCGAAATCCATGCGTGGACCGAAATAGATGGTGGTATTTTTGTCGTCCGTAACGCGAAGCACGTCATTCACTTGCGACAACACGGTGCGCAGGATCGGCCCTCCCGCGACACCCCGGAAGAAGACTGGATCTTGGATCGACTGCGTGGCCCCAGGTTCCCAAAATTTGTACGCCCCGATGTCATGAATTCGGGTGCGATTAACGGTGATGAAACCGGCAATCAGCAGGAGCTGCGCGGTTCCCGCGAAGACGAAAGCGAGACTGGCGGTTCCCCACTTGCCGGCAAGCCACGCGGGTTGCCGCCAGGCGGTCAGCGCGATCACCCCCACGACCAGCACCGGCAGATCGACCATGTTGTGCTCGGCATTGGTGCACATGCCGGCGAAACTGGCGGCAAAACCGACCCAAGCCAAGGCCATCAGACGCCAATACCGTCGGAGCCAGTCTCGATTCGCGAAGGCGGCTACCGATAGACACAGCAGGGCGATCACCAGTGGCACCGTCGCGCAGAGCGTCGGACCGGATTCCACGGGACCAGTCAGGTAAAGGCAGTTGGCGAAATTCTCTCGATTGGCCAGCCGATTTCCGGTTCCCAGGTAGGAACGCAGCATGTCCACCGGACTCATCCCGAAGATGCTCATGCAGGCTATCGCCATTCCGGCCGCGACGACCAAGCTCGCGCAAGATTTCCAGAACCAGCCACGTTGGGCGGCCACGATCGGAAAAGCGCAGGCAATCAGCAAGCCCGCTACGTTCGGCTTCATCAGGCTGAGCAGGGCGGTGGCGAAGGTTAAATGAAGCCACCCCCGCCAATCGGGCGGCCGGGCCGTCCAACCCAGTGCCGCCGTCAGAAACAACGCGGCCGCGATCGCGGTGAGTTGGTTGTAATGCCCCCAACCAATGGGGACGAGGGTGAGGGCCTGCGTGGCGAGCGCGATCGCCAATCGCCAGCCCAACTCCAATGGCAAACGGCGCAGCAGCAACCAGTGCCAGCCAAAAGTGATACTGGCGAAAAGGGCCGCGAAATACACCAGCGACATCCAGCGAACCCCGAACAGGGCGAAGGCCAGCCAGCCGGCAATAAAGTAAAACGGGGGACACTGGGTGTCGAAGTCGGCATAGGGACGATAGCCCAAGTAGGTCATCCAGGCCGCGTTGGACAACACGCCCCCGTCCATGCCGCCAAATTGCACTCCCCCCAGCCACGCGATCGGAAGCACGGTGAGTGCGAGCCCCGCGACAACCGCGGCGGCTTCCGCGCGTCGTGCCGGGGGAGTGGCGGGCGATGGCGGGTTGGCGGGGGGCGTGTCCGAGAACTGCGGAAGCAGCCCGCCGAGCGGTTCGGCGATGGGCGACATGCCATTCCTTTGGTAATGGACCGGCGGAAGAACTCGATTTTAGTTCTCAAACTGGCTGCGTTCCCATTCCAGCGTTTGCGCGATGCCTGCGAGGCTGCTGATTCGTGGCTGCCAGTTCAACAGGCGGCCCGCCTTGCGACAATCGGCGACGAAGTAGCGTTGGTCGCTGGCTCGCCAAGGCAATTGCCGGAAGCGTAGCCGTATTTCCAGCCGGCGCTCCAGAATCTCAAATAGTTCCAAAAGCGACAGGCTATTTTCGCGGCCGCCGCCGATGTTAAAGGCCTCGCCCGAACCGAGTTCCGCGCGATCAGCCGCCGCCAGGTAGCATCGCACGGCGTCGGAAACGTGCAGCAAATCACGCACTTGCTTCCCATCGCCGCAGATCGTGAAGGGCTCGCGGTCCGGGTCGCGGGCGACCTCCAGCGCCTGCCGGCAAAACCAACCCACCCATCCCTGGTCGATGGTCGCGTGTTGGCGTCCGCCGTAGATCGTTGAGTGCCGCAGCACGATCGTACGAAGGCCGAATGTCCGGGCGTAGTCCAGCATGTATTGGTCGGCGGCTCCCTTGGAACACCCGTAGGGCGTATGAAAATCGAGGGGTGCCTGCTCGTCCACGCCGGGCTGCTCCGCAACCGGAGTGTAGCGCGTCACGGTTTCCCGCAGGGGCAGGTTGGCCAGTCCGCCATATACCTTATTGCTCGAAGCATAGACGACGACAGCGCGTGGATTGGAGGTTCGCAGTGCTTCCAGCAAGTTGATTGAGCCCCCGACGTTGACGTCGAAATCGCGGCGTGGATTCTGGAGCGAAGTAGTCATCGCCACTTGTCCCGCCAGATGAAAAATGGCGTGGACATTCGCGCCGCCAACCGCCGCCGCCAGGTCCTCGGCATGTCGCGTGTCGCCGTGAATGAACTCAAATCGCCCCAGGCTCCGTAACCACGCCAAATTGGCGACGGACCCGCGTCGGGACAGATTGTCAAAAACGGTGACATCGGCTCCCTGCTCGATGAGGGATGCGGCAATGTTGCTGCCGAGAAAACCACAACCACCGGTAATCAAATAGCCCATCGGCAGCCTTCCTTTTCAACCGCGCTCCACACGGGCGGCGATTTTAAATCGCAACAGCCGGCCGAGCGTGAACAAGTATCCCAGGGCAAACCAGACCAAATTTCGCTTGCTTTGGCCCGCCTTGCGACGCTCAAAAACAATCGGCACTTCCAAGACGCGACAGCGGCGCGTGCCGGAGCACAGCTTGACCAGAATTTCCTCGATAATATCGAAGTCGGTGGCCCGGAGTTGCAGATCGCGCAGGTGCTCGCGGCGATACAGCCGCAGGCTGTTCGAGACGTCGTGGCAACGGAGACCGAGCACGACCCGGAACACCATGTTCACGAGATAACTCAGGAAAATCAACACCCAAGGATTCTCTGTTCCACCGCCGGAGACATACCTCGAGCCGATCACGATATCGCACTGCTCGCGCTGGTCCCAAAGCTTGGACAGAAAGTCGGGATTGTGCGAGCCGTCAGCGTCCATCGTCAAAATGTATCTCCCCCGCGCCGCGCGAATTCCCGTTCGGACGGCATCGCCATAGGCATTGCCTCCTTGCCGGGAAACATGCACGACCTGGTGAGTTCGGCAAACCTCCGGAGTTCGATCGAGCGGGGACTGGGAGTCAATCACCAATATCTCATGGGCCGGCGCGAGCTGCGCCGCCACGCGCTTGAGCCCCGGCAACAAGAGATCAAGAGCCTCCGCCTCGCGGTAGGCCGGCAGCATGATCGTCAGTTCAAGCTCGGGCTCTTCCGTCACGGGTCGCGCCCCGGCTGCGCGACCGGAAGACTGGGAAAGTGCGCGCGGGCGAGTTCCCACACGCAATAGGCCAGGTTAATCGTCGGTCGCCAGCCGAGCACCTGCCTGGCTTTGGCGATATCGGCGACCAGGTGCATCGGCTCGTGGGGGTGATAGGGGCGGGCACCCGTTTGCAGTTCCACATCGAGACGCAGCTGATCGCAGACTTGCTCGAGCAGTCGCCGCAAGGGGATCGCGTTCCCGCTGCCCAGATTGAGGACCTCGATGGATTGATTCGGCTCGGCCTCGACGCAGCGGACCACGGCCGCGGCAATGTCCTGGGCCGCGCAAAAATCGCGAATCTGCTGTCCGGGAGACATCGCCAGCGGTTTCCGTTCGGCCGCGGCCCGCAACAACTGCGGAAATATCCGTTCCGAGCAATCATGCAGTCCCGTGAACGAGAAGGGACGCAGCACCGTCAGCCGACGGCGAAACTCCGCGGCCGCGGCGCGAATCAACACATCGGCCGCGGCCTTGCTCGCGCCATAGGGATGCAAGCTGTCGAGCGGATCGCTTTCGACCAATGGTCGGTCCTGCGATCGATACACTAAACCAGCGCTAACATGAATGAAATGACAATCTGGAATCTCGCAAGCCGCCTCGAATAGCCGCAAGGTGGATTCCACGTTGAAGCGCATCATCGGGAACCAGTCGGGCTTGGGATATCGCAAGCCACTGGCGGCACAGTGAATCAAAACATCGGGGCAAAACGAGCGAACCAGCGCCTGAGCGCCAGTCGTGTCAGCCAGGTCAATGGCCACCGTTTCGACGGTTGCCGGGAATGAAGGGAGGCCAAGCGGCCGCCGGCTGGGGAGCAAGAGATGATTTCGGCGGTCGTCCCCCAACTGTCTCAACAGATGAGAACCGAGGACCCCCGTCCCGCCCGTCAGAAGCACCTTGCGAAGCATTGTGCTCATGGACCAGTTTCCGAGTAGGAGCAGTGATCAGTCGGGGGAGAGACCGGGGTTACAGCGTCGGCCGAGTCCCGAGTTTACAAGTCCATCCCGGCCAGCGCAGCCCCGATTGTCGTGATTTCATGCGTTCTTCACGACTCGCGCATTTTCTTAACGCGAATTGCATAAACCCGCCTCGAGACTGCCTGATCGACCCGCCGCGGGGCTCCGAAGCACGAACCGCACTTTTGGCTACGGAAAAGTGCGCGGCAGGTATTTGGCGGGTGCGGCCCTGGCTGACCCGATGGTTCGGTATTCAGGGGTTGGCTTCGTCGGGTTTCGCGATGAAGCGGTAGCCGAGGTCGCGGATGGTGAGAAAATGGCGCGGGGCGGTGGGGTCGGTCTCGAAAATTTTGCGGAGCCGCAAGATGAACTGATCGGGGGCGCGGGTGGCGATGTGGCCGGGCATTTGCCAGACGTTTTCGAGCAGTTCCTGGCGGGGAATCAGGCGGCCTTCGTTCTCGACGAAAAAAGCGAGCAGCTCCCATTCGCGCTTGGTCAGTTGCACGGCCTTGCCGGCGACGGACAGCTCGTACTGCGGGAAATCGATCTTCGCGGTGCCGAATTCGTAGCTCGTCAGTTCCGATTTGGTGCGCGGGGCCCCCTGGTGCCGCCGCGGGTGGTGGGTCAGCAAGTTGCGCACTCGGCTCAGCAGCTCCTCTAGGTCGAAGGGCTTGGAGAGGTATTGGTTGGCCCCCACGTTGAAGCCGCGGGTCCGGTCTTCCGACAGCGTGCGGGCCGAGAGAATCAAAATCGGCACATCGGCCCCTTCGTTACGCAGGGCTTCGCATACCGCGTAGCCGCTCATACCGGGAAGCATGATGTCGAGGATGATGAGGTCCACCTCCTCTTCTTCGAATAGCCGCAGCGCCGCCGGTCCCTCGCCGACCGTCGTGACGCGATAACCTTCCGCCTCCAGGTTGAATTTGATCCCCACGGCCAGATGCCGCTCGTCTTCGACCACCAGGATGTGTTTGGGGGAGGGCATGGGGGGAATAAGAGTCAGGAGTCGGGAGCCAGGAGTCACTATTCAACGAATGACAAAGGACCAATGACCAATCCTCACTTCCCCACCAGCTTCTTCAGCTGCGCCCACGTTCGCGTATTCGCCACGTCGGCTTTGGTCAGGCCGGCGCGGCGGGCTTGGAGGATGCCATAGCGGAGCACGGCAAAACCGTCGGGCGAATGGGAATCGGTGTTAATGACCAGCGGGATGCCGTGCTGCTTGGCGGCGGCACAATAGACGTCGTTCAGGTCCAGCCGCTGCGGATTGCAATTCAGCTCGAGCAGCTTGCCGTGTTTTTTGGCGGCGACAAAGACGGCGTCGAGATCGACCTCATACGGCTCGCGGCGGTTGATCAGCCGGCCGGTAGGATGGGCGATCTGACAAACATGCGGATTTTCAAGCGCCCCCAAAATGCGGTCGGTAATCTGCTGGCGGGGCTGCTTTTGGCCGTAGTGGACGCTGGCGATGACCCAGTCGGCCTCGGCGAGCACATCGTCGGGGAGGTCCATCCCCCCCTGCTCCAGAATGTCGCACTCAATCCCCTTGAGCAGGGTGAACCCCTGAGGCAGGTTCGGCCGAATGCGGTCGATTTCCGCGTATTGCTCCAGCACTCGCTGGGGAGTGAGGCCGCGGGCCATGCTGACGCGTTGGGAGTGGTCGGTAATTGCAATATAAGTGAGGCCCCGCGCCTGAGCGGCAGCTATCATTTCCTCGATCGAGCCGCTGCCGTCGGAGGCGGTGGTGTGCATGTGCAGATCGCCGCGGATGTCGTCCGCGGTGATGAGTTCGGGCAAATTGCCGGCGGCAGCCCATTCAAACTCGCGCCGCCCCTCGCGCAGCTCCGGCGGAAACACCGGCAGGCCGAGCGTGTCGTAAACTTCCTTTTCCGTCGCGCCGGCGATTCGCGTTTCCTTATCGCCTTTCACGCGGAACACCCCATACTCGTTGATCTTGAGCCCCTGATCTTTCGCCATGCCGCGGAGGATGACGTTGTGTTCCTTCGAGCCGGTGAAGTATTGCAGCGCAGCGCCGAACGACTCGGCGGGAACCACACGGAGGTCGATTTGCAGGCCGCGCTGGGTGCGGATCGACATTTTGGTGTCGCCGCGGGCCAGCACCTGGTCGCGCTCGGGAAAATCGTGCAGCCGGTCCATCGCTGAGGCCACGTCGCTGGATACCGCGAGAATGTCGAGATCGCCCACCGTCTCTTTGCCGCGGCGATAACTGCCGGTGAATTCGAGTTCGGTGATGCCGGGGCAGCCTCGAAAATGCTCCCGCAGGGCCGCGACAATATCATCGGCTTCGGCCCAATAGAGCCGCAGGTTGGCCGTTTCGGCAAC
>JANRLS010000276.1:0-137783 GCA_033762315.1 Pirellulaceae bacterium
ACCTCGCTCGATGTGCTGCCCGAAGTTGCCCCAACCAATCCCCTGCTGCGTCAGCCCACTCGCGTGATCCTGCCCAGCGGAGCACCACCCGGCAGCGTGGCCGTCGATGCCGAAACCAACTCGATGTTGCTTTCCGCCGAGCGAATTCAGTTGATCACGGTGGGTGAATTGAAGCGTGGCAAACAAACCGTCTCAGCACAATTCCGTTTCACGGAAGACCTGGGAGATGCCGGCTTCTTTTTCGGCTATCGCGAGGGGGACGTCGGCAATAAGCGAGTAGGAATTAGTCACCTTCTTTATCGACAGCGACTGCGTGACCTGCCGGACGGGAGCGAGCTTTTTCGCCTGATTCGCGAACAAGCGTGGTTTCCGCCGGGCAATGCGGTGCCGATCTCATTTGCTGGCCGAACCATCGAGATGGCACCGACCAAATCGCGTGACTTTGAACTGGCCGTCCAGTTTGACGAAACGGGGATCCGCGAGGTCGCGTTCGACGGCGTTCCGATTCCGGAATTGCTAATCGCTGCGCTCAATCGCACGTTCGACGCTGGTGATCTGTGGGGTGCTTGGGGGATTTACAACAACGCTTCCACGGTGCGGGTGTCACAACTAGTTCTCAACCCCGGAGTGAAACCCTAAAAATGTCAATTTGCTTCGAGCGACCGCGGGGACTACCGAGCGGCGAATTGTTCGCGTGTTGAAACTTCATGCGGTCTTCGCCGAATCATGGTTTCAATGTGTTCCCTTTTTGCCGATTTGTCTGTTTCTAGTTTTTCAACCAGGAAAGGTCCACGAAGATGGGAAAAGCCAAGTCAAAGTTTGGCAAAGGTAAAACCAAGAAGAAGCTCAAGAGGAGACTGACCACGAGTTCGGTTGTGACGATCACCTCGCCTTCGCAAAGCGTTTACTGCTTGAACGATGGGGATTCCATCACCATCAGCGGAGACTGGACTGATCAAAAACCATTGCGTATGTGGGCCTGGTTCGATCGCGGTACCCAATACGATCCCACCGATCCGCCGCACAATCCTTGGGACGATCCGGCGGACACCCATGAATTCAATGCCAATAATGGCGGCACTTGGACGGCCAACAGCATCCTCGTTCCCCCCATTGGAAACACAACCCCTTGTCATGTTCGCATTTGGTGGGTTGGCCCCGAGGATCCGGACTTACACATCACAACCCGCGATTTCATCATGGAGGAACCGGGCTCGACAAGTTGTGAAATTCCACTTCATTTGGAGGCCGGTGCGGCCGCGAAGCAAGTGAAGAAGTCTGCGAAAAAGAAAAAGAAGAAGTCGTAGTGGCGTCTCGTCGCTCTCCGGGCTCGCCGGGTGAACTCTTCCCCGGTGGGCTTGCCATTGCCATGACCAGCGCTCCACGGACATTCCGGACCGTGGAGCGCAGCCTGCTCGACCTGCGCCGCGCTGGTTTCTCGCAGCCGATTCATCTCTTCGAGGAACCCGGCGCGGCGGCGAAGTTGCTGCCCGGAGTCTTTCGTCATCGCAACCGTCGCCAACTCGGCATGTGGCCCAATTGGGCGCGGGCCGCCCGGTTTCTGCTCGCCGAAACAACTGCTCGCTGGCTGCTGATTTGCGAAGACGATCTCTTCGCCTCGCCCGCGGCGGCCCGCACGCTGGCCAAGGGACTGGCGAAGCATGACGGACCGGACTTCGGCCTCGCCAGTCTTTACACTTCCGACCACAACGCCCGGCTGCATGGTGAAACCCGCCCCGGCTGGCAGCCGATGTTGCTGGGGCGCAACAACTGGGGGTCGCTAGCTTATTGCTTTTCGCGGGAGTCGCTGGCCGCAATTCTGGCCACGTCGCCAGTAAAGAACCACGACTCGCCGGTGGGGACCGACTCGCTGTTGGGTGCCGCCTGCATCGCGGCTGGAAGGCGAATGCTCTTCCACCTCCCCAGCCTTTTCGCCCACGCGGGTGGGGGCATTTCGACCATGGGCACCCCCGACAAAGCCGGTTTCTCGGCCGTCGGCTTTGCGGCCGGTCCCCGGTCCAAGTTGCCGCTGGTCAGCGCCCTGATGCCAACGGCTCGCCGCCCGGAAATGGCGGCGCGGGCGATTCGCTATTTCCAGCAGCAAGACTATGCGAATCGCGAGCTGGTCATCGTTGACGACGGGCCGGATAACCTGGCGCGATTCGTGGCCCGCGATTCATCGATTCGCTATCTGCGAGTCGAGAAACCAACCTCGATCGGCGCGAAGCGCAATTTGGCCGCCAGCATCGCTCGCGGCGAACTGTTGATTCAATGGGACGACGACGAGTGGCATGGACCCGCCAGAATCCGCCGGCAAGTGAGGCCGCTGCTGGACGGCATGGCGGATATCACGGGCCTCGGTAACCCGGTGTTCTTCGAACTGGCGGATTGGCGGTTCTGGCGCTATGGGCTTGCCGCCTTCGACCGGCTCTTTCCGGCCAAGGTTCACTGTGGGACGCTCGCCTATCGGCGGGCCGTGTGGGAGGCGGCTCCCTACCCGGATGTCTCAGGCCCGGAAGATGTGTTGTTTCTGCGGCAGGCCCTGTCGCGACAAGCACGCCTGACCGCGGTCCCCGCGCGGAGCGATTTTCTGCATATTCGCCACGGCGGCAACATTTGGCGCGGTGTCCCCGAATATGCGGCAAACGGCGGCCGCGAAGTCGCCCCGCCCCTCTGGACTGCCGCCGACGAGCGTTTCTATCGGACCCTGCGAAAACGGCTGGCGACAGGTTCGCGGCCGACCGGACGTGCCCGGTCGCGCTGATAGTTGCTTTGCCGAAGCGGGTCGGGTATCTTACGAATACTCGTTCCAACAACCTTTCGCCCTCCCCCCTTGCTATTGCAGGTGTCGGCATGAAACCGGAAGTGATCCCCGCCGCGGAACTCGAAACTCGCGCCAAGGCCGCCAAGGACCAACTCAACGCGCACGCCTATCAGATCGTCCAGCATCATTTTCACGAATCCACCGGTTGCCCCTTTTGGCTGAATAAGAAAAGGGAGCTGAAATTCGACCCGCTCAAGGAAGTGAAGTGTTACGACGACATTCAGAAGTTCCCCCTGTTCGAGGACGAGTGGCTCCGCGGCGGTCCGGTGAATCGCTGGGTGCCCAAGGCTTTTCTTGGCAAGCCGACGTATGTCTTCGAAACAGGAGGCACGACGGGCATTCCCAAAAGCCGCGTAGTGATCGACGATTTCCGCATCGACTACGAGAATTTCAGCCATACGCTGCCGGATAAGTATTTCCCCAAGGGGGCCAACTGGCTGATGCTCGGTCCCAGCGGCCCGCGGCGGCTGAGGCTGGCGGTGGAGCATTTGTGCCAGTATCGGGGCGGCATCAGCTTTTGCATCGATCTCGATCCGCGGTGGGTCGTCAAGCTCATCAAGAAGGGGTGGATGGAGCACCTCGAAGCCTACAAGGATCACTGTATCGACCAGGTGCTGACGATCCTCAGCGCGGGGCACGACATCAAGTGTATGTTCACGACCCCCAAGCTGCTCGAAGCCTTGTGCAACCGGCTCGAAAAGCAAGGCAAGTCGTTCAAAGATACCGGCATCACCGGCATCTTCAGCGGCGGCACCGAATTCACGCCGCAGTGGACGCGGTTCTGCATCGAAGAGTTCTTTGGCGGTCCGACCGAGGTAAGCGGCATTTACATGACACCCACCTACGGCAACACGCTGATGGGCCTCGCTTGCAGCAAGCCCGTCACCGCCGAAGAGGGGTACAAGATCAGCTATTACGCCCCGCAACCGCGGGCGGTGGTGGAAGTGGTCGATTTCGACGACCCGATGAAGCTGGTTCCCTACGGCGACTCGGGCCGCGTGAAGCTGACCACGCTCACGCACGAGCTGTTCGTCCCCGGCTTCCTCGAGCGGGATGAGGGCGAGCGCGAGAAGCCCTACGCCGCCTATCCCTGGGACGGCATCAGCGGCGTGAAGCCCTGGCGCGGCGTGGCAGCACAGACGACGGTGGGGGTGTATTAGAATAGAAGTGTGTTGCCAAGTTTGTTCGCTTTCATGTTGAGTGCCTGGATATGAAAATCCCTTTCCCCGGCATGGATCCCTACCTGGAAGAGCCAAACCTTTGGTCCGATGTTCATGTAACACTCATCGTTGCCATGCGTGGAGCACTGAACGCCGTCTTGCCGAAGGGGTATATCGCTGCCGCGGACAAGTACGTTTGGATTCATGAGCCGGATGCTGATGCGCGCACGCGCGTCGTCAAGCCCGACGGGTTCATCGTTAAGAGCCACGAACGAGTAGAAGCGAGTGCGCCGGTAGCGATCAGAGCTTCCACCACAGTGGTGCTGCCGGCGATACGCCGCGAAGGAAACAAATATCTGAAAATCATGGATTCCCGCTCGCGGCGGCTGATTACCGTGGTCGAGTTGTTAAGCCCGTCGAATAAGCAGCCAGGGCCGGATCGAGAAGACTATTTGACTAAGCGGATGGATTATCTGACGGCAGGCGTAAACCTTGTCGAGATCGACCTGCACCGCGGCGGCCAGCGCCTTCCGCTGGCTGAGCCGCAACCAGCCGGATTCGACTACTACGCGCTGGTTTGTCGGCCGTCGCAAATGCCCAGGGCGGAAATTTGGCCCTTCACAGTGCGCGATCCGTTCCCAGTGATTTCGATTCCGCTCGGTCCTGACGAACTTGGCGTTTCGCTCGACCTGCGGCCATGCCTGGAATGGGCTTACGAACAAGGCAAGTACGGCGAGGAAGTCAATTATCGCCTGCCCGCCGTCCCTCCCCTTTCGCCCGCCGATGCCGAGTGGGCAAAAAGTTTTCTTCCCGCCTGATAACCCGCCCAACCCCTCCCTAGGAGTTCATCGCCATGCTCAAAATCCCCGTCCTCCGTTGGGGCAAGCCCTACGAATCGCTCGAAGTCGATGAGGTCAAACACTTTGCCACCGGCGAGCCGATCGCCAAGGTGAGCCAGGCCAATGGCGGGATCATCGCCCGCGACATGAAAACGGCCCAAAAAGCTCGCGACATTCTTCGCCAGATTCCGGTCGCAGAGCTGCTCGAAAAGGTGAAGAAGGCGGGCGAACTTTATGAAAAGGGGACTCTCCCCCTGGGCGACGGCACGCAAACGCCCGACGAATTCGCCCACCAGCAGTCGGCCAGCACCGGACTGCCCGAGCACATGTGCAAGATGAACATGTCGAAGAACGCCTTCGTCATGGCCAACATGGGCAAAATTCTCGATTGCCTTACCCGCGGCTTGCCGCTGGACATCCTAACGAAAGGTTGGGGGCTCGAAAATCGCGGCGTGATCGTCAGCTACCAGGCACAGGCACCGGTGCTGAGCGCGGTACTCCCCTCGAATTCGCCCGGCGTGCATACGCTCTGGCTCCCCGTGATTCCGCTGCAAATGGGCCTCGTACTGAAGCCCGGCCCCCAAGAGCCGTGGACCCCGTATCGCATGGTCTCGGCCTACGTCCAGGCGGGCATCCCGGCCGATGTGTTTGGCATCTATCCCGGCGGCCCGGAAGCGGGGGCGGCCGTGCTGGAGCATTGCACGCGGGCGATGATCTTCGGCGGTACGGCGACCGTCGAGCGCTATAAGGGGAACCCGCGGGTGCAGGCCCACGGTCCGGGCTTCTCAAAAATCATCTTCGGCGACGACGAGGTCGATAACTGGGAACAGCACCTCGATCTGATGGCCGAAAGCATCTACATCAACTCGGGTCGCGGTTGCATCAATTGCTCGGGGGTGTGGGCTTCGCGGCACACCAAGGAAATCGCCCAGGCGCTCGCCGAAAAGCTCGGTCCGATCGAGGTCAAGCCGCCGACCGATCCCACGGCGGGGCTTGCCGCGTTCACCGTTCCCGGTCAGGGCAAGGCGGTGTGGGGGATGATCGAAGCGGAACTAAACGAAGCGGGCGTCACCGACATGACGAGCAAATTCGGTCCGCGGCTGGTCGAGCATGAATTGTGCAGCTATCTGCGCCCCGTTATCGTCCATTGCTCTTCCCCCGAAGCTGCGATCGCGAAGAAGGAATACATGTTTCCCTTCTCAACCGTCGTCGAATGCCCGCAAGACCAGATGCTCCACAAAATGGGGCCGACGCTCGTTTGCACGGCGATCACCAAGAACGAGAAGCTGATCCAGCAACTCGGGGACGACATCCACATCGACCGCCTCAACATCGGCCCGATTCCCACCACCAAGCTCAACTGGCTCCAACCCCACGAAGGGAGCATCATCGACTTCCTGTTCCGCTCGCGCGCGTACCAGGTGGCCGGGGTGTAAATGTCGTCTTTCGACTATCAGCCTCGAACCCGCATCGTGTTCGGTCCCGGCAAGGTCGAAGCGCTGGGGGAGCTTGCGTCGGAGCTTGGCGCGCGGCGGGCGCTCGTCGTGAGCGATCCGGGAGTGATTGCGGCGGGGCACACGGCTCGCGGCATGGCGGCGCTGGAGCGGGCGGGAATCGAAGCCCATCTGTTCGATGGCGTGCATGAGAATCCCTCGACCGACGACGTGGCCGCAGGTCTGAAGCTGGCCAAGCGGTACGATCCCGAGGTGCTCATTGGCCTCGGCGGCGGCAGCGCGATGGACTGTACGAAGGGGATCAATTTCCTCTTCACGAATGGCGGTGAGATGAAGGATTACTGGGGAGTCGGCAAGGCGCTGAAAGCGATGCTGCCGATGATCGCCATTCCCACCACCGCCGGCACGGGGAGCGAGACGCAGTCGTTCGCTTTGATTAGCGACGCCAAAACGCACGCAAAAATGGCCTGCGGCGACAAAAAGGCTTCTTGCCGCATCGCCATTCTCGATCCGAGTTTGACTGTCACCCAGCCGCCGCGCGTGACCGCGCTGACCGGAATCGACGCCCTCTCGCACGCTTTGGAAACCTTTGTTTGCACGCGCCGAAATCCGGTGTCACTTGCTTTCAGCCGCGAGGCGTGGCGGCTCTTGGCGGGAAACTTTGGGCGCGTGCTCGACAAGCCGACCGACCTTGAAGCCCGCGGCAGCATGCTGCTCGGCGCGTCGTTTGCTGGACTGGCGATTGAGAATTCGATGCTTGGTGCGGCCCATGCCCTGGCGAATCCGCTGACGGCAACATTCGATGTGCCGCACGGTCAGGCGGTTGGCGTGATGCTGCCGCACGTGATTCGCTACAACGCGGCGGCGGTAAACGGGCAGTATCTCGAATTGTTGCGGGAAGCCGATACGAATGGTCCCTTGCCCGGCGTGGCGGGGGGCGCACATGGACTGGCGGATTTTGTCCATGCCATGTTGGCCCAGGCCGGTCTGGCGACGACGCTTCGCCCGCTGGGGGTCGATCCGTTGCAATTGCCGCATTTGGCCGAGCAAGCCGCCAAGCAATGGACCGCCACGTTTAACCCTCGTCCCGTGAAAGCCGACGAACTTTTGGCGATCTATCAGCAGGCTTTCTGATAGAATGCGAGGCGGTGACTGCCGGGTATGTTCCCGCTTATCGAGGAGTACCGAGCGATGACCCATCCGCGAGTTTTATTTGGCCCTCACATACCGGTCGCGTTGGCAAAGGCGAGTTGGAATGTGCGTTCCGTCGCGAATCACCCTCGCATACGCTTCGGGTTCGTGTGTCTGATCATGCTCGCGACCGGTGTGCATTCCGTCCGAGCCGGTGAGACGGATGTAAAAGACTCTAGCTCTCCGGCCGTCGCAGTAACGGAAGCTGCTTGGCCCTTGTTTCGGGGCAATTCGTTGGCTCAGGGAGTCGCCCAGTCGCCGCTCCCCGAAAAGCTCGAACCGCTCTGGACGCTGAAGGTCGAAGGGGGAGCCTTCGAAGGAACCCCCGCGGTTGTCGATGGCGTGGTTTACCTCGCCGATCTGGATGGCAAGGTCTATGCCCTCAAGCTGGCCGACGGCAAGGAGTTGTGGACTTACAAAGTCGAGAGCGGCTTCATCGCTTCTCCGGCGGTTCGCGGAAACTATGTCTATGTGGGAGACATCGATGGCAAGTTTTACGCGCTCGACTTGAAGACCGGCCAGCCGAAGTGGACCTTCGCCGCCGATGCCGAAATCGACAGTGGGGCCAATTTCTGGAACGGAAACGTGCTCTTCGGCTCGCAAGACGCCCATCTCTACTGCCTCAATGCCACGACGGGCGAACTGGTTTGGAAGTTCGCCATTGAGGATCAAATCCGCTGCATGCCGACGATTGTCGGAGATCGGTCGTTCGTCGCGGGGTGCGACAGCCACTTGCACATCATCGATTTGGCGGCCGGAAAGGAAGCGGCTCGCGTCCCGATCGAAGCCCCGACGGGCGTCACGCCGGCCGTGCTGGGGGACAACGTCTTCTTCGGCACCGAAGGGGGGGCTATGTTCGGCGTCAATTGGAAAGAGGCCAAAGTCGCCTGGAAAAACGAAGACAAAGCCAGCAGCCAGCCCTTCCGCAGTTCCCCCGCCGTCGCCGACGGGATTGTTGTCGTCGGCAGTCGCAATCGCCAGGTGCAGGCGCTCGATCCGGCGACGGGCAAGGAACTATGGACCTTTCCCACCAAGCAGCGGATCGACAGCTCTCCCGTGATTGCTGCCGGGCGGATTTATGTCGGCGCGGCCGACGGCCGGCTGTATGCCCTCGACCTAAAAACGGGCGAGGAAAAGTGGCAATATCAGGCCAGCGGCGGCTTCACCGGTTCGCCAGCCGTGGCCGGCGGCAAGCTGGTCATCGCGACCGACCGGGGCACGGTGTATTGCTTTGGGGCCAAATGACGTATGCCGCGAAAGCCAGGATTGATCGATGACCACCGAAGCCACCAAAACCGAAGTCGGCAGCTATTTCATCTCAAATTACCCGCCGTTCTCGCAGTGGACCGGCGCGCAACTACCTGAGATCGAAAAGGCCCTCCACAGTCCGCCCCGTGAAACGCCGCTGGGCCTCTATCTGCACATTCCATTCTGCCGCAAGCGGTGCAAATTCTGCTATTTTCGGGTCTATACCGACAAAGCCGCACCCGATGTTGAGCGCTACGTGCAGGCCCTCTCGCGCGAGATCGAGCTGGTCAGCCAATTGCCGGTGATGGGTGGCCGCCCGTTCCGCTTTGTCTATTTCGGCGGCGGAACGCCATCGTTCCTGAGCGCCAAGCAACTGACCTCGCTCGTCGATCGCCTCCGCCGGCATGTCAACTGGGACCACGCCGAGGAAGTCACCTTCGAGTGCGAGCCCGGCACGCTCAGCGAACCGAAGATCAAAACGCTGAAGGAACTGGGTGTCACGCGGCTAAGTCTGGGTGTCGAGAACTTCAGCGACGCGGTGCTGGAGGAGAACGGCCGGGCCCACCTTTCCGGCGAAGTCTATAAATCGTGGGATTGGATCACTGCCGCCGGCTTTGCCAACGTCAATATCGACCTGATCAGCGGCATGGTCGGCGAAACGTGGGACAACTGGCGTGAGAATATCCAGAAAACAATCGCCCTCTCGCCCGACAGCGTCACCATCTATCAACTGGAGTTGCCGTTCAACACGACCTACTCCAAGGACATCCTCGGCAACCACATCGAAATTCCGGTGGCCGATTGGCCCACCAAGCGGGCCTGGCTGAACTACGCTTACGACGAACTGCTCGCGGCTGGCTATCACGTGTCGAGCGCCTACACGCTGGTCAAAGACCCCAGCAAGGTGAATTTCAGCTATCGCGACAACCTGTGGCGCGGCTCCGATTTGCTCGCCACCGGCGTCGCCAGCTTTGGGCACGTTTCGGGCGTCCATTATCAGAACAAAACCGAATGGGGCGATTATCTCGGCGATCTGCTGGATCACGGCCGCCTGCCGCTGTATCGGGCTTTGCGACCGACGCCACACCAGGCGCTGATTCGCGAAATGATCCTGCAACTGAAAAAAGGTTGGCTCGCAGCCGACTATTTCCAGCAAAAGTTCGGCGTCGATATTCTGGACGAATGGCGCGACCAGTGGATGGCCCACCAAGGAGACGGCATGCTGACGATCGACGGGCGGCGGATCGAATTGACCCGCCAGGGCCTGTTGAATGCCGACGCCCTGCTGCCCGCCTTCTTCGAGCCGGAACATCGGGGGGTTCGCTACACATGAGCGAGCCGCTCGTGTTCATGATGGGGAACTTCGCCGCCGAGTTTCCGACCGACCGCCTGTATGCGAAAAACCACATGTGGGCCCAGCGACAGGGAGAGGCGATTCGCTTCGGCTTCTCGGCCTATGCGGTGCGGCTGCTCCAAGATGTGTACTTTTTGGATTGGTCGGTCGCGGCCGGTGCGGAATTGTCGGAGAAGCAGGAGATCGGATCGATTGAGAGCAAAAAGGCCGAAAGTAGCCTCTATGCCCCCATTCCCGGCCGGCTCACCGCGATCAACGAGGAGTTGCTTTCCGACCCGTCGGCGATCAACTTAGACAAATATGGTGCCGGCTGGCTCTTCGAAATTGCCGGCCCCACCGAAAAACTGCTGAGCCCACCCGACTATTTGGAGCACCTCGCCGGCGTGTGGGAAGTGACCCAGCGAACCATTAAAGGACAGATGAACGAGTAAGAACATGGCCAAACGCATCGCCGCCGTCATTTCGCAGGGCCAAAGCGCCAATCCCGCCAAGCGGCAATTGGAGGAAGACATCGTCGCCGGTTTGCTCATGGAGCCGGGCATCGACGTCGTCGTCATTCCGCATCTGTATGACCTCAAGCCCGACGGCACGGGAATGCTGGCCTTGCGGGGAATCATGGGGAATATGATCGTCCTGTCGTGGCTCTACGAGCGTGGCGCGCGGTGGACGCTCGACCGCTTCGGCATCCGCGGCCGCGAAGGGGTGACGACCATCAAGGCCGCCGACGATGACGAAGAAGACGATGAATCCGCAGGGGACGAGCCCGCGGCCGACGACAAGGACCGCGTGAACGACGGCCGCGACATCCCCAATCGCAAGATCTACTGCGTCGATCTGCGGGTTCATTCCAATGCCCAGCCGTATATCGACGAAGTGAAGCGCATCGCCCGCGAAAACACGCTGCAACTCATGTCGCTCGGCGGCATTGGCGGTCCGGGCACTCAGCCCAAGCCCGAGCAGCTCGCCCGGTTCCTCCAACCGACGAACGATACCGCCCTGCCTCTGGCTGTAAACCCTCACCCCAGCCCAAACCCACAGGGCGAGGGAGCCTTTCTCTCCCTCGCCGCCCTGATGCGGATCGACGAAGACTCCGGCCGCCGCTGGTATCCGGTCATCGACTATAGCCGCTGCACGAACTGCATGGAGTGCATCGATTTCTGTCTGTTCGGCGTCTATGGCGTGGACAAGGCCGAGACGATTCTCGTGGAACAGCCCGATAATTGCCGCAAGGGTTGCCCCGCGTGCAGTCGCGTTTGCCCGGAAAACGCGATCATCTTCCCGCAGCACAAAACGCCCACCATCGCCGGCTCGTCGGTGGTCGGCGAATCGCTGAAGATCGATCTTTCCAAGCTGTTTGGGGCTCCCGAAACGGGCGAAACCGCCGAGCAAGCCGCCATTCGCGAGCGTGACGAGCAACTCCTTTTGGCCGGCCGCGCCGCCGTCGGGGCGACCGTCGGCCTCCCCAAGCGTCACACTACTTCGTCTGCCGAGCCGAAGGACGAATTCGATTCGCTGCTCGATGCCCTCGACAACTTCTAGCGGGCCGCTCAATGTCTTCGCCCCCTTTCGATTTGTCCCAAGCGCACCGCTGGTTCGCGGTGGAATGCAACAACGGCGCGTGGGATTTGCTCGAAAGCGCGAGCCGCACGCCGGACGAGACGCTCCGCCTGCTGCACCTCGCCCATGCCGCCGCGTGGCACTGGGACGCCGTCGGCGGCGACCTGCATCGCCAGCGGGCCGAGTGCCTGCTCGCCACGGCCCACACCGCCGCGAACGATGCCGCCGCCGCCCTACGCCATGCTGAGCGTTGCCTGTCGCGCAGCGTCGCGAGCGCCGCCACCGAAACTCCCTTCGACCGGGCCACGGCGCTGGGCTGCGCCGCCCGCGCGCATTCGCTGGCCGGCAACTTAGCCCAGGCCGAGCGGCTGCGAACGCTGGCCGAAGCCGCCGCCGCGGCGCTTTCCGCCGACGAGCAGGCGGTCTTTCGCCGGTTTTATGGCTGACCGCGCGGCGGCCGCCGGCCACCCTTTTCGATCCCCTCGTTTTTTGGAGCTTGCCCCATGAATCGCTGGCAATTCGCTTGTTTGTTCGCGGTGAGTCTCGCGCTCGTCGGCTGGGGTTGGCATCTGGCCGGTGCTCAGCAACCTTCCGCCAAGCCCGCCAAACCGGCCGATCCCGACCGCTTCGAGTTCGAGGTGATCGAGAGCTTCGATGGCAAATACGACGGCGACACCCCTGGCCACATCGGCAAGTATGGCGGTCTCGATCAGCGTCGCCCGCGCGTCGCCCTGCATGATCCGGTGTACATGGGAGACAACCAGATCGGCATCGTCACCGGCGTTCGCTGGAGCCGGGCCTATGGCAGCCTGGAGGTGGAGTTCACCACCGACGAGAAGGTTCGCGTGTGCGTCGGCGATTTGGTCTGGATTGCGATGCACGACAAGGCCGAGCCCAAGAAAATTCCTTGATCCGGCCGGCTCGCCGCGAGGGAGTCCTGCCGCCACTGCTAGCACCCGCGAATCTTGCTTGTCCCGCCTGGACAGTTCTGGTATCAGTTTGCGGCCAAAATCGGCCGATGATGGCGATACCTCTCGTCGGCAAGTTCGTTCCTTTGCTCGTGCCGGATGCCTCCTCTTCGCGTCTTGCCTTGGATTTCGCGCTGCGCCAGTCTCGCGCTGGTGGGGATCGTGGTCTGGACCGGCGTCGGCTGCCGCTACATCGGCCAGTGCCGCAAGTCGTCCGACGAGTCGATCGCCCAGACGCGGCAATTGGCCCTGCAAGGGAAGGACGCCCAGCAGCATGGCCGCTGGGACCAGGCCGAGGCGATCTTCGCGGCCGCCGTGGTGCAAGGCCCGCGCGACGAACGCGCCCGCTGCGGCTATGCCGAGGCGTTGTGGCAGCGCGGCGCGCGCGACGAGGCGGTGGCCCACATGGAAGAGGCGGTCAAGCTGTCGGGCAACGATCCGGAGCGCGTCGTGCAGCTTGGCAACATGCACTTCGCGCTGGGGAATCTCGACCGGGCGGGCAAGCAGGCCGACAAGGCGATCGCCGCCAATCGCGAACTGCCGCTGGCTTGGGTGCTGCGCGGCAAGGTGTTGCAAGCCCGCGGCGAGTTCGCCGCCGCTCAGGCCGCTTTCCACCGCGCGCTGGGCTACCAGCCGCAGTTTCCGGAGGCCCAGCTCGCGCTGGCCGAGGTTTATCGGCAAGAGGGGCGTCCGCAACGGGCGCTGGCCACGCTGCAGGCCTTGGAGGCGAGCTATCCGCCGCACGGCGCGCCCGTGGAGGTGCTGGTGCCGCAAGGGCTGGCCCTGGGCCAACTCGGCCGCCATGCCGATGCCGCGCGAACCCTGGCCCGGGCCGCCGAGCGCGGCAATCCGTCGGCTGATTTGTTGTATGAACTGGCCCGCGCGCAATTGCAGGCGGGAGACGCCACGGCCGCCCGGCTGACCACGCTCGCCGCGCTCGACCGCGACCCTGGGCACGCGCGGAGTCGGCAATTGCAGGCCGAAATCGCCTCCCTTCCCGCCACGATGGCCGCGACGACGCTGCGGTAGCGCAGGGCCCGCGCAATGCCGGCGGGGTTAGCCGCATAACTCGAAATTCTCTCCGAGCAGCAGCGGAAAAAACCTCCCCTCCATCTTTTGCCCGCTCGGCACCGGCGGCACTCCGGCGAGCAGCGGCTCGTCGCTAGCGCTCCGCGTGCCGTCGCGAAAGACATTGATGACCGTCGCCCGCCGCGGCCGGTCGGTCCGGTTCTCAAAGCTCCCATGCACCATCAGCGGATGATGAAACGAGCATTCCCCCGCCCGCAGCTCGATCGCCACCGGCTTTTGGAATTGCTCCCACTGCTCGACCGACAGCACCTCCTTGATCGCGTGCATATCGCCCGCGAGGCCAGTGATCGGTAGCAGCGTCCAGCGATGACTGCCCGGCACATAGTGCAGGCAGCCATTGTCGCGCGTGCTGTCGTCGAGGCCGATCCAGCAGGTGAGGTGGGCCATCGGCTGCGTGCGCGTCCAATACGAATAGTCCTGATGCCACGCCACCACCCCTCCATGCCGGGCCGGCTTGCAAAAGAGCTGATCGTGCCAGAAGCGGACCGCCCCGCCGAGCAGTTGGCTAGCGGCCATCGTGAACGCCGGATGCCACAGCACGTCGTGAAACGCCGGCCGCAGCCGCCACGCTCCCAGGGCATGAAAGAGCACCGTGTCGGGCCGGGCCGATTCGTTGGTGTGATATTCGTACCACAGCTCGCGCCCCGCGTGGCCAGGCGCGAAGAACACGGCCAATTCCTCGCGCAGCCGGCCGATTTGCTGATCGGTCAAAATGCGCACGCCCGCCAGGTAGCCATGCTCGTGATAAAACGCCACCTGCTCGTCCGTCAGCCGATAGCGGTCCCACTCGGCTTTGGTTTGCGGCAGGGTGAGCAAATCGCCGACGAGCTCGTGGCGGGTGGAGAGGTCGATCATGTCGCACATTCCCGAATGAACTGGAAATAGTCGGGAGCAAACTTGCTCCCGGTCCCTTGGATTCGCTTCACGTTGGTTCCGCGACGTGGCTCAACAACCATCTTGCGCACCGCATCGGGGCCAGGTTTGGTCCCGGCTAATGGCGATGAGCAGGCGCTGCCGGTAAACTGCAGCGGAATCACTATCACATCCAACATGCGAGACTTTACGCCCATGATGATCCGCTGGCAATCCGCTCGCTGCCCTCTGTTGGCAACTTGCTGCGTAATGCTGCTTCCTATCCTGACACTGGCCGCCGAACCCACCACCGAGCTCCTCTGGCCCAAGGGTGCGCCGGGAGCGCTGGGTGACGCCGACAAAGACAAGCCGACCCTCATCATCCACCTGCCCGAAAAGCCGTGCGGCGCGGGAATCGTCGTCTGTCCCGGCGGCGGTTATGGCGGGCTGGCGATGGACCACGAAGGAAAGCAAATCGCGGAGTGGTTGAATGCCAACCACATCGCGGCGTTTATTTTGAACTATCGTCATCGGGGCAAGGGGTATGGACATCCCGCACCGCTTAGCGATGCCCAGCGAGCCCTGCGTACGGTTCGCGCGCGGGCCCAAGAATTTGGGATCGAACCGGGCAAAATCGGCATCTTGGGCTTCTCGGCGGGAGGACATCTCACCTCGTCGGCGGTCACGCACTTCGACGCCGGCAACGCCAAATCGGACGACCCCATCGAGCAGGCCAGCTGCCGGCCCGATTTCGGCGTCCTCTGCTACCCGGTCATTGCCTTCGACCAGCCCTACACGCACAAGGGTTCGCAAAAGAACCTGTTGGGCGAAAACGCCGCGCCCGAGCTGGTGCAAAGCCTGTCGAGCGAGAAGCAAGTCACCGACCAGACGCCGCCGTGTTTCCTTTGGCACACCACCGAAGACAAGGGGGTGCCGCCTGAGAACAGCGCCGTCTTTTATCTGGCGCTCGTGGCTCACAAAGTTCCCGCCGAACTGCACATCTACGAAAAGGGTCGTCACGGCGTCGGACTCGCCGCCGGCATCCCCGGCACCGATGGCTGGCCCACCGCTTGCCTCGCCTGGCTCAAAGGTCGGGGGATGATGCCGTAAGCGCGATCCGCGCAGCGGCGGTCGCGCACCAGTCGTGGTCGCCGCGCTCCTAAACTCGATCTTCCCCCCTGGAACCGCTTGTTGCGCAGGGGTCAAAAATGGCCTGCGGAGGCCCTGTCTTGCAGTGAATGAATAGACGCAAGTCCTTGAAGCGTAATACTTTGCAAAATCTTCAATAAATTCGCCGGGGGGCTGTTCAGTCAACATCTCTGCGCAGGCCCTAAACGGGGGGGGGTATTTTCCATCGCACTCGGCCGTGAATCGCGGCGCAGGTTGCGGCAAGAATGTCATGGCCAGCTCCAGAGTGAAAACCGCGAACGAGTCGCGCGGCGCTCCCCTCCCAATCAATTAGACGTTCGGGCCGTGACTAGTCTGGTCACGCGTCGGCCGCCAAAGCGCGCGAATTCGTGCCCTAAGTCCTTGAACGACAAACACTTGCGAATATCCGAAAAAAAAGAACGGTTTGCATTTGGCGGCGGTGCCAACTACCGTCAAAGCTGGTCCCGCGAGTCGTCTTGTCGATGCCCAGCCAATCCCAATTCTTCCGCCGCTCGCTCGCCTTCGAGGCTCTGGAGCCTCGCCTTCCCCTGGCGGCCTCGATTCCGCTCCCCTCGCTCTCGATTGCCGACGCCGCGCGATCCGAAGGAAACCGGGGGACCCGGGACGCAAAATTCGTCGTCACCTTGTCGAGTCCCGCCCCGCGGAGCGTCACCGTCCGCTATGCCACGGCCCCCGGCACCGCCCAGAGTCGCGGCGACTTTCAACCCCGGTCGGGCTCGCTCACCTTTCGCCCCGGCGAGCAAACCAAGGCGATTCTGGTTCCCGTGTTGGGCGATCGCTCCATCGAGCCGGACGAGACCTTCACCATCCGCCTTTTGCGCCCCGCGGGGGCCACCTTGGTCAAGGACAAAGGCACCGGCATCATCCGCAACGACGATTTTCCTCCCCCCAGGGCGGAAGTGGCCCCCATTTTCGCCGACGAAGCAAGCGGCCAGGCGATTTTCACCATCGCGGTCGCCCACTCCGGCCCGGCACCAGTCACGATCAACTTTGCGACCGTGCCGGGCACCGCCAGCCAGGCCGATTTCGCCGGCGCGACCGGCACGCTGACGTTCGGCCCCGACGAATTCGCGAAGCGCGTGACCGTCCCTCTGGTTCGCGATGGCCAGATCGAGCTTGACGAGCAGTTTTCGCTGGTCGTCCGCCTGGGGAGCGCGACCGGATCGCTGCTGGCGACCGGAACCGCGACGATTCGCGACGCCGACGAAGTCCCGCCCCCCGCTACTCCCCGCGTCGTCGGCTATTTCACCTCGTGGGGAACTTACGATCGCGATTATCAAGTCGCCGACATTCCGGCAGAGCGATTGACGAACGTCGCGTATGCCTTCGCGGGCATTTCGGCCGCGGGCACGGTCGAGCTCGTCGATCGCTGGGCCGATGTCGAGCGAGACTTTCCAAACGAACCGGCCGGCGCGGCATTTCATGGCAATTTTCAGCAGCTAGCGCTCTTGAAGCGGTCCCACCCGGAACTCGGCACGCTCCTTTCGATCGGTGGTTGGGATGGTTCGGCCCGGTTCTCCGATGTCGCGGCCAGCGGCGCGGCCCGGCAAAAGTTTGTCGCCTCGGTGGTCGAACTGCTCGAACGCTACGGCTTCGACGGGGTCGATCTCGACTGGGAGTTTCCAGTTTCCGGCGGCCTGCCGACGAATGCCTACCGCCCTGCCGACCGCCACAACCTGACGCTCCTGGCCCAGGAATTTCGCCGCCAATTCGACGCCCACCCGCGGGCCGGCGGCCAGGCGTGGCTGTTGACCGCCGCGATCGGGGCACAAACCGAGCACCTCGTCCATTACGAGCTGCGCGATCTCGCCCGATTCGCCGATTGGCTGCACCTGATGACTTACGACTTCGCCGGCCCGTGGAGCGACACGACGGGGCACAACAGCCCGCTCTTCGCCGCGCCGGGCGAGAGCGCGGCGGCCGCGGTCGAGGCTCTGCTCACGGCGGGAGTGCCGGCGGGCAAAATCGTGCTCGGCGGTGCCTTCTATGGCTCCGGCTGGACCGGCGTGGCGAGCGACCACGATGGCCTCCACCAGCCGGTTGGTGGGCCGGTCGGCGAGCAATCGGCAACGCCGGGCCTGCTCTCCTTTCGCGAAATCTCCCGCGACTGGCTGCCGCGGATGACGCGGTATTGGGACGAAACGGCCCAGGTCCCTTGGCTGTACGACGCCGCGTTGCAAACCTTCATCAGCTACGATGATCCGCAGTCGCTGGGCACCAAGGCCCGCTGGGCCCGCGAACACGCCCTGGGGGGAATGTTCCTCTGGGAACTAAGCGGCGATGATGACGAGCATTCGCTACTGTCAGCGATTGCCGCCGAGCTGCTGCCGGAGGTGGTCGCGGGGCCCTGATAATGGAGACGAAGTCGCATGAAGTGGAATCTCGCCATCGCCGGCGGCTGGCTAGCCGCCTCCTTCTTTCTCTCTCCCGCGCCGGCCGCCGATCAGCCGGTGCTGATCGCGCCTAATCCGGGATCGGGGCATGTGCATCCTTCGATTTGCCTCGCGCGCGATGGCAAGCTGGTTGTCGTCTATAAGGGGCGCAATGTCCTGATGCGGACCCGCTCGGCCGACGGCGGCCAAACCTGGGACCAGCCGGAGCCAATCGCCACCTCGGCTCGCCGCCCCGACGCGATCCGCGAGGTGAAAACGTTCGAGGTCTATCCCGGCACTGCCGACACCCTTCCCGACGGCCGCATCCTCGTCACTTGGAATTATATCGCCGACGACCGCAAAACCGACGGCTACTACGAGCGCGCCCTGCTCTATTCGCTGAGCACCGACCACGGCGAAACCTGGAGCGAACAGGCCCTGATTGGCCCCGTGGAGGGAAAGCACCTCGGAGCGGTGCGGCACAACGTCCTGCCTTGGAATGGCGGCCGCTGGCTCTTGCCGCTGCGCGGTCTGCCGCCCCGCCTTTATGACCCGAAAACGGGCGAAACGGCCCTCTTTCCGCTCGCCGATAGCACCGGCAAGCAGCACGCCTTCCAGCAGATTGTGCGCACGGAAAAAGGAACCCTGCTGGCGATGGGGCCGGTGATGCTCCGCTCGACCGACGAGGGAAAAACCTGGACCGAGGCTACGGGCTTTCGCAAGGTTCCCGACATCGATACCGCTGAAGGTCGCTATCTGACGGCACTCTCCGGCGGCGGCCTGCTCGTGACTTTCGGCGTCGGCACCGCCAACAAGGGGCTTTCCTACAACTATTCAGCCGACGACGGCATCACCTGGAACAACGACAAAACGGTCGTCCTTTTGCCCGATTGGAACGTCACCGCCCGCTACTATTCGGCCCGCACCATCGAGCTCGACCAAGCGACCGTCGGCACCGTCTTCATCAACGGACAAGGAATCCACTTCCTCAAAGTGAGCTTGGACCGACTTGCGAATTGACGCGGCGTCACTTGCCCGGCTTGGGGGTGACGACAATCGTGATCGGCCGACTGGGGAGCGTCACCAGCGTGTTGGCCTTGTCTTTGCCGGCCTCTTTCGCAAACAGCACCTGCGCCTGGCCGAGGACATGCACCGTATATTCGCCCGGTGCGGCGTTCGCCTGGGCCTCGAAGGTCACGGTCGCCTCTTCCACGCCAGGCGGATAGGCCGGCAGGTTGGCTTTGATCGCATTCGGCAGCGCCAGCGGCAGCAAGCTTAGTTGCCCGGTGAACTCGGGCCAAAGGCGGCGCAGTTGCAGCTTCACCTCGGCCTTTTGCCCCGCCTCGATGGGGAGCGTCTCGCTGGTGAAGCGCAAGGCGAACGGCGCACGCTCGCGGACCGAAATCCAGTGCTGCCGCATCGGCCGGCTGCTGGCGGGATTGTCGCTCCAAACGCGGGAATAGGGGCGAACTTCGCGGACGATTTTCCGCCCGTCGCGCTCACCCGTGGCGATCAGCTTGATCGCTCCGTCAAATGGTGGCGCGTCGTCGTCGGCCCATAGGACAAAGGCCCCTTGGTTGCTGTTTTGCGTCGTCGTCGGCTGGGCGTGGACTCCGGGGGGGAGATTTTCGGCGGTGATCGTCAGCGGAGCCTTGTAGCCGTTCGATTGATGGATAACCAGGTCGAAATGCGCCGCCGAGCCGGCGCGGAGCGTCAGCCCGCCGGGGCCGGGATTTTGCGAGTGAATCGCCGCGACGAAAAAATCAGGCTCGGGCTTTTTGAGCGATAGCACATACTGATACCGCGGTCCGCCGCGGCGATATCGATCCTGCACCAAGAGGTGATACTTCTGCTTGGCGTTCAGGTTGATCATGCCAGACGGATCGCGCAGGTGGCCGTCAAAAGCGTTCATTCGGTGGCCAAAATCGTCGAGTTCCTGAAAGCGATTCCCTTTCTCATCCACAAAGACGACGTACGGATCGGCCTGGCCGGCGATCCGCTCGCAATAGACGTCGAGCGCGTACTGGCCGTTTTCCGGCACGGTGAACTCGTACCAATCCGCATCGCGCGGTTGGTCGAACCGACCACTGACCATCGCCGGAAATTCCAGCGGCTGCGGCGTTTCGATGGTGTCGTTGGGCTCGCTCTCGGTCGTTACCGGGGAACCCGCGAGCAGCATTGTCATCGCATTCAGGGGCTGGCCGCCGACATCGGGCCGGAACTGAAAGCCGGTGAGCGTGCAGGTGGCGGCGGTCGGAGCGCCGGAATGGCCGGTGGGATGTTCCAGGAAACGGTACGCGCCAAGAGCGGCATCGGCGGGAGGCGATAGTGACAGCTTTGCCTCTTGGATAGGCAAATCGAACGGCCAACCGGAGGCAAGTTTGCCTCCGGCTAAGGGTGAGTTACCCAAGTTGCGGCCAAAAATGGCGATTTCGGCGGATTGGCCAACTTGAATCGCGCGGGGAAAGGCGCTCTCGACGTGCGGGCGGTTGCTGACCACCAGCCGATACGGCAGCCCGCCGCGATACGACAGATCGTGAATCACGACCAAATAGTCGCCGTCGGCCGGAGCCAGAAAATCGATGAACGGATCGCGGCCATAGTAGTCGGCACTGCTGGCAAGCTGCTTGCCATCGGCGGCCAGCAGCAGCATTACCGCGTCGAGTTGCACATCGAGCCGGGCCGACTGGCAATCGAGCGTGACCCGGTCCCCCTTCTTCAAGGAGACGCGAAAGACATCCTGGTCGTTGCCGTCGCTTTGGCCGTTGATCGCCGAGTTGACATTGATCGGCTGGGCGGTGCCGATGTCATTGTTGGTCTCCTTCTCCTCGATATCCGCCAGGCCGTGCGACACGGCAAACAGCCGCGGATTGCTCAGCCCCCATTTGCCGGCGACGCGGGCATCGTAGGTCCCTGCCGGCACATCGGCGGCAATCTTCACCGCAAACCGTTTGTCCTTCTCTTTCCCCTCGACTGGCCTGGCCGTGATGCCCGGATGGTCGAACACCAGCCGCGGCTCGTCGATATCGCTGCCGCTCAGCTGGACCTCGATCGTCGTTCCCGCCGCGCCGCCGAGCGGATTGATGCGGTCGAAGCGGGGGGAGGGAAGCTCGGCGTGAGCGATGGTTGCAAGGGCGAGCAGAAATGCGAACGTGGCGATCGGTCTGTTTATTTTCTGCATTCGGTTGTCATCCGCCCCTGCCAGCTTGCCTGGCGGGATCGATAGGTTGTTAGGCTAAAGCACACCGCGAATTTGTGCCTGTTGATTTCTCGCCCCCCTAGGCGGCGAGCAATCTACGACGGATATTCTTGAACTCTAGCTGGCAACCTGATTCACCTGCCGGGCGAGCCGGCAGGGGTTTCGCCGAGCTACACCAGCTCCGGAATCGGCTTGCCTTCGCTCAATATCTGCATCGGGCGGCGGGCCTGGTCGTAGAAGGCTTGCTTGTAGTCTATGCCGAGTGCGTGGTACATCGTCGCCAGCACGCAGCCGGGCGTGTAAGGCAGCGTGGCGGGGGCTTCGGCCCGGGCGTCGGTAGTGCCGATGGCCTGACCCATTTTGAGGCCGCCGCCGGAGAAGACGACGCTCATCGCGCCGGGCCAATGGTCGCGCCCCGCGCCGGGGTTGATCCGCGGCGTGCGGCCGAATTCCCCGTAGCTGATGACGAGCACGTCCTGGTCGAGGCCCCGGTCGTGAATGTCCCGCACCAGGGCGGCCAGGGCCCGGTCGTATTTCGGCAGCAGGTTGTTTTTGAGCTGGTTGAAGTTGTCGCCGTGCGTGTCCCAGCCGCCGCCGGTTTGGACGGTGACGAAGGTGACTCCCGCCTCGACGAGCCGCCGCGCCAGGAGGCACGATTGGCCCAGATCGTGCCGGCCGTATTCGTCGCGGAGCCGGGGGTCTTCCTCCTTGATATTGAAGGCTTTTTGAGCCCGCTCGCCGGTGACCATTTCCATTGCGTCGCGATAGAACTGGTCGATGCCGGCGATGTCTCCTTTCGTATCCAAATCGCGGCGGACGCCATCGAGTTGGCTGAGCAGGTTGCGGCGGCGGTCGAGCCGGTCGGGCTGCACGCGGCCGGGGAGCTTCAGGTTCTTGACCTGAAAGCCGTCTTGGTTCGGGTCGGAATCGGGGGTGAACGGGTTGTACTCGGCGCCCAGATAGGCTGCCTTGTTGAAGGGCGTGCGGCCGGGGAGCGTGACATACGCCGGCAGGCCCGGCTCGTTCGCGCCGCGGACGCGGGCCACGACGCTGCCGGTGGAGGGGAAGATGTTGTCGCTGACTTCGATCGTCGGCTGCCAGCCGGTAAGCATCCACTGGCTTCCCATGCCGTGTCCGGCGTTGGTGTGGTAGGCCGAGCGGACGATCGACATCTTATCCATCACCTTGGCTTGCAGCGGCAAGTGCTCGCCGATGTCGATGCCGGCGACGTTGGTCTTGATCGGGCGGAACTCGCCCCGATACTCGGCCGGGGCATCTGGCTTGAGGTCGTACATGTCGATATGGCTCGGCCCCCCCGCCAGGTAGATCAGAATCACCGCCTTTTTTTTCGACGTGCGGTCCAGCGGCTTGGCCTGCGCCTCGTGCCGCAGCAAGTCGGCCAGCGTAAGGCCGCCCAGCGACAGCGCGCCGACTTTGAGGAACTCGCGCCGGCCGGCGTTGTCGCAGGTGCGGACGGGATTGCCGAGCAGGGTAAGCATGAGGAAACTCCCTTGGCTGACGGTGGCCAGCTACCGATTAAACATGAATTCCTTGGTATTCAATATCGCCCAGAGGACATCCTCCAGGCCTTGCTGCCGTTTGTCGGGGGGCAATTCGCCGACAAACCTGAGCGTCTTGGCGAGCTCGTCCGGGGTGGGGAACCGGCCGAGGGCACCGAGATAGAGCTCGTCGATGATTCCCTTGTCGGGAAACTTCTCCTTCATAAAGCCAGCGATTTTGCCTTTGCCGTCGGCCAGCTTGTTCTCGACCTCGTCGCTATTGGCCAGCAGCAGCACTTGGGCGAGCGTGGCTCCGCTGCTGCGTTCGCATTCGCAACTGCTGACGCGGCGGGGACGGTCGAACGTGTCGAGGAAGTACGAGCCAAAGTTCTCGTGCGGCAAATCGATGGCCCGGCCGGCAGCGGTCATGTTGTTGTATTTCGTCCGGACGCCGGTCGCCTGATCGACCGCATCGGCAAAGACCTCGGCAATCAGCCGGCGGGCATAAAAACGGGCGAAGTTCTGCCGGTCGTGCCGGTTATGCTCGGTCGGTTCGCTGGCCAGCTGATACACCCGACTGCTGATCATCATCCGCAGCATGTGCTTCATGTCGAACTTCGAGGCAATGAAATCCTGGGCCAGGGCGTCGAGCAATTCGGGGTTCGACGGCGGATTCGATTCGCGCAGGTCATCGACTTCCTGCACGATGCCGCGACCGAAAAAATGCCCCCAGAGGCGATTGACCAGCACCTTGGCGAAATACGGATTCTCGGGCTTCGCCATCCAATCGACCAGGGCGTGCCGCGGGTCTTCTTCGGGGGTGAACTTGGCGTATTCGCCATCGATGTACTTGGGCTCCGGCGCTTTACCGGTCAGTGGGTTCTTCTCGCCCGTGCTGACCTGAGAAGCGGAAAAATACGGCGGCGGCTCGCCGAAGCTCTTGCGGCCGAGGCGCGTGAAAAAGCCCGCCAGGCCGTAGTAGTCCTCTTGGCTGAACCGCTCGTAAGGATGGTGATGGCAGCGGGCACATTGCAGCCGAAGGCCCAAAAAGAGCTGCGCCGTATCGGCGGTGACGGTGTGCAGTTGGTCGTCGCGGCTTTGCCAATACCAATTGATCGCGGGCGAATCCTGCCACTCGCCGGCGGCCGCGACGATGCCGCGCACGAACTCGTCGTACGGGCGATTGCGGGCCAGCATGTCCTTGATCCAGTTGTGGAACGCATACGCCGCCCGGTCGGCCCCGGCCAGGTTGCTATTCCGCAGGATCGTCCCCCAGCGCGTGGCGAAATACGCCGGATAGTCGGGCGAATCGAGCAGCTTATCGATCAGCTTCTGCCGCTTATCGGCGCTATTATCGGCGAGAAATGCCCGCGCTTCGTCGGCGGTCGGCAGGCGGCCGCAGAGGTCGATGGTGAGGCGGCGGAGAAACGTCGCGTCGTCGCAAACGGGCGACGGCAAAAGGCCGAGCTTCTTCCACTTCTCGGCCACCAGCTTGTCAATGTAGTTGTGCTCCTTCCAGCCGGGAATTTCGGTCAGCGGCTGGCCGTGCGGAACGATGGTGTAAGCCACCGCGACCTGCCCCAAGTAGCGGGCCATGATCGCCGCTTCGCCACGCTCGTCGCCCGCCCGAATTTGTCCCTCTTCATCCACGGCGGCGACCACGTCGAGGTTGCTCGCGTATTCCGCCTTCTCCGTCACGGTCCGCCGCTCGCCGCTGGAATACTCGGCCGTCACCGTCAGCCGAGCCGCTTCTCCCGGTTGCAGCGAAAGCTGCTTCGGCTCGACGTGCAGTTTGACGATCCGCGGCGCATCGGGATTCGACGCCGGCGCGCCTCCGGCAATCCAACGCAGCAAAGTCTGGTGGGCTTCGCTTCCCGGCTCGATCCGCTGGCCGCCGCCATGCGGCAGTTCGCCGGTCGCCTTGAGCAAGAGCAAGCTATGCTCCGGGGCCGCCAAATTCACCCGCCGGCCGCGCGCCCGGCGCACGATCTCTTCGTAGTCATACTTATCGTCGAAGCCAAACAGCGACAGTTTGAAGCCATTCTGACCGCTCGCCTTGCCGTGGCAGCCACCCGAATTGCAACCGTGGCGCGAAAGAATCGGCTCGATCTCGTTGCGAAAATCGACCTGTCGCACGGCCGGCGTTTCCCAGGCCCCAGCGGTAGGAACGTTGACGATCAGTCCGCCGAGCAGACCGGCGACGAACAGCAAAACGTAGGGGGCCGGTCGTCCCAGCATGGTGGGCCTGATCGCAATCGGCGGGTGGGAAAAAACGAGGCGGGTTGGCCAAGGGCCGGCAGGCGACCCTCGACACCCTCTTGATGCTACCAAAGGGGGCCAAATGTGGCAACTTCGCGGACGCCTGCCTCGTGCCGGCCACTGGTCGAAATCGCCCCCCTGTGTTACTTTCGGCGGGAGTTCTCGCCCCCCACCCTTATCGAGCCCTAGGAGCTGCTTTCCATGGCGCACGAAGTCACCCTGATTACTGGCGACGGCACTGGCCCCGAACTTTCCGATGCGGCACGGATGTGCGTTGATGCCACGGGGGTGAAGATCAACTGGGATGTGCAGGAGGCCGGCATCGACGTGATGGCCAAGGTCGGCACCCCGCTGCCGGATAGCGTGCTCGCCAGCGTTCGCCGCACGAAATGCGCCCTCAAGGCCCCGATTACCACGCCCGTCGGCACTGGTTTCCGGTCGATCAACGTACATCTGCGGCAAGAGCTGGGCCTGTTCGCCTGCTTGCGGCCCTGCAAATACTATCCTGGCGTGCGGAGCTATTTCAGCGAAGTCGGCGTCGATATCGTCATCGTCCGCGAGAACACCGAAGATCTCTATGCCGGCGTCGAATTCGAGGCCGGCAAGCCCGCCACCGCCGAGCTGATCGACTTTATCAACAAGATCAGCACCGATAAGAAGATCAAAACCAAAGCTGCCGAAACCGGCGTCAGCATCAAGCCGATCAGCGTTTCCGGCACCGAGCGGATCGTCAAATGCGCCTTTGATTATGCCCGCAAGCACAAGCGGAAGAAGGTGACGGCGGTTCACAAGGCCAACATCATGAAGTATTCGGATGGCCTCTATTTGCACACCGCCACGGCTGTCGCCAAGCAATATCCCGACATCGAATTCGAAGAGCGGATCGTCGATAACATGTGCATGCAGCTGGTGCAAAAGCCCGAACTTTATGACGTGATCGTGCTCCCCAATCTCTATGGCGACATTATCAGCGATCTGGGGGCCGGCCTCGTCGGCGGCCTCGGCGTTGCTCCGGGCGAGAATGTTGGTCCCGGTGGCGCGGTCTTCGAGGCGACTCACGGCAGCGCCCCCAAGTATAAGGGACAGAATAAGGTCAACCCCACCGCGCTCATCCTCAGCGGCATGCTGATGCTCCGCCACCTGGGCGAAACCGACGCCGCCCAGCGGCTCGAAAATGCCGTCGCCGCGGTCATCAAGGAAGGGAAGAGCGTCACCTACGACCTCAAAGCCGACCGCAACGATCCCACCGCCGTCGGCACGAAGGAAATGGCGCAGGCGATTTGCGCAAAGCTAACGTAGGCGATTTTTGATTGGGGGCGGTGGCGTCAACCAGGATTGACTTCCCCGATTTGGGGTTGAACAATCAAAGCATGACGACTGCGACCATCACTCCTGCTCAGCGAGACCTTCGAGAGGTGATTGCGCGCCTCGCAGGAAACAAGCGTGACAAGGATACGATGCGTCAGGCGTGCGACCGAATGGACCGGATGCGTGAAGAGTTGCGCGCTCGAATTGGCAATGTGGATATGGCCGTGGACCTGATCCGTGATGCCCGCAATCCATGAAGCTGGTGCTTGACGCATCCGTCGCCGTAAAGTGGGTGTTGCCCGAAGCCGACACGCCCCAAGCCTTGGCGTTACGAGATGGTTTTCGCCACCAGGTTCATGAGTTGATAGCCCCCGATACATTGCCCGTGGAAATTGCCCACGCGCTAACTCGCGCCGAGCGTCGCGGCATTATTCCGGTCCAGTCGGCGATAGTGCGACTGACAGACGTGCTTGCTACTTCGCCGATTTTGCACTCCTACTTGTCATTGTTGGCCCGCGCGGTCGAACTCTCGTCGTTGGCAAGGATCGGCGTGTATGATTGCCTCTACCTTGCACTCGCCGAGCAAGAGCAGTGTGACTTTGTCACGGCAGATCAGCGATTGCTGACTCTCGGTCGCCCTGATGTGCTGTTGCTGGCAAATTTGCCTTGAGCCCGCGCATTTCGCCAGTACGTTTCGCCGCCCAGGTTGGCGAGATTGCAATCGAATCGGCTGAAGCATGCCCACCGATCCCGCCAACACCGACGTTCGCATGCGGGGATTTGCCCGCCGCACGACTGTCGAGGATGCGCTCGCCTGGGTCGATAATCAGACCCGCTGCCTACCCAGTGAGTTTGTATCGCTTTGGCAGGCGGCGGGGCGGGTCTTGGCCGCCGAAGTCGTCAGTGCGACCAATGTGCCGGGCTTCGACCGCTCGATGATGGACGGCTATGCCCTGCACGCTGCCGACACGCAAGGAGCGACCGCTTACCAGCGAATGGAGCTGAAAATCGTCGGTCAGTCGCTGCCTGGCCAGCCCTTCGCGGGTAGCGTTGCACCCGGCCAGGCCGTGCGGATCATGACCGGTGCGCCATTGCCCGCCGGGGCCGACGCGGTCCTTCCCGCCGAACGAACCGAGGCGATCGAGGAGACGCTCTTTGCCCTGGACGAGGTATCGCCGGGCAAGAACATCGGCCGGGCGGGAGAGGACATCGCCTGCGGTGCGTCGGTGCTGCCGACGGGGCGAGTGCTGCGGCCGCAAGACGTGGGGGTGCTGTCGTCGCTCGGCCTCGCGAAAGTGCAGGTCGTCCGGCGGCCGCGCGTGCGAATCGTCGTGACTGGCAACGAACTGCAATCCGCCGGCACGCCCGCCGAAGGGTGTCGCATTGCCGATTCCAACGGTCCGATGCTGGCGGCCCTGGTCGAGCGCGATGGTGGCGTGGCTATTCTCGGCGGGGTGGATAATCGGCAGCAAGGCGATTATCTGGTGCCGGACAATCCCGCGGCGATTCTGGCCGCGATGCACGACCCCGCCGACATCGTCCTCGTCAGCGGGGGGTCGAGCGTCGGGCAAGAAGATCACGCTCCGCTCCTTGTCGCCAGGCATGGCGAGCTTGCCATTCACGGCATCGCCATGCGACCAAGCAGCCCGACCGGGATGGGTCGGATCGGCGCGGCACTGGTCTTCTTGCTGCCGGGAAATCCGGTATCGTGCCTCTGTGCCTATGACTTTTTCGCTGGGCGGGCCATTCGCCGCTTGGCGGGCCGCCCACCGGCCTGGCCTTATCGCCCGATTCGCCTGCCGCTGGCCCGCAAGCTGGTTTCGCAGGTAGGGCGCGTCGATTATGCCCGCGTGCGAATCGCCCGCGGCCACGTCGAGCCAGTGGCGATCAGTGGGGCGTCGATTCTGAGTTCCACGACGGTGGCCGACGGCTTTGTCGTCGTCTCGGCCGATTGCGAAGGCTTTCCAGCCGGGGCGGAAGTCGAGGTCTGGCGATACGACGATTAGACCGCTGTCCTTGGTCGGTCGTCCTTGGTTCTTGGTCATTCCTTGCTGCTTGTTTTATGGTTCTTGGTCAATTCCACTCCCCCAATGTCCTTCCAGTCGCAATTCCTCAATGTCATTGACCGCGACGAGGCGCAGCGGCGCTTCGAAGGGGCGCTCGATTTGTCGCCCTGTGCGGCGGAGAAGGTACCACTCGCTGCGGCGCTCGGGCGCGTGTTGGCCGACCAAATCCACTCGCCGGTCGATGTGCCGTCGTTCGATCGCTCGAATGTCGATGGCTTCGCGGTTCGGGCGGCCGACACCTTCGGGGCGAGCGAGCAGCAGCCGCGCAAGCTCCAATTGCTCACCGAAAGCATCGCGACGGCAATCGTGCCGACGGCCACGCTGCAAACTGGCGAGGCAATGTCGATTGCCACCGGCGGCATGTTGCCGCGCGGGGCCGACGGCGTGGTGATGGTCGAACATACCGACAGCGAAGCCGGCACCCTGCTGGTTCGCCGGGCGATTTCGCCAGGGGCGAATGTCGCCTTCGCGGGGACCGACATCGCTCGGGGCGAGCTCGTGCTGCACGCGGGCGAAGTGCTCACTAGCCGCGAAACGGGCCTTTTGGCGGCAGTGGGCGTGGCGGAAATCGCGGTGGTCGGCCGGCCGCGGGTCGCCATTCTTTCAACCGGCGACGAAATCATCCCTCCTGGCCAGCCGATGCGGCCGGCCCTTGTTTATGACTCCAACGCCCGCATCTTGGCCGATGCGGTTCGCGAACTCGGGGGCGAGCCGGTCGAGCTGGGAATCGTGGCCGACGACCTAGCCGAGCTACGAAAGCGACTGACGACGGCACTGGAGGCGTGCGAACTCGTGCTCCTTTCGGGTGGCACGAGCAAAGGAGCGGGGGATCTGTCTTATCGGGTGATAAGCGATCTGACGGAGCCGGGGATCGTGGCCCACGGCGTTGCCCTCAAGCCCGGCAAGCCGATTTGTCTCGCGGCGACCGGCGGCAAGGGGGTGGTGGTGCTGCCGGGATTCCCAACATCGGCGATTTTCACGTTTCACGAGTTCGTGGCCCCGGTGATTCGCCGCCTCGCGGGGCTGCCGGCTGCCGCTCGGCAAACGGTGGGGGCCGAGTTGGCCGTGAAGGTGAACAGCGAAATCGGCCGAACCGAGTATTTGCTGGTCAACCTCGTCGAACGGGCCGCGGAGTCAGTATCGGTCGCCAAGCCGAAGTGGCTCGCCTGGCCGCTCGGCAAGGGTTCCGGCTCCGTCACTACTTTCAGCCGGGCGGATGGATTTATCACGATTGGCCGCCACGAAGAGATTGTCGAGGCGACAGCGCGCGTGGAGGTGACGCTGCTGGGGCGCGATCTCGCCCCGGCCGACCTGGTGGTGATCGGCAGCCACTGCGTTGGGCTCGATTTATTGCTGGCGCGGCTGCAAGCGCGCGGGTGGCGGACGAAGCTGCTGGCGGTCGGCTCGACGGCGGGACTCGACGCGGCGAAGCGCGGCCAGTGCGACCTCGCGGGAATTCACCTGCTCGACCCGGCCACCAGCACCTATAACGCCCCGTTTATCACTCCCGATCTGAAGCTGATTCGCGGTTACGAGCGGATGCAGGGGGTGGTTTTTCGGCCCGGTGATCCGCGCTTCGCCGGCCACTCCGCCGAGTCCGCCATCGCCGCCGCCAAGCTCGATCAGGACTGCCTGATGGTCAACCGCAATGCTGGCAGCGGCACGCGGATACTCATTGATCGCCTGCTGGCGGGGGCGATTCCCGCCGGCTATGCCGTGCAGCCCAAAAGCCACAGCGCCGTGGCGGCGGCAGTGGCGCAAGGGAGGGCCGACTGGGGCATTTGCATCGAATCGGTGGCCCGGCAGGCGAGTCTTGGGTTTTTGCCGCTGGCCGCCGAGCAATACGATTTCGTGATTCCCTGCGCGCGGCTCGCGCGGCCGGCGGTGCGGGCGTTTATCGAGCTGCTGGCGGACGAGAGGATCGTGGCCGAACTGGCGGGGCTGCAATTGAACCGAGTGTCAGGGCAACCGGCGACGCTCGATTGATTCGCAGGCGTCCGGGCCGTACAACAAGGCTCGCCATTCATGTCGCCAGCACAGATGTCGCCACCACAAAGGACCAGCCATGACCTATAGCCTCAACCTCGGCGTGATGAAAGCCGCCCTCCCCGCTCGTGCCGCCGGGGGCAAGGAGCAATTCCGCCTGGCGATTCTCGGCGATTTTTCGGGCCGAGCCTTGTCGGGCAAGCTCGAAACCGGTGCCGACCTCGCCAAGCGCAAGCCCCTGTCGGTCGATGTCGATAACCTCGACGATGTTCTCGCCCGCATGGGAATCAAGCTGATGCTGCCGGTTGGTGCCGGCGGCGGCGCGGTCGAAATTGCGATCGGCTCGATGGATGATTTCCATCCAGATCAGCTATACGACAATGTCGAAGTGTTTAGCGGCATTGCGGGGCTGCGCGGCAGGCTGAAGACGACTTCAACGTTCGCTAAAGCGGCGGCGGAGGTGCAAAGCTGGCTGGGAATGAAGCCCGAAGAAGGGGCGACGGTCGCGATCAAATCGCGCGGCAGCGCCGTGCCGGCCGATTGCAAACTGAGCGATTTCGCGCAGCTCACCGGCCAGGCCCGCGCGACCGAAGAAACGCCGATTAACGAACTTCTCAAGCAGGTCGTCGGCCCACACATCGTGCCGGCGAAGGACCCCAAGCAAGATAAGCTGCTCGCGGCGGTCGATGCGGCCCTGAGCGAAACGATGCGGAGCATCTTGCATCATCCGGATTTTCAGGCCCTCGAATCGGCCTGGCGGAGCGTTGAGTTTCTCGTCCGCCGGCTGGAAACGGGATCGAGCTTCAAAATCGTGCTGTACGACATTTCGGCCGAAGAAATGGCGGCTGACCTGTCGAGCGCGAGCGATCTGTCGGAAACGGGGCTCTTCAAGCTGCTCGTCGAGCAGCCCGCCCTCGACGCCCAGCAAGGGCCTCTCTCGGCACTCGTTTCCAACTATTTCTTCGAGCAAACGCCCCCCCACGCCGACCTGCTCGGCCGGCTGGCTCGCATCGCGGCGGCGGCCCAGGCCCCGTTTTTGGCGGCGATTGGCGTCGATGCCCTGAAGAAGCTGAAGGACGAAGAAATCCATCCGCTAGTGCTCGAAAGCTGGTCGGCACTCCGCTCGCTGCCGGAATCGGTTTACGTCGGCCTGACCGTGCCGCGGTTCATGCTCCGCAACCCCTATGGCGAAAAGACCGACCCGATCGACAAGTTCGACTTTGAGGAATTTTCGGCCCGTGAAGGGATTCGGGGCATGCTGTGGGGAAGCGGCACGATCCTGGCCGGCCTGTTCCTGGGGCAGACGTTCCTCAAGGCCGGGGCGATGAAAAAGATGAGCCTCGGCTCGATCCTGTCGGTCAACGAAATGCCCTACTACTACTTCACGGATGCCGACGGCGACCAGGTTGCCCTGCCCTGCACCGAGCGGCTGGTGTCGGTCGATCTTTCGACGCATGTGACGAAGCAATGCTTCATGCCGATTTTGGCGATCAAGGGGAAGCCCGAAGTGCGGCTGGGGGGCTTTCAGTCGCTGCTGGGCAAGCCGCTGGCCGGGCCTTGGGCGCCGGTAGTGATTACGCCGAGCGGCGTGGCCGCGCCGGCTGCCGCCCCCGCCGCTGAGGCGGCCCCAGCAGCGGTCGAAGCCCCGGCACCCGCGCCCGAAGCGGCCGCGGCAGCCGATGCGGAGTTGGATGCACTCTTGGCCAGCCTGGGAGGTGGCGACACCGCCCCGGCTCCCGCTGCCGCTCCTGCCGCCGATGCCGGCGGCGCGGAAGAAATGGACCCCGCACTGGCGGCACTGCTGGCTGATTTGTAGCCCATTTTTCGGTCGTTACCGATCCGATCGCGCCCGCACCGTTCAGGTCATGCCGGCCACCGCCGCGCGGATGCGTTGCGCCGCGCGTGCCGGATTCTCGCAAAAAGCCCGGCGCGAAGCCAAACCCGCGCCTGCGGCCCCGGCATGGCCGATAAGCCCCTTGTCACTCGCCCCGCCGGCCAACCGCCGGACCCAGGGCGGTGCTTCCGTAACGCCGTATCAGCATTCTGATCGCGCCACCACGGGGAAAACATGACTCACAAGAACACCGTGCGGGTGGTTACCCGCGCCTCCGACGGCACTTTGCGCATCCGGGACTATCCCACCACCGAGCCGCTGCTCGAGATGCACACCCAGGTCGGCATCGACGATTGCTCGACCGATCTGGCCCTCCGCGGCATGCCCGTGTTTCGCGGGCTGATCGGGCCGATGCCCGAAGGGAAAAACGTCGTGCGCTACGAATCGCCCGACGTTTTCGAGACCCTGACGAAAGAGTGGTCGAGCGCCAAAACGCAGCGCCGCTCGCGCCGCCGGATGCAAGCTCCCGAAGGGCTGGCCGAAATGCCCCGCGCGTAGCGTCCGCTCGCCGACCTTGCCGCGCGATTATTCTGTGGGAGCCTGATAGTCGGCATACGATTTCTGCTCGGAAAACGCCGCGCCGAGCAGTTCGTTCACCTGCCTCTTGAGGGCGGCCCGCTGGTCGTTTTGGTGATACACCGCGCGGGCCAGTTCGATAAACCGCGGCCCGAAATCTTGCTCTCGCTCGCACAGTCGTATGGCATCCTCGATTTCCCACAAGGCCGTGTTGATCGCCCGCAATTCGCCGGTCAGCCGCGCGAGTTCGGCCGATAGCGGCAGCGACTTGTCGCGGGCCGCTTCGATCGCCGCCAACTCCGCCAGAATGTGCCGCTGCTTGGCCGAATCCGCGATCCGGTCGCGCTTGATGAGCAAGATTGTCAGCTTATCGATCAGTTCGCCGGGCGAAATTTCGACCAGCACGGCCGGCGCGGCGGCGGACGAGGGGGAATTGGCGGTCATGCGCGGCTCGCGGGGAAGTTGTCGTGAAGGCGTCGCGAATTGCGGCCCCTCATCTTACCTTCCCCCCAGCGATGCGCGTCCCAGCAGCGGCCCGACCGGCGATTCCTCGCTGACCGACGCCTGAGCAAGACCATGCACCACCCCGCGATCCTGTCTGGCGGCTTCAATCAGCTGCGGCAGTGCCGCCATGGCTACATGCTGTATAACGTCCACGACGTTTACATCGGCCGCTCGCTCGATTTGTACGGCGAGTTCAGCGAGGGGGAAGTCGATACGTTCCGCAAGGTGCTGCGGCCGGGGGAGTGGGTGCTCGATATCGGCGCGAACATCGGGGCGCATACGCTCGCGCTGTCGCAAATCGTCGGCCCGCAAGGGCGGGTTTATGCCTTCGAGCCGCAGCGGATTCTCTTCCAAACGCTTTGCGCCAATCTGGCCCTTAACGGCGTGACGAATGCCTACTGTCACCATTCGGCGGTCGGCGAATCGCCTGGCAAGTTGCTGGTTCCCCCCCTCAACTATGCCGCCGAGAACAACTTTGGCGGCGTTTCGCTCGGCAATTATCCCGCCGGCGAGCCGGTGGAGGTGCTGACGATTGATTCCCTCGCCTTGCCCTCCTGCCGAATGCTGAAGATTGATGTCGAAGGGATGGAGCTGGCGGTCCTTCGTGGCGCGGCGCAAACCATTCAGCGATTCAAGCCGATCTTGTATGTCGAAAACGACCGGGCGCAGAATTCCGCCGCGCTGACCGAGCTGATCCATTCGCACGGCTACCACATGTATTGGCACTTGCCGCCTTATTTTTCCGCCGAGAATTTTTACCAGAATCCGCACAACGTCTTCGGCAATATCGTCTCCGGCAATCTGCTTTGCACGCATCCCGCCGTCGGCCCCACGATCGTCGGCCTGCGGCAATGCCAGCCTGGCGAGCCAATTCCGTTCGGGCGGTAGTTGTGGAACGAAGCCGTGGCTCATTTCGGGTAGAACGAAGCCGTGCTTCGTGTTCGATGGAAGTCGAAGCGGGGCTTCGACCTACTTTGGATTGAGCCTTGCGCGAATTTCCTCCGCCATCCGCCGGAACACCGCGGGCCAATCGCCGGCTCGGGGCTGGCGAAAGAGCTTGAGCGAGGGATACCACGGCGAATCCTCTCGCCCCAATTGCCACCGCCATTCGGGGATCCAGGGGAGCGCGACCCAAGCTGGCACGCCGAGCGCTCCCGCCAGGTGGGCAATCGCCGAATCGGAGGTGACCACAAGGTCGATGCTCCGCATGATCGCCGCCGTGTCGTGAAATGCCGCCATGCGGTCGAGCTCCGGCCCGAGGTCGGTCACGGTGAATTGCTCGTTCATCGCGGCCAGCTGCTCGGATCCAAATCCCTTCTGCAAGCTGACGAGACGCACGCCGGGAATCGCGGCCAGCGGCGCAAATTCGGCGAGGCGGATCGACCGCTCCCGGTCGCCGCCGAAGGTGGGGTCTCCTTGCCATGCGATGCCGATGTCGAAGGTCGGCGAACCGGCGAAATGCTCGTTCCATTTTTGCGTCGCCGCGGGATTGGACTCCAAATACGATTCTTCGGCGGGAATTGTCTCGCTGGTCGTTCCCAAAATGAAAGGCACGCTCATCAGCGGCGCTTGCAGATCAAACGGCGGCAGCGGCTCGCCGCGCGCGATCAGTTCGTCGATTCCCGCTTTGCCCGACAAGAGCGCCACCAGTGGCGGCTGGCACTCGACAATCACCCAGCCGCCAAGATGCTTCACGATGTTCGCGTAACGAATGAAATGGATCGTGTCCCCCAGCCCCTGCTCGGCCCAGAGCAAAATCCGCCGGCCGACGAGCGGACTGCCGTCCCACTGCGGCCCGGCGAGGCGAGCAGGCGGTCCCGGCGGAAACCGCCACCGCCATTCGTATTCGGCCAGCCCCTCGGCGAATTGCCCTACCAAGAGCAGCGCGAAACTGAGGTTCGTGCGGGCTGCCGGCAGGTCGGGCTTCAATCGAATCGCGGTGCGAAAGCTGGCAATCGCCTCGTCGAGCTTCCCCTGATCGCGTAGGGCAATGCCGAGATTGCTATGGGCTTCGGCATAGTCGGGCCGCAGCGCCAGTGCTTGCCGGAAGCTTTGCACCGCCTCGTCGAGCCGTCCTTGGGCCCGCAAGATGTTTCCCAGGTTGTTGTGGGCCAGCACCTGGTTCGTTCGCGAACCAAGCGCCTGCCGGCAAGCCGCTTCGGCCTCGTCCAGGCGATTGAGCTGCGTCAGCACGGCCGACAAGTTATTGAGAGCGTCGGGATATCCAGGCCGCTGCCGCAGGGCCTCTTCCAGGCATTGGGCCGCCTCCGCTGGCTGGCGGAGCGAACTCAGCACGCTTCCCAGGCCGTTGAGCGCTTCGGGAAAATGGGGCCGCAAGGCGATCGCCTGACGAAAGCTGGCGGCCGCTTCGTCGAGTCGCCCTCGCGCCTTGAAAACATGCCCCAAGTTGCCGTGGGCGTCGGCCAGATCGGGCCGCTGGCGAATCGCTTCGCGAGCGGCGTCTTCGGCGGCAGCCAGGTCGCCCGCTTCGCGCAAGGCGTTGGACAAATTGCACCACGCTTCGGCAAAGGCCGGCCGCAGGCGAACGGCCTCGCGTCCCGCGCGAACCGCGTCGGGCCAGTGCCGTAGCCCCTGATGAGCGATTCCCAGGTTCGAATGATAATCGGCCACGTTCGGCCGGAGGCCAATCGCCCGCTGGATGAATTCCACGCCGGTTGCGTGTTGCCCCACCTGGCTGCATAAGAGGCCCAGCAGATGCCAGGCGTCGGCATGGGCTGGGTCGGCGGCGAGGATGGCCCGGTAGTACCGCTCGGCGGCGGGCAATTCGCCGGCTCGATGATGTTGCAGCGCGGCCGCGAATTGTTCGGCAAGCGTGGGCATGACGGTCGCTCGGCGGGGCCAAGCCCTAGTTTACTTGCCGCGCGACTTCCGCGGCGATCCGCCCAAAAACTTCGCTCCAATTTCCCCGCTCCGTTTGCCGAAAAAGCCGCATCGAGGGATACCAGGGAGAATCTTCGCGCGCGAGCAGCCACCGCCAATCGGGATCGACCGGCAAAGCGACCCAGGTCGGCACGCCAAGCGCGCCGGCCAGATGGGCGAGGGACGTATCCGACGTGACGACGAGGTCGAGCGCGGTCATCAGCGCCGCCGTGTCGAGAAAAGCCCCCTCCAAATCGAGTTCGGCGGAAAAATCCTCGACCGTGAATTGGTCGCGCAGCTCCGCGATTTGTTCGCTGCCCAAATTCTTTTGCAGGCTAATCAGCCGCACTCCCGGCACGGCGGCCAGCGGGGCAAATCGCGCGAGCCGGATTGAGCGGAGCTTATCAAGCCGATAAGCCGGGTTCCCTTGCCAGGCAATGCCGATGCGAAAGCCGGGCGATTCGCCGATTCGCTGCCGCCAGCGCTCGATACGCTGGGGTTCGGCCCGCAAGTAGGGGACGGCGGCGGGAATCGTATGGAGCGTCGTGCCAAACAGGTGCGGCAAGCTGAGAAGCGGGGCCTGCACGGCGAATTCCGGCAGCGGTTCGCCGCGCGGCACGAGCTGATCGACCCCCTCGAAACCCGCTAGCAGCTTCGCCAGTGGTCGCTGGCATTCGACGATCACCTGTCCTCCGCGCAGGCTGACGAGCGGCGCGTAGCGAATGAATTGAATCGTGTCCCCCAGCCCCTGCTCGGCGTGAAGGAGGATCGTCCTCCCCGCGAGCGACTCGCCGTTCCATCGCGGTTGGGCGAAATCGCGAGCCTCGAAATCGTCACACCGCAGCCGCCACTCATGCTCGCGCCACCCCTGGGCGAAATCACCGCTCAGCAAATGGACATGGCCGCGCTTCACGTGGGCCTGGGCCAAATCGGGGCGAACCTGCAGCGCGGCGTCGTAGCAGCTTAGCGCCTCGTCGTGCCGCCCCTGCTCGGCCAGCGACAGCCCCAGGTTCAAATGGGCCTCCGCATAGTCGGGACGCACGGCCAGCGCCTGCCGAAAGCAACGAATCGCCTCGTCGAGTTGGCCCGCTTCCTTGAGCAACTGCCCCAGGTTGTCGTGAGCCTCGGCATAGCTGGGACGCAGGCGAATGGCCGCTTGCCAAGCGGCGATGGCGGCGGGAACTTGCCCCAGCTTTGCCTGCGCAACTCCCAGGTTGTTCCAAGCTTCAGGAAATTCCGGCCGCAATCGCAGGGCTGTCTCAAAGCTGGCAATCGCCTCGCTCAGCCGGCCCGCCTGCCGCAGGGCGTTTCCCAGGTTGTTGTGCGCCTCCGGCAGATCGGGTCGCAAGCGCGCCGCCTCGCTACAACTGGCAATGGCCTCGGCATAGCGGCGGCGATTGGTCAGCGCGTGTCCCAGATTCAAGTGAGCCTCGGCGAAAGCGGGCCGCAAGCGAACCGCTTCCCGGCCGCAGGCAATTGCCTCGTCCCACTGCCCCAGCGATTGATGCACGAGGCCGAGATTCGAGTGATAATCGGCCACCGTCGAATTGAGAGCGATCGCCTGGCGAATGCTGGCCAGAGCTTCGTCATGCCGCCCCGATTGCCACGCGGCAACGCCGAGCAAATGCCACGCATCGGCATGCTTCGGCTCGGCTTGCAAGAGCTGCCGGTAAAGCCGTTCCGCCGTGGTGAGATCACCGGCCCGATGATACTGAATCGCCTGCTGCAGGGGGATGTTTGGCGGCCACATGGCGACGGCCGCTAAGCCTGTCCCAGCGCTCCCTTGATTTCGGCCACGACATGCTCGGGCGTGATGCCAAAGTGTTTGTAAAGCGTGCCATAGGGGGCGCTCGCGCCATAACTCTTCATGCCGACAAAGCGGCCGGCCTCGCCGAGGTATTTATCCCAGCATTGCCGCAACCCTGCCTCGACCGCGACGCGGGCGGTGATTTCGCGCGGCAAGACGCTCGCCCGATAAGCGCCATCTTGCTCGTCGAACCACTCGGTGCAAGGCATCGATACGAGTCGCACCGCAATTCCCTCGGCGATCAGCTTGTGCCACGCTTGCACGGCGATATCGAGCTCGCTGCCGGTGGCCATGATGATGGCTGCGGGCTTTTTGCCCGGCGGATCAGCCAGCACGTAGCCCCCCTTCGCGCAACCCGACGCGGGGGCGAACTTCGTGCGGTCGAGCGTCGGCAGGTTTTGCCGCGAAAGGACGACCGCCGCCGGATTGTGCAGCCGCTGGATCAGCGTGCGGTAGCATTCGGCCACTTCATTGGCATCGCCGGGGCGAACGACATCTAGCCCTGGAATCGCCCGGCAAGCCGAGAGATGCTCGACCGGCTGGTGCGTCGGGCCGTCTTCGCCGAGGCCAATCGAATCGTGCGTGAGGACATAGATCGTCGGCCGCTTCATGATCGCCGCCAGCCGCATGCTGGGGCGCATGTAGTCGGTGAAAACGAAGAATGTCGCTCCGAACGGCCGCAAACCGGCCATGCTCATGCCGTTGAGGGCCGCCGCCATGCCATGCTCGCGAATGCCGAAGTGCATGTTGCGGCCGGCGTAGTTTTTGTGGCCGAAATCGGCTTCGCCATCGAGCAGGGTCATGGTCGAGGGGGCCAGGTCGGCCGAGCCGCCGATGAGCCACGGATAGTGCTGGGCGAGGCCATTGAGCACCTTGCCGCCGGAAACGCGGCTGGCCAGCCCTTTGGCGTCGGCGGGAAACGTGGGGATGCCTTTGTCCCACCCTTCCGGCAGCTGGCCGGCCCACATCGCCTTCAACTCGGCGGCTTCGGTGGGATATTGCTTTTCGTAGGCAGCGAATTTGGCCTCCCAAGCCTCGCGCTCCGACTTGCCGCGGGCACCAAGACCAGTCGCGAAATGCTCGCGCACTTCGGGCGGAACGAGGAACTGGGCATCTTCCGGCCAGCAATAGGCCCGCTTAGTGAGCTTGATTTCGTCGGCACCAAGGGGCGCGCCGTGGGCATTGTGGGTATTCGCCTTATTCGGCGAACCATAGCCGATGACGCTTTTCAGGTTGATGATCGTCGGCTTATCGGTCACTTGCCGGGCGGCATTGAGGGCTTGTTGCAGCGTGGCGGTATCGTTGGCATCGTCCACGCGAATCGCATTCCATCCCAGCCCCTCGAACCGCGTGGGAATGTTCTCGCTGAAGGCGATATCGGTGTGTCCCTCGATGGTGATCGTGTTGTCGTCGTAAATCCAGATTAGGTTATTGAGCTTTAGATGCCCGGCGAGCGACGCCCCCTCGTGGCTGATTCCCTCCATCAGGTCGCCATCGCTGCACAGCACATAGATGCGGCTGTCGAAAATCTCGAAGCCGGGGCGATTGTATTTGGCGGCGAGCCACTTGGCGGCCAGCGCCATGCCGACGCTTTGCCCGACCCCTTGCCCTAGCGGGCCGGTGGTGGTTTCAATGCCGGCGGCCTCGCCAAATTCGGGGTGGCCGGCGCAGGGGCTGTGCAATTGGCGAAAGTTCTTGATGTCGTCAATCGTGATCGCCAGGCCATCTTGCAGTTGGCCGTGATGATCGACCTTGCGAACTCCCGCCAAATGCAGCACCGAATAGAGGAGCATCGAGGCATGGCCGCACGACAGCACGAACCGATCGCGCACGGGCCACAGCGGTTGGCTGGGGTCGTAACGGAGGTTGTGTTGCCAAATTTGATATGCCACCGGGGCCAAGGCCATCGGAGTGCCGGGATGGCCGCTGTTGGCCTTTTGGACCGCATCCATGCTGAGGGTGCGAATAGTGTTGATGGCCAAAAGCTCGGTCGGATTGACCGTATCGGTGATGGACATGACGGGCCTGGTGAGATGAATCGGACGCTGAGATGAGTTCGCAGGCCACAGTCTATCCGCCACCCGAAACGGGAGTCAACGATGCCTAACCGCGAGCGGCCAGCCTTGCCCAGAAGTTGCCCGATTAGCTTTCGGCGGTTGCCTATTTCCGGGGCAACCCCTGCTGCCTGACGGTTTGATGGGGGGACGATTTTTGACGAAAAGCTAGCTGTCGGAAGATACTGCGGGGCTGAAGAAAATCCGGAGAAAAATGGGTGAATCGATGACTCGGCGGGGTGCGGCGGGCAAATTGTGACGTTTGTTCGGCGAATGATCTGCGATTCTGGCATTCGTTTTGCTTATAAGACGTTCGCTCGTTCTGCGCAGCTTCCGCGCAACTGTTGTTTGCGTGGCAAGCGGAAAGCCAGGCGGACCTGCCAGCGCGGCGGGTGTTTTCCCCAAGTCCTTCTAATAGGTGGTACGAAGATGACCAGCAGAAGTCGGTATGTTTGGCCCCAGCGGCTCTTTTGCCTGGGGCTTTTAACCCTCGGCTTGGCCTCCCTGGCAATCGCCCAGGAGCCAACAACCCCTCCAGCGACCCCAGCGACAACGCCCCCAGCGACCCCGGCGGCGACCCCTGCCGCTGAACCGGCCACGCCTCCCGCCGCTGAGACGGCCACTCCAGCTACGGAGCCAGTCGCAACTTCCACGACCGAACCAACCGCGCCCAGCACCGAGCCGACCGCCGCGGCCGAACCGGCCCCTGCGCCGGCCGCCGCTGGTCCTTCAACGGGCGACCTCAAGGTTGCGGCTGACACGATGTGGGTCATCATCACTGGCTTTCTGGTGTTCTTCATGAACCTGGGCTTCGCCTGCGTCGAATCGGGCATGTGCCGGGCGAAGAACTGCGTGAACATTCTGTCGAAGAATTTTATCGTGTTCGCCGTGACGACGATTGGCTTCTGGCTACTTGGCTGGGGGATCATGTTCGGCGGTGGGTCGAGTGAACTGGCCAAGTACGTCGGCACGGAAGGGCTGTGGATGATTAAGGGGGCCGACAACAGCCCCGCAGTGCTCGCCGACTACAAGGGTGCCTATCCGTCGATCGGTTGGACCGGCGTGCCGCTAATGGTCAAGTTCTTCTTCCAACTGGTGTTCGCTGGTACCGCCGCAACCATAGTCTCCGGTGCTGTTGCCGAGCGCATCAAGTACAGCTCGTTCATCGTGTTCAGCTTCATCATGGCCATTGCCATCTATCCAGTGGTCGGCCACTGGGTGTGGGGTGGCGGCTGGATGCAGTCGCGAGGCTTCGTCGATTTCGCCGGTTGCACGCAGGTGCATTCCATCGGCGGCTGGGCGGCCCTCGCTGGCATCATCATGCTCGGGCCCCGTATTGGCAAATACGGTGCCGATGGCAAGGTCAACGCGATTCCCGGTCACAATCTGACGGCGGCCACGATTGGCTGCCTTATCCTGTGGTTCGGCTGGTTCGGCTTTAACCCCGGCAGCACGATGGCCGCCGATCCGGTTGCCATCGGCGAGATTGCCGTCACCACCAACATGGCCGCGGCCGCCGCTACGCTGACCGCCACCCTCACCTGCTGGATGCTGCTTGGCAAGCCCGACCTCGGCATGACGCTGAACGGCTGCCTCGCCGGACTCGTCGGCATCACGGCCTCGTGCGCCTTCGTCACCGTGGAAGCCTCGCTCATTATCGGGGCAATCTGCGGCGTCATCGTCGTCTTCTCGGTGCTGTTCTTCGACAAGCTCAAGATCGACGACCCGGTCGGCGCTACGTCGGTCCACTTGGTTTGCGGCGTGCTGGGAACGGTCTTTGTCGGCTTGTTCTCGACCCCCGACCGCCTCGCTCGTAGCGGAAACGCGCTTCACAAAGCGGGCTTGTTTTATGGCGGCGGCACCGAGCAACTCGTCAACCAACTGATCGGCATCGGCGCGACGGCCGGCTATGTGCTCGTCACCGCCTTCATTGCCTGGGCAATTCTCAAGTTCACGATGGGCATCCGCGTCTCCGAGAACGAGGAAATGGAAGGCCTCGACATCGGCGAGCACGGCAACGAAGCCTATCACGGCTTTGTCATGAGCTCCCTCAAGGAAGGGCACTCGTAGTCGCGGTTGCTCAGACTGCAAAATTCGCTTCGGTTACCGCCTGACCGAAGCGATACCCCACCAGACTTGGGCACGGCCCTGCCGTGCCCAAGTCGGGGTGGTAATCGGGTTGTCATGATTTGGCAGCTATTCCCGCGCCAGGGCGGAAGTTACTCTTAGGCTCGATCCGAGACTTCCGTCTCCCTCCTTACGAGCCCACCATGCCGCCCGCTTTTCGCTCGCCTCTGCGTTTGCTTCTCGCGCCGCTTCTGCTGATTAGCTCGCTGCCAGGGCTTGCCGCTGCCGACGAGGCAGTTCCCGAGAATCCGACGCCGCGGTGGTGGAAGGGAAATCTGCATACGCACACGCTGTGGAGCGACGGCGACGATTTCCCCGAAATGGTCGCCGAATGGTATCGGACTCGCGGCTACAACTTCCTGGCCCTTTCCGATCACAACGTGCTGGCCCAGGGCCTCAAGTGGATGAAGGCCGCCGATGTTTCCAAGCGCGGCGGCGAGACCGTGCTCCCCAAATATCACGCCCGTTTTGGCCCCGCTTGGGTGCAAACCCGCGGCGACGCAAAGGCCGGCACGCTTGAGTATCGCCTCAAGCCGCTCGACGAATTTCGGGCCCTGGTCGAAGAGCGGGGCCAGTTCCTGATGATTCCGGCCGAGGAAATCAGCGATAAGGCCGAGGGGGTGCCGGTCCACATCAATGCCTCGAACCTTCGCGAGGCGGTGCAGCCGGTGGGAGGCGAAACGGTTCGCGAAACGATCACCAATAACCTGCGGAATGTCGAAGAGCAGGCCCTGAAGGCGGGACGCGAAATCCTGGCCCACCTGAACCACCCGAATTTCGGCTTCGCGGTGACGGCCGAGGACCTCGCCCACGCGGTGATCGACCGGCATTTCGAGGTTTATAACGGCCATCCCGGCGTGGGACACTTAGGCGACGATCATCGGCCGGGCGTTGAGCGGCTGTGGGACATCGCCAATACGATCCGCCTCGTCGATCTGAATGCCGCGCCGCTGTTTGGCATCGCCACCGACGACAGCCATAGCTACCACGGCAAGCCCAAGGCGTCGCGCCCCGGTCGCGGCTGGGTGATGGTTCGCAGCACGCATTTGACGCCCGAATACATCGTCCGGGCGATCAAAGTCGGCGATTGCTACGCCAGCAGCGGCGTCACTCTCAAGGACGTGCGCTATGACGCCGAGAAGCGCGTGCTGGAGGTCGAGATTCAGCCCGACGGAGACGAAACCTTCACCACCGAATTCGTCGGCACGCTGCGGGGAACTTCGGCCGCCGGCGAGCCAACATTCGATAAGGACGGCAAAGCTCCCACGAAAGCTGGCAAGCCGCTGCGCGTGAGCCGGACCTATTCCAAGGAGATCGGCAAAGTGCTGGCCACCAGCACGGGGCTCACCGCGCGTTATGAGCTGACCGGCGACGAGCTGTATGTCCGGGCGGTTATCACTTCGAGCCTGCCGCCAGTCGATCCGTCGTTTGACGGTCAGAAGCAGCAAGCCTGGACGCAGCCGGTCGGTTGGAAGCTGGCCGAAATGACTCCGACTAAGGAATAGCCGCTCGGCTATGGGGGTTTTTCGCGGCCGCTATTTCGCGGCCGCATCGAGCCCTTGGCCGACGCGGCGCATCTTGGCCCGGGCCTTGCTTAGCGTGGGGCCGATGCTGTTTTCGGGAACGCCGGTTTGCTGGCTGATTTCGCCGTACGACTTCCCTTCGAGATGAAACAGCCGGACGATGTCGGCTTCGTCGCCGCGCAGCTCGTCGAGCATTTTTTGCACTTCCTCACGATTGCCGCATCGCTCTTCGACCGAGCCATTTTCGGGCGCGGGGAGCTCGTCCAAATCGGAAGTGTCGTGCTGGTTGGCAATGATCCGGCGCTTGAGCAGTTCGCGAACCACGACGCGGCGGGCGACCACGGCCAGATACGTTGCCAGGCTGCTTTGACCGCGAAACCGCCGCAGGACGGCGAAATCGTCGGCCAAAATGGCAACGAACACGTCGGCCGACAGGTCTTCCATGTCGTGCGGGGTGATGCCAATCGAACGGGACTGCGTGGTGTGGTTGACGACATGCACCACGAGGCCGAGGAAGCGATCCACGAAATCTTCCCACGCCCGCGGTTGGCGAGCCAGGCAGCGCTGCAGCAGTTGCCGGTCAATTTCGGAGAAGGCCACGCGTGAGAACCTCGCGACGTGCCGTTTGCCACGGCAGTGCCCCAATGCCAGCGAAACCCTGGCTGTTTATGTATTTTACGTTCCCTGCTGGCACGAAACAAGCTGAACGTGCTCCGGGCAAAATTGCGGTTTTCAGCGGGTGACGGCAAGTGGCGTTCAGCGGGGGGCTGGTTTTGCCGCCGGGGCCGGTAGTTTGCGCCTCCGCGCGACTGCTTGACAGCCCCGCCGCCGGCTACTACGATTCGCGACGTTTTGATGCCGAAGGTGTTGGCGCGTAACGATTTGCCGCCGCTTGTGGGCTGGGCAAAACTAGCCGCGCCACGCTAAAATCCGGCTATCACGGCGGCTGCACGCGATGACAGCCGCCGGCCCCGATGAGCATCGCAAGAGCCGCTGGATGTGGAGGAAATGGCTGTATGGCGCACATCGTTTGCCAACCGTGCTTTGGTTGCAAGTACACCGATTGCGTGGTGGTCTGCCCCGTCGAATGCTTTTACGAGGGGGAGCAGATGCTTTACATCCACCCCGATGAATGCATTGACTGCGAGGCCTGCGTCCCCGAATGCCCCGTCGAGGCGATCTTCCATCAAGACAACGTGCCGGAAGATCAAAAGCCGTTCATCGAACTGAACGCCGAAATGGCCCCGCAATTGCCCGTGATTACCGAGAAAAAAGAGCCGCTTGCCGGGCACTAGGTGTTTGGCCGGGCGAAAGCACTCTCAGCATGTCGGTCGCGCGATTCCATTGTCGCGCGTCTTTGCGAATTTTATCGCCATGCTCATTTCGTGGGGCGGTCGAACGTCTGCGCTGCACGCTTCGCCGCGCTGCGATCGCGACTTCACCCCGTTGCTATCGGCCGCAAAGTTTCGGCAAGCGCTGCAAGTTGTCGCCGCTCGGCGATCTCGCGCGAAATTCTCTCGCGAAACAACTTGTGGCCCGTCGCGATTCGGCGGTAGGATGAACTACGTCGTTGGCAGCCACCGCGGCGAGCCAAATCCGGGTGAGTACGAAGGACGAAATGATGATCCACTATTCGTGCGACCGCTGCAAACGAACGATCGATCCCGACCAGGCGCTGCGCTACGTGGTGCGGATCGAGGTGGAGGCGGTGATGGATTCGCCGCAGTCGGGCGAAATGAACGACGACCGCGATCATCTGCTCGAAATTGACGAAATTCTCGAGCGCGTCGATGCCTCGCAGTGCCCCGAAATCAGCGAAGACATTTATCAGCAGCGGCGCTACGACCTTTGCCCCCAGTGTGCCCGCAAGTTCATGCAGAATCCGGTCGGCCGCGAGAAGAAGCCAGCTCCCGTCGGCTTCAATCCGAATTAGTCCCGCGTGGCGACTTTCCGCGTGCGCCGGCGGCCCACCATGCGGCTGGTGCTGGGAATGCTGATCGCTGTTGGGTTGGTCTCCTGGCTTTTGATCCGGTACTGGCGGGCGCGAGAAACACCTCGCCAGGGGCGTCTTTCCGCTGCCTCGGCCACGCAACTTCTGGTCGCCGGCGATTGCGAGTTGATCGGCATCGTCGATGGCCGCACGCTGCTGGTCCGGCAAGATGAGCGCGAATTCGAGGTGCGACTCCTTGGCGTGGCCCCACCGGAGGGACCCTTCGCCGAGGTAGCCCGGCAAGCGCTGGCGGCGGAAGCACCACTTGGCCCCGCGTTTCTGGAGTTCGATAAGCGCCGCTCGGCCGACGACGGCACCTGGCTGGCCTATGTCCACATTTCGGGGCGGCTCGTGAATCTCGCGCCCCTGCGGGCGGGCGGTTGCCGCCATGAGGCGTATCCCGGCGATTCCTTAACCATCGCCCGCCAGCTGCGCAGCGCCGAGGCCAGCGCGCAAGCCGAGCGGCTGGGCCTGTGGCAAGCGGTTACCGCGCCCGAATAGCCACTCCTTCCCGTTCGTCGCATTGTTTTCGCGTGGGGCGTTCAATTCGCGCGGCTGGCGACTAGAATCGGGGTGGATTATCTTGTCGGCACTTATCCAGGCACGCACCTCGGCGAAAGCTCCCCGCGCGGATGAACACTCAGTTTTTCATCGACCTGCTGAATGACTACATCGTCTATGGAGTCATGGCGCTCGACGCCCTGTGGGGACTCTACTGCATTCTCGTCGTTTACATGCGAATCGCCCAAAAGCGATTTCGCACCAATGCCCGGCAAGACGAGTGGCTCGACGCCCTCGATCAGCCGCTGCGGCGGGGAGAGTTCGCGGCGGCGGCGGAGCTGTGCGAGGGGGACCGGCGTGCGATTCCGCAACTGGCGGCCATTGCCTGTGCCCACTCGCACCTGGAAACGGAGCAGGTGCAGGAATTACTGGTGGATCGATTGCAGCGCGACGTGCTATCGGACCTCGAACATCGCGTGAGCTGGATCAACAACGTCATCAAAACGGCTCCCATGCTGGGCCTCTTGGGCACGGTGCTCGGCATGATGGCGGCCTTTGGTAAACTGGCCTCGCAGAAGAACGTCAACCCCGCCGACCTCGCCGAGAACATCAGCTTCGCCCTGATTACGACCGCCATTGGCCTGGGAATCGCCATTCCGGCCACCGTGTGCGTGGCAAGCATCAATGTCCGCATCCGCAAGCTGGAGGAGCAAGTCGGCAGCGGGCTGGTGCGGCTGCTCGATAGCTTCGCCGCCGGCAAACACGCGACGCGGAGCAAATAACGTGGCGCTCCAGAAAAAGTCGATCCTGCGTCCGCGCAAGCCGCAAGAAGAAGCGGAGATGGACATCACGCCGATGATCGACTGCACGTTCTTGTTGCTGATCTTCTTTCTCGTCGCCTCGCGCATCGATGCCCCGCTCGCCATTGATTTGCCCGCCGCCCGGCATGGGACGGCGGTGGTTATCAAGGATTCGGTGGTGCTGACGGTTGCCAAAGGAAGCGATGGCCAGGTGCTGATCTACAAGGGGGACAACCCGGATCGGCGATACCTCGTCGAGGGCTTGAATCCCGTCGAGCAGGACGAGGCGATTGCCCGCTACATCGAGGAACAGATCACGGCCGCCCCCGCGAAAAAATATGTCCTCATCAAGGGAGAAAAAGGGGTGCTGCAGCGCGACATGAACCGGGTCGAAAAAGCGGCCGGCAGGGCCAATGTCGAGCAGCTTTTCGTCGGCGTCTTGGAAGCGAAGTGAGGTCGCCATGCGGTTTGTTTGCCCGCACTGCGGCACCCCCTACAAAGTTTCGGAGCAGGCCATCGGCCGGCGAATTCGCTGCCCGAAATGCTCGGAAATGGTCGAGGTGACCGCGCCGCCCGTCCCTTCGCCGCCGGCGGTTCCCGCGGCCGCTGCGACCGCACTCGTCCCGCCGGCGCCCGGCGTGGCGATTCCAGCGGCCTGCCCGCCGATTCCGCAAGTTGCCATGCAGCCCGCCGCGGTCGCCACTTTGCCGGAAACCGCCGACACCGCCGAACCGCCGGCCGAGATGCAAGACGTGCCGGTCGAAGAACGATTGCCTCCCCGTTCGCGTCGCCTTTCGCTCGGCCGCAAGGGGGGCTCGCAAGAGGCGGACATGGACATGACCCCGATGGTCGATGTGACGTTTCTCTTGCTCATCTTCTTCATGGTCACCGCCTCGTTCACCATGCAGAAATCGCTGAATGTTCCCAAGCCCGAAAGCGACGAGCCGAGCACCGCCGCCCAGTCGATTCAAGATTTTCAGGAAAACCCCGACTATGTGGTCGTGCGTATTGATTCGTACAACACCTACCACCTCAGTGCCGCCGCTTGGGACGACGAAGTCGAAGCCCCCAGCGAGCTCGAACTGCTGGTAAAATTGCGGCAGGCCCGCGCGGGAGACAGCCGCGGCCGCGTGCCGACGAAAATGCTGGTCATCGCCAGCGGCGGGAGCACCCACGAACGGGTGGTCACCGCGATTGATGCCGGGAATGACGTGGGGATGGAAGAGGTTCAGCTTTTGACCGTGGAAGACGACGACCCGTAGCACCCAACCAACTCGCCGGTCCATTCCGCTAGCCAGCAGCCAGTTCCGCCAGCCAATTGACGAGGCAACCCGAGATGTCGGCGACCAAGGTACTCGATCAAGCCGAGAAGCAAGGGCTGCTCGACGCGAAAGCGATTGCCGAGCTGCGCAAACAGGTGGCCGAGTCGCGGTTCGTGGTGACCCCCGAAGCGATCGCCAAGGTGCTGGTCGATCATGGCCATCTGACGGCATTCCAGGCCCGCAAGCTGGTCGCCAGCGCTCTGGGCGAAGCCCCCCCGGCTCCCGAAGCCGCTACACCAGCCGCTGCAGCCCCCAAACCGCCCCCCAAAGCAGCTCCGCCAGCCGCCGCAAAACCAGTCCCGAAGCCGGTGGACGAATTCGGCTTGGCCGACGATGGCAGCGCGGAAGACGACGACCTGGTGATGCTCGAAGCGGTTCCCTCCGCGCCGAAGCCCGCCCCTCCCAAGCCGAAGGCCACTCCTTCCGCGCCCAAACCGGTCAAACCCGCTCCCAAGCCCGCGCCGCCGCCACCCGCCGCTCCGCCGGAAATCGAGGTGGTCGATCTGGAGCTGTTGCCCGCTCCCGCCGGCGGACCAATCCCCCAGCCTGCCGCCGTGCCGCTCGCTGCCGCTCCCGCGGTCGCACCCGCGCCGCTGGCCGATCCGTTTCTCGATCCTAACGCGGGGCTGGCTCCGCTGCCCGCCGATGCTGGCCTCGCGCCGCTCGATTCGCTGGGGGGACTCGACCCGCTGAGCGCGCCCCCTAGTGCCGATGGCCAACCGGCTGCTGCCGCTCCGAAAGCGAAAAAAAGGCCGAAAAATGTTTGGGATTCCCCCCTTCTGCTCATCGGTGGTGGGGGGCTCGGCGTGCTGGTCGTCGCTTTCGTGGCCCTTTTCTATGCCCTCACGCGCGGCTCCGCGGCTGAGCTATTCGAGAAGGCCGAGGAAGATTATCGGAGCGGCTCGTACACGAGCGCGCTCGCCCTGTACGAGCAGTTCCTGAAGAAGTATCCCGACGATCCGAGTGCCAGCCTCGCCCGCGTTCGCGGCGGCATGGCCCGATTGCGGCAAGTGACCGACGACGGCAAAAATCCGCGTCTGGGCCTGCAAACCGCCAAGTCCGTCCTGCCGACGATCGAGAACGAAGAGAAATTCGCCGAGGCCCGCAGCGAGCTATCGATCATCCTCCCCGACATCACCGATGGCTTCGCCACCCAAGCCGCCGAAACCGAGGACACCGGCAAGCGGATCGAGCTGGTCAAACTGGCCAGCGATGCCTTCGAGCTCGTCAACAATCCGGCCTACATCCCCGCTTCGCTCCGCAAGGACCGCGAAAACCGGATCGCCGCGATCAACGACAAGCTCAAGGTTGCCCAGCGGAGCATCGATCAGGATAAGGAGCTCGCCGCCGCCATCGCCGGCATTGGCGAAGCCGAAACCAAGGGGGACACCGCCGCCGCCTATACGATTCGGACCGACCTGCTGAAGCGCTATCCGGCGTTGGAAATCAGCCCGCTCTTGCTCGAGGCGATTCGCAAAGTTGGCGATAAAGAGCGCGCGCTCGTCCAGCTCGGCGGCGAAACCTCAGCCCCGGCGACCGACGATCCGCAGCCCGCCGCCACCCGCGTCGTGCTGGCGGTGCGAGCTGGTCCCGCGCCGGCCGCCGCGCCGGCGAAAATCGCCTTCCTCCTGGTTGAAGGGGCCGTTTACGGGATTGATATCGCCAGCGGCAAAGTGCTCTGGCGGCGGCATGTCGGCTACGAAACGACAGTCCACCCGCAGCCGATCGCCCGCGACGACGGTGCCGATGCCTTGGTGGTCGATGGCCGCCGGCAGGAGCTATTGCGCCTCGCCGCGGCGACTGGCAAGGTTATGTGGCGGCAAACCATCGGGCAGCCCTTCTTCGCACCGGTCATTGCAGGCGGCGAGGCGATTGTCACCACGCGGCAAGGGCGAATCCGGAAGATCGATTTGGCTGGCGGCAATGTCGCTCAATCGGCACAACTTCCCCAGGGCGCAAGCTGCCAGATCGCGTTCGAGGCCCGTCCGCCGCGAATCGTGCAACTTGGTCAGCATTCGACGATTTTCCTCCTCGCGGCTGATTCGCTCGCCTGCACGGGCACCTACTATCTCGGCCATAAGGCGGGCTCGATTTTCGTGCCGCCGGTCGCGATTCTCGAGCATTTGCTGGTGTTCGAATCCCCTTCGGACGACCACACGCTCATGCACGTGCTCGCCCCTGGCGATGGCAAGGGGATGGTTCCCCTCGGCCAGCCGCTGCGGCTCAAGGGGCGGGTGGTGACGCCAGCGGTCGTGGCGGGGCGGCGGGCGGCAATTGTCACCGATCTGGGGCAAGTGGTCGTTTACGAAATCGATCCTTCCGACGCCAAGCAGCCCTTGCGGCAAATCGCCGCCCTGGAGCCGAGCGAACGAACGCCGACCCCCGCTTATTACACGGCCGATGCGAACCGCCTGTGGGTGGTTGGTCGGCGGGCCAATCTGATCGAGATTCAGAGCTCACTGCAGCAACTGGCCCGCAAATGGACCCTGCATCAAGACGATGCATTCGTCGCGCCGCCGCAGGCATTTGGCGAGATTTTGATTCATGCTCGTCGCCGCCCCGGCGGCGCGGCGGTGATTGTCGAAGGTTGCCAGGCCGGCGATGGCAAGACGCTCTGGACCACCGACCTCGCGGTTCCCGTCGTTTCGCTCGTCGCCGCCGAGCCGCGCCCGGCGCTCGACGCGATCACGCGGCAGGGGCGGGTGTTCACGATCGCCAGTGCCCAGTTGCAGGCCCGTTATGTCGATGTGCCGGTCTTTCCACTTCCCGCAACGGCTCGCGGGGCGATCTGGCCCGCCGTCGCTCGCTCGCGCGATGGGAAGCAAGCCGCCTGGACCGAGCCGCTCCCCGGCGGCAAGTTGTTTGCCTACGACGTAGCCGCTGGCTCGGTGCCCACTAGCCTCGCACTCGCGAATGGCACCGACGAAGCCGCCGCGCCGGCGGTCCTGTGGGGCAATCGGCTGCTGGTGCCGGTGAAAAGTGGCAAGGTCGAGTTGCTTGATCCCGCGACCGGCAAAGCCGCGGTTTTGCCGTTCATGCCGACGCTCGCTCCCGACCGGCCGCCGCAGTGGACGAGCCCCGCGGTCTTGCCGGGGGATGGGGCGTTCGTAATTGGCGATGGCTTGGGGAAGCTATATCGCGTCTCCATCAAGGACCAGCCGCAGCCCCATTTGGTGGCGGCGGCCGAGGCGGCAACCGACCCGAATTTGCGACCGAGCCTGGCGATCGCCGGAGACACGCTATTCGGTCTCACCCGTGGCGACACGAGCGATACGGTGCTCGCGATCGATCCGCAAACGCTCGCCGCTGGAGTCAATTTTCCGCTGTCGGGGCGGGCACTTATCGGTCCCGTGGCGGTGGAAGAACGCGTGTTCGTGTATTCGGAAGCCGATGGCCTGTTGTGCCTGACGGCCGGGCAAAAGCTGTCCTGGCGGCAACCGCTGGCGCGCGGCCCGCTGGCGGGGCCGCCGGTGGCTGCGCCGGGAGGAGACTGGCTCTTGCTGTTCCAAAGTGGCGTGCTGGCCCGCCTGGCTGGAGATACCGGCGAGGAAGTCGCCGCGGTCGATCTGGCCGAGCCGCTTGGCCGGACCGCCCGTGTTTTTGGTCAACAGGTGTTCGTCGCCACCAGCGACGGCACGTTGGTGCTCGTTCCGCTACCGCAACGTCCTTGATAGGACCACGATGCTTGCTGGTTTCGTAATCCGATGGCTGTGCCCCGGCATGCTGGCCGTGCTGATCGGCATTGCGGCGCTCGCGGGGAGCGCGCTCGCGCAGGCTCCCGCTCCGCTCGCCCAGCGGATCATCGACCGCCCGCCGTTTGACCGGATCACGCTCGATAAGCAAAACGAAAACAAAGTGCTGATCGTCCGCCCGCTGCCGCTGCCGGGGCGGAGGGTTTCCGAGAAGCCCAAGCCGAGCGATAAGCTGCGGATTCAGATGCTCGACGAAGCCCAGGAATACGAAGTCCTGTGGCAACACATTGAAAAGGTGGAGCTGTTCGAGCAATTGGTGCTGGCCGAGGCGGCGGGCCTGGCCGCCCAGGGGAAATTCGACGAAGCGTATGAATACTTCGTCTTCATGTTCGCGAGCTACCCGAATGCCATCGGCCTGAAGGAGGCCCAGCAGTCGTATCTCTATCTCTCGTCGGGAGCCGCGTTTCGGGCCGGCAAGCACGATGAAGCGCTGGCGATTGTCGAGGAGCTGCTCGCCCAAAACCCGACGTATCGGGCCGGGCCGACCGCGCCGACCTTGCTGCAAGTGCTGGGAAACATCGCCGACCGCCGCCTCGCGGGCTATGTCCAGCAAGAGGATTATCGCTCGGCCCGCGCTCTGTTGGTGCGCTTGGCCCGGCAATACAACGCCGCCGGCGAGCCGTTTGCCCAGAAGTGGCAGATGCAGCTATCGCAACAGGCGGCGCAGCTGCGCGACGAAGCCCGCGCGCATTTGGCGGCCAAGCGATTTGTCGAGGCCCGCGATGCTTGCGCGCGAATGGAACTGATTTGGCCGACGGTCGAGGGCGGAAGCGAGCTAGTGGCCGAAGTGGCCCGCCGCTATCCGCTGGTGGCAGTGGGGGTCGAGCATCCCGCGTTGGAGTTTGATGCCCGCAGCTTGGTGAATCCCGCGGCGCGGCGGGCGGGCCGGCTGGTCGAGCGGCGACTGCTGGAGTTTTCGGCTCCGGGTCCGGAGGGGGGAAAATACCAGTGCCCGCTCGGAACAGTCGAGCAAAGCGTCGATGGACGCGAGATTAGCTTTAGTCTGACGGCGGCCGCTCGCGGCGGCGAGCTCAGCGGTTATGAACTGGCCGAGCGGCTCTTGGCGTGGTCGCGGCCGGGGGATGCCGATTTTCAGCCCGCCTGGGCGCGGGCCTTGGCGAGCGTCGCGGTGGCGGACGTGCAGCGGGTCATCGCGAATCTGAAAACCCCCCGCGTGCTGGCCGAGTCGCTGCTGCAGCTGAGTTATCAGCTGGCCGCCAATGTCGGCCAGCCTGGCGCGAAGGGGAACGGCCCGTTTTTCGTGCTGAGCACGGACGACGCCCAAACCCGTTTCACCGCCAACGACCGCTATTTCCTCGCCCAGCCCGGCCAACCGGCCGAAATTTCCGAGCACCACTATCCCGATCCGCAGCGGGCGCTGGTGGCGCTTGCGCGGGGTGAAATCGACGTGCTCGACCGCGTCTTTCCGGGCGATATCGCCGCCGTGGCGGCCAATTCGGAGCTGGCGGTCGCGCCGCTCGCCATGCCCACCACGCACGTGCTGGCGTTCGCGGAGCATCATCCCCAGCTATCCAATCGGCAATTCCGCCGGGCGCTGGCTTATGCCAGCAATCGGGAGCTGATCCTCAATCAAGGCGTGCTCAAGGGGAAGCCGCTCCCCGGTTTTCGCGTGGTGAGCGCGCCGTTTCCCGCGCCGACGGGTGGCGATGCCGCCGCCTATGCCTACGATCAGCAGATTCCGCCCCGCCCGTACGATCCGCGGCTGGCAGTGGCGATGAAGGCGATTGGCCTCAATGAAATCAAGGCGATGCACGACAAGCAGATGAAGCCGGTGCCGCCGCTCGCCCCGCTGACGCTCGGCCATCCGGCCGACGAAACTTCGCGCATTGCTTGCCGGGCACTCGTCAAGCAATGGAAGGTGATCGGCATCGAATGCAAGCTGGTGGAGTTTCCCCCCGGCATCTTTCTCGACGAGCAGCAGATTTGCGACATCGTCTATTACCAGATATCCGCCCACGAACCGCTCGTCGATGCCGCCCGCTTGTTGGGGCCGCAGGGAATCGCCCCGACTAGCAACGGCTTCGTGCAGCTGGCGCTGCGGCAAATCGATAAGGCGACCAACTGGCAAGATGCTCGCGTCCGCTTTCAGCAGTTGCATCGCTTGCTGCACGAGGATGTCACTTTGCTGCCGCTGTTTCAGACCTTCGATCACTATGCCTATCGCAAGTCGCTGCAAGGCCCGGCCGCCGAGCGGGTGACGCTGTATCAGAATGTCGAGGCTTGGCAAATTTCTCCCCGACTGGCGAGGGGAATGCCATGAGATCCTGGGCGGTCAAATGCGGTCGCTGGTTGTTGCTGGGGGGGATGCTGCTTTCCTCACGCAGCCTGCTGGCTCAGGCCGCGTGGGAATATTCCCCGTACGACGTGCGCCTTTGGGTGGCCGCCCAGCCACAAGTCGAGCTCCCCCCCGCCGCCATCGATAGCCTAAGCCGCGATCTGGCGGCCCGCGGCGAGGCGGTGTTCGGCTCGGTGTGGAGCGTGCGGGCGTCGGCCGCGCCAGCCAGTTTGCGGGCCGATTTACTCGCCGGGGCGAACCTCACCGGCGAGCGGCTGAAGCTGTCCGCTCCCGATCTCTTAGCGGCCGATAAGCTGATCGTGGTGTCGCTGGCACCGAGCGATTTGGGGTGGGAAGTTTCGGCCCGCGAAATGGACCTGCGCACGCGCCTCTGGAGCGATGCCACGCGGCGCGACGCCGCGAATATCGAGCTATTGCCGCACACTGCTTGGGACGCGGCCGCCGCCTGCTTTACGCCGCTGGCTCGCATCGAAAGGGTCGAAGGGCCCCAAGTGGTGGCCCGATTGCGGGCCGGCGGGTTGATTGTCGATCCCGCCTCGCGGGCCTGGATCGAACCCGAAATGGTGCTCCGCCCGATCATTCGCCGCAACGACCGGGCCGGCGAGCCGCTTCCCAAGGGGGGCATTCAGCAAGTTCCCTGGACGCTCCTTTCGGTCCGCCAGCGGATCGATTCGCTGCTCACCTGCGAACTGTTTTCGGGCTATCGGGCCGCCATTCCCAGCCGCGGTGGCGTGCGGACCGACCGGTTGGCGCTCTTGGTCCGGCCGCGGTATCCGGCCACCCGCCTGGTGCTGCAATCACGCGCCAAGCCTCCGCAGCCGCTGACCGGCTATGAGGTGCATTCGCGCGAGCCAAGCGGCACGGAAACGCAACTCATCGGCGTCACCGATTGGCGGGGGAGCCTCGAAATTCCGGCGGGCGACAACGCCTTGCGCGTGTTCCTCGTCAAAAACGGCAATCAACTGCTGGCCCGCCTGCCGATCGTGCCGGGGCAAGCGCCGCAGCTTGATGCCCCGCTCCCCGACGACGATCTCCGCCTGCAAGCCGAGGGCGCGGTTACCGCGCTCTACAGCCGGGCGCTCGACCTGGTGGCCCGCCGGGAAATTCTGGCGGCCCGGATCCGGTCGCGGCTCAAGGAGCGGAAGTTCGACGAAGCTCAGGTGCTGCTCGACGACTTTCGGCAATTGGAAACGCGGATCGACCTCGGCCGCGCGCTCGACACCATTCAGCAAGCGGGACGCGGCGGCGATAAGCTGACGCAGGCCCGCATCGACAAGCTCTTTGCCGAGGCCCGCAAGGTCTTGCTGCTGAAGCCTCTGGCCGACGATATGGTAAACACCCTCGCGGCCGAGTTGGCGAAAGCCACGGCGGCCGCCACTCCGGCCGCGACGCCGATGCCCGCACCCGCGACTTCTGCCGCGACCCCCGCGCCAACGGCCCCCCGCTAGCACGTTCTCAACTTGGACAAGACGGCGGGATGCCGAGCGCCCGCTGCGCTAATGGTTGAAGCGGAATTCCGCGCTCGACAGGAGGGCCCAGACCAGATCGCGATGGGCCGCGTCGTGCTTGGCGGGGGATGATCGCAGATACTCCGAAGCGGCGGATTTTTCGTCGTCAATAGGTCGGCGCGACAGGACTTGCAGCCAGAGCCGGTCGGCCGCACCCTCGACATCGAGCTTGGCCAGTTCCGCCACCAGTTGCTTGCCGCTGGGGGCGAGGAGCTTTTGCAGTTGCGGGCCGAAAGTGAGGAACAGGGCCTGCGAGGCGTTTGGTTCGTATTCGCCACCGGTCGCCAGGAACTTCTCGACCATTTGCTCGCTTTCCGCGTCCTTTTCCCAGCGCGAGCGCAGCTCCGGCGGCAGCGCTGCGGCGGGCGACGTGGATTTCATTTCTTTGGCATATTTGGCGGGCAGCGTCTCGTGTCCCCCCGTGGCGATCAACAGCGACCAGGCCATTTGCTGGCCCGATAGGGGGCGCAAAATGGCCACGGCAAACTGGGCGTCGTCCGGCCGCTCGCCCTGTTCCCAGCGCGAGCTTCGCAGGTACGTTTCCGAGTGCATAATCCCACTCAGCAGGTGACGCAGTTCATAATCGTGGTCGGCAAGGTCGCTGGCGAGCAGTTCCAACACCGCGGGATGGGTTGGCGGATTGCCCGCATGCATCTGATCGACCGGCTCGACGAATCCCCGCCCCAGCAGTTCTTTCCAGACGCGATTGACCAGCGACCGGCGAAAGAAAGGGCTTCCCTTGTCGATGGCGTGCGCGATCAGTTTCGCGCGGCGGCCATCGGCCTCCTTGGCCTCTTGCTTCGAATCGCCCCCCTTGCCCGGCGGACGAGGCTCGTCAAGCACCGCCCCATCGAGAAACATGGCGGCCGCGGTGCGTTCCACCTTCCGGACGGTGACGAACTTCGTTTCGCCATCGACCTTTTCGCGGAGAACAAAGAGCCCATCGCCATTTTGCCGCTCGACGCGCTGAAAGAACGCCGCGAGGCCGTAATAGTGGTCCTGCTTCCAATCGTCCACGAACGGATGGTCGTGGCACTTGGCGCATTGCAACTGTACGCCAAACAGCCCGCTCGCCACGGCGGTAGTCAGGTTATCAAGCTGCTCCAGCTTATCGCCGTTTTGCATCCGGCTGGCGAGAAAATAACTCGCCCCGCGCTGGTCGGCATTGCCCGCCTGGGGGAGGAGCAACTCGCGGGCGAGCTGGTCCCAAGGCTTGTTGGCCGCCAGCGAACGCTCCAGATAGGCCAGAAACTCCTCGAAATACGGCGGCCGGCCGTCGCGCGGCTGATGGCCATTGAGCCAGTGATTGACGACCCGCTTCCAATAGGCAGGCATTTCGGGATGAGCAAGCAGCCGATCGATCAGGGCATGGTGCTTATCGGACGCTTCGTCCGCCAAATAGGCTTCGCATTCCGCGACCGTGGGAATACGCCCCAGCAAATCGAGATAGATCCGCCGCAAGAGCTCTTCGTCGGTGGCCCGTGGGGCGGCAGTTAGTTTGGCCTGCCGATGCGCGGCTTGGATCTCGGCATCAATCTTGCCGGCCAGCTCGCGATCAGCCGGTGCGGCCGCGAGCATGGCCGCCGGAAGCAGCAATAGCGCCATTGTCGTCATCAGCAATCGGCGGTTCATCCCTCGGTAGCCTCCCACAAGTCCACGACACCATCCGCTTTGCCGAGGGCCATTTGCCGGCCGCCATCGAGAAAGGCAATTCCTTGGCCGTAATCGTTGCGCTTGATATTCGCGACTTCCTGGCCGGGCAAGGCGGGCAAACTAAGCGGCTTCAGCCGGCCTTCCTTGTCTTTGTCGCCCGACAGGGCCTTCGGGGCGAATTTCGCGACCTCATAACTCCACACGCGGAGCTGATTTTCCCCCATCGCCAGCCAGTCGAACCGCGGATGGAAGGCGACATCGACCCCCGACTCTTTCACCATGCCGACTCCCCGGCCCGTGGCGAGCTCGAAGACCGCTGTGAGCTTCGCCCCGCCGGCGGCCAGCCACTGGCCATCGCGGCTGATGGCGAGTCGATAAACGCCAGTGAGCGCGGGATTTTGCCCTTGTTGATCGTTGGCCTCGCCGAAACCGATCGTGGCGACAGGCTGCAAATCGGCCCCGTTCCAGACGATCAGTTGGCCATCTTCGCCACCCGTGACGATCTTCGAGCCGTCGGGAGTCCAGGCCAGATCGCGCGGATAGCCGGTGTGCGCGGGAGCCGTTTGGAGTAGCTTCAAGCTGCCGGCTTCCCAGAGCTTAAGCTGCCGGTCAGCCCCGACGGTGGCGAGGCGACTTCCATCGGGCGAAAAGGCGACCGCTTCGACCCAGCCGTCGTGAGCAGCCACTTGAGCGACGGGCTTATCGCTCGGGCGTGTCCCTTCCCATTTCCAGAGCCGCAAGGTGCGGTCGCTGCCGCCGGTGGCGATGAAGTCGCTGGAGGAGGCTACGTCGAATCCGCGAATCCAACCGGCAGGGTGCGGGCAAACAAGGTCGCCAACGACGAATTCCCCTTTCTTCACTTGGCGGGGCTCGGCCTCCAGATTCCAGAGCGCCAGCTGTCGGTCGGTGCATTGCCCCAGCATAAACGGGGACGACGGAAACGCCCGGAGCCGGAAGAGCGTTAGCGGGCCTCGTTTCAGACCATCATCGACATAAAGCGACTTTTTGATCTGCGTCAGCTTGGCGGCCATCATAGCACCTCGCGCAGCGGCTGGCCGAGCTTGTTTTCGACGAGCGGAATCGGCCGTCCCTCGAAATCGAGCTCTTTGTGCGGATCGATGCCGAGGATCGTGTAGAAGGTGCAGAAGAGATCGTGAATGGTGACGGGGCGGTCAATGATTTCGGTGCCGTCGGCGTTGGTTTTACCGATGACGACCCCCTCTTTCATGCCACAGCCGCCAAAACTGAGGGCCCAATTTTTGGTGTAGTGGTTGCGGCCGGGGGGGCCTTGCCCTTGAATTTCGGGCGTGCGGCCGAATTCCCCCATGCACACGACGAGCGTTTGCTCCCACAGGCCGCGCGCGATCAGGTCGTCGATCAGCGCACCGGCGGCGGTATCGAACTCGGCCGAGATGTGCCGCTGGCAATCGAAGGCCCGGCGATGCTTGTCCCAGGCAAGGCCGTTTTGATGCTGCACGCGTACGAAGGGAACGCCCCGTTCGACCAGCCGGCGGGCCAGGAGGCAATCGCGGCCGAAGCGCGTCCGGCCGTAGCGGTCTTGATCGCTCTCGGGCTCGCGGGAGATGTCGAAGATTTCGCTGCTGGCGACCAGCGAACCCATTTGCCGGAAGATCGCATCGTGCGCGGCAAGAGGCCGCGGATCGCGCCCCGCCCGAAAACCTGCCGCCAGCCGCTCGCGCAGCGCTTCGCGGGCTTCGAGCGCGGCCAAATCGGCTACCGACGGGGGAGGCAAATCTTCCGGCGGCGCGCCGTTGCCGGGGCAATAGAGCTGTTGGTATTTCGGACCGAGAAAGCCCGCGCCGGGATTCGTCTGCACATCTTGCTCGCGGTTGATGTTGACGAAGGCCGGCAGTTCGCCGCGGGCCGGAGCAAGCTCGTGCGCCGCCATCGCCAGCCAATGCGGCGGCGGAGCAATCACTCGGCTGGGCTCGTGACCCGTTTGGGCCAAAAACGAGCCGGCCGAATGGTCGCCGTTTTTGGTGGTCATCGAGCGGATCGTCACCATCCGCTCGGCGAGACGAGCCAGCTGCGGCAGGAATTCGTCGAAGTGGATGCCCGGGATCGTCGTCGGAATCGAGAGGTGCGGGCCGCCGGTCGGCGCGCCGGGCTTGGGATCCCACGTTTCAAACTGGCTCGGGCCGCCACTCATCCAGAGCAAAATGACGTGCTTTTGCTGGCGGCTCGCCTGAGCGGCACTATCGGCGGCGAACAGCCGACCGAAACCGCCAAAAGCAGCTCCGCCGGCCATTGCGCCGTGCAGCAGCGCGCGACGCGAGAATTCGTGCGAAACGGCCATTTTTCATCCTTTCAGGGCTGACGGTTTATGGCCCTGAACCGCCTGAAGTTACGCTCGCTCAAGCAAAATCCGTAAAAAACTAGCTGAGCAGTTCCGCCAGCGGCCCGTATTGATCGAAATCCTTGAGGGCCGGATCGGACATGCCGAAGTGGTCGCGATTCGTGCCGGCGAGTTGCAGCAGCGTAACGAACATGTTGGCGGTGGTGCGATGGCCCGGCTGGGCATAGCCGGGATAATCAACGAAGCGGCCCGTCTTGAGCTTGCCGTCGAGATTGCCGATCAGCACCAGGGGCCACTCCCAGCAGCGGCTATGGTGCCCTTCGGCACCGTCGCTGAGATACACGATGAGCGTGTTGTCCATCATTGTGCCGTCCCCTTCGGGAACCGCCTGGAGCTTGCGGACGAGCCCCGCGATCAGGTCCATGTGATAACGGCGAATGATGTTGTAAAGGTCGGCCCAAGTTTTGCCTTGGTAGCTGCCGCCGTGGCCGATGGAATGCTTATCAATATTGAGGCCCAGGCCCTTGAAGGTGATGTCGAAATCGCGAATGCCGGCGGCGGAAGAAATCGTGAGTACGTTCGTCAGCCCGCAAATGAGCGCGGCCGCGCCAAGATCGAACATCGCGTCGAGCCGGTCCGTTTCAACTTCGCTCGTGTACTTGTCATTCGGCGTGGGGCCCTTCTCGCGGAGCGTGTGCTCGATTTCGTTGAGGCGACTTTGGCGATTGCGGAGCGTCTCGAAGGATTCGAGATATGAACCGAGCTGCGCCCGCTCTTCGCCCGCCAGGCGCGACTCGACGCGCTTCACGTCGTCTTTCAGGAAATCGAGCAGGTTGTTCTGGGCCACGAATTCGTTCTTGGCGTTGCCGCTCGCGACGCTGCCGAATAGCGTGGCATAGGCCAGATCGGGCTTGACGATTGTCGGCAGGGCTTTGTTCCGGTCCCAGGCGGAGACGTTGTAAATGATGCTGTTTTCCAGCCGTTTCGAGATTCCCAAGCCGATATGCGGAAAGATGCCGGGGAGCGTCTTGGCGAGGGCCCCGTCGATCGTTTCAGCTTCGATCGCCTGACTTTCGCCCCCATTTCCGCGGCCCGCCCCAAAAGCACCGAGGGCCTGGAAATTGTTGGAATGCCCGCCGCCGCAAACGCGACCTGACAACCCTTCGACGATGGTGACGCGATCCTTGAAGGGAGCCAGCGGCTCGAGGGAGAGAGGAAGATCCTTATCGGCCAGCGAAATGTCGCGCAGCTCGGCCGGGCCATTCAGCGGACGCTGCTCGCGGGCCTTGCGCTCGACACCGACCGGCGCGAGCTGTTCGGGCCGCACGCCATTGCTCTCGACGACGAACACGAACCGCTTGGCGGTGACCGCTTTTCCCGCCGCTTGGGCTTGCAAGCGGGAGAGAATCGGCGACAGCACCAGGCTGCCGGCACCGAGGGCCAAACCTTTGAGCGCGTCGCGACGAGGAACAGGCATGTTTTGATCCTTGAGAAAAATGCCGTGGGGTCTGGGGTTGGTTAGCGGTTGTCGTTAGGACCGCGAAACGGGTGGAGCAACGGTCGTCGGAATACGATAGAGAAACGAATCGCTCGTCAGCAGCGAGGTAATGAGCGCCTTCATGCTCCCGCCACCGTCGCGATAGGCCCGCTGGGCGGCTTGCAGGGAGGGGGCGTCGCCGGGAGTTTCGTTCCGCCCCAAAAAGTAGCGGAAGGCATGGCGGATGAACACCTGTTCGACCCGCTCGGAATCGGCCAGGCGGCGGAGCATTTCGACGGCGCTCGTCACTTCCCCTTCGATCCGCTCGTCGCCAACATGTTCGATCGCTCCGTTTGAATTGACTTCGACCTCGCGGAACACGTTCCCCAGGGCCTTCCCTTTGGCATCCACATTCTTGGCAGTGGCCTCGATGTCCAGCACCGGCTCGGCGGCGCGGAAGCGGCCGAGATAGCTGTAGCTCTCGAAGGGAAGCCCGACGCGATTCATCAACTGGTGGCATTGCCAACAATAAGCCTCCTCGGTGACGGCCACGCGCTCGCGGAGCGTTTTCTCCGGTGCGATGGGCAACTGCGCATCGACCGTGATCGGAATGTCCGGCACTACATTCCCCAGCAGCCGCTCGCGAACCCACTTGCCGCGGTGGATGACGTCGTTATCGTCGCTTTTGGAAAATGCCACCAGCCACGCGGGTTGTGTGAGAATGCCGGCCCGCTCCTCGCGCGGCAATTCGACCGGTTGCTGGTCGGGAAAATCGGTCAGGTTATAGGCTTCATAGACGCTGCGATCGACCTTGGGGGGCTTCTTATTGGCGAACTTGGTGGGATTTTTGGCTTTCTCGGCTTCGTACTTCGCCAGCTCTTCTTTACGGCGTTTCTTGACATCCGCAGCCTTCTTGTGGGCGACGAACGACTTGTTCGTCGTAAGCAGCTCGCGGAGCACATCGCGATCTTCATCGACGATCAGCTGCACCAGCCGATCCGTGTCATCGACGAGTGCCCGGGCATCGTGATCGGGTGCCGCCTTGTCGTCCTTGAAGACTTCGACAGCCTTTTCGTAGTCGAAATACTCCCGAAAGAACCGCATGATTCGCGGCTTGGAAAGTTTGGGGTCGTCCAGCATGGTTCGGACCGCGGCGGCGACACCGTCGCGAGTTTCCAGCAAACCCTGATCGGCCTCGGCCAGGAGCGACTTGCCCGGCTGGCTATCGGTCAACGCATAGCTGACCGCGTACGCGATTTCGCGCGGGGCGAGGCGCACACGACCTTGCTCGTCGGCAGTGCCGGTGCCGAGTTCCCAGCGGAACACTGCCTCCGGCAGGAGATACACGGCCGCCAGGCTGTATTTGAGCCCAGCCGCGGGGCCGGCTTCGGCGAGGTTCTTGCGGAACAGGGGGACGAATTGCTCCAGCTCGGCGGCGGTTGGCGGGCGGCGCAATATGCGGTCGAATTGCAGCTTCACGGCCGCGACAATCGACTCCTCCGGTGGGGGCTGCGGCTCGCCGAGCAGCTTGAGAAACTCTTTCGGCGTGAAGCCGACCCCCTTCACCTCGCCGTTTTCAAGCTTGTGCCCGATTTGCTTGTCGGCCATCGCCAAGGCGTTGCGAATGAGCAGAGCCGTCACCGGTTCGTCGATGCGGGGGGCACCCATGTCCTTGAAGGTGGTGCCGCCGGCGGGCGAAAACGGCTGCGTGACTCCCGGTACTCCCTTGCCGACATCGGCGGCAAATGCGCTATAAATCTCCGGGCTGACCCGGCGGACGCTGGTCGGCGCATCGAAAGGAGCGGCTGGCCGAGGACCAAACAGCAACTCATGCGGCACCGCATTGCCATTAGCGTATTCCGCGCGGCGAGCCACGTGCTTACCGGAGCGCTTGAGCTCGGCCTGAATCCACTCGGTCAGAGCGTGAAGTTCGCCGGGCTTCAGTTGCGGCGATTCTTGGGGGGGCATTTCGCCGGCGGATACTTTCGCGAGCACCACCGCCCAACGAGCGGCGCTGGTGCTGGCCTTCATGTCGGGATCGAGCCGCGGCAGGTCGAGATCCCCCTCGGGCCTGGTTTCGCCATGACACTTCGCGCAGTGCGACTTGAGGAGCGGAGCCACCCCCTGGTCATACACCGCGCGGCTCGCCGCCCCGTCGGCGAATTTGACCTCGGGCGGGGCGGCGTTGACCGGTATCCACGGCCACGCCACCAGCATCAGGCAAGTGCCAACGAGTCGCTTCGGCATGGTCGGGCATTTCCTCGGTGAACTTGCGAAAAACCGCGTGCTGCTACGTCGCAGGGCTCTGCCCTACTATGGCTTGGTGAACCGCGATGTTACGGGTGGGTGGCCGAAATCCCGCTCCTTTTTTAGCCGACAACGACAAACCCCGGCCGGCTGGCGGTGCGGGTGCCATCGGCTGCAATGCCGACGGCAAACAGAGCCTGCAAACCGGGCGCGAGCTTCACGCCGTCGCAGGTCCAGGGAGCGCTGGTCGCCTCGCCGACGACCTGATCGCCAGCGTGGAACTCGATTTTTTCGTAGTTGCCGGTCGTTTGGGCGGCAAAGTGGTGGCTGGCCGAGGCGGCCAATTGCCCGCCATACCCCAGGCCGCATTCGGGACCGCCCCATTCGCCATCCTTTTTGCGGTACTCAACGATCGGCCCGGCGAGCTTGATGTCGGGATTCGCCGAGTGATACGACCGCCACATCCAGGCCGCGTATGCATCGGGGAGCCACATCGGCGAGACCATCCCCTTCGCCTCAGCCGCCGGGGCAATCGGGTTCCACTGGCTCACCGGGTTGAAATCGCCCGCCCAGCCGGCGGAGACGGAAATCGGCGCGAGCTTCGCCGGCTCGCCGGGCTGGGGCGTTTCCGCCGGCATTCGCAAGGCGATGCAGCGGTCGAGAAACGCCATGAAGAAGTTGAACTTCGAGTAAATGCCGTGACTGAAGCCGTAGGTATTGGCCCGGCAGCCGAAATCGGGGGGCGGAGTGGGCTGGTCTTTGACGGTGGCGAGCGCCATCTCGCGCAATGCCAGCCGCTCTTGCTCTTCGCGCTTGCTGGTTTCCCAGGCATAGGCGAAGGGGACTTGCTTCGTCAGTTCCGGATACTGAGCCAGCCGATTGGCGAACGAATCGCTCCAGGCCAGCACGCGCTGCGGCGCACGCTGGTGCAGATCGCCACACAAATGCGAGCCGTTTTGCCCCAACCAGCCGACGAGCGGACAAACGGCCAGCTCGGGATGCTTGGTTTCATGCGCCGCGTGTTCAAGATAGCGAAGCAGGATCGACATATCGCCAACCGGGTGCCCCACCTGAAAGCGGCCGTTGCGCTTGTCGTTGACTCCCAGATCGAACTCGAACGGCCATGGCACCGTGACGAGGGCGAATTTCCAGTGGCAGGCGAGCTCGCGGGCATCGGCACTATGGAAAACAAAGCAGACGAAAACGCCGCGCACCGTCTCCACGCCCGGCGGCAGATAGAGATGGATTTTGTCGTTGATCTTGCGAAAGTCAGACCAGGTGGGGCTGTCGTCGAGCTTGCTGATCGGCAGCCAACCGGGAGGGAGCTGCAGCTTGTCGGCTGCGGACGCCGAACTGGCCCCGGAACCGGCGAGCTGGCGAACGAGCGTTAAGCCGCCGAGCCCCGCGACCGAGGTTTGCAGCCATTGGCGGCGCGAGAGGCTCTCGCGTTTGCGGTGCGAGCGGGGAGAAGATTCCATCGAACAAACTCAGCGGAGGGGAGGGAGCTTGGCAGGAAAGCGAGAGCGTTCCTAAAGCGTTTGGTCGTTGCGGGAGGATCCTTGCAAAGGAAAGAGCAGCACCGGGCCGCGAACGGCTCCGACGGCCAACTCTTCGCCGCCGGGAGAGAACGCCAGGGCCGAGATGATTCGCGTGCCAAAGTTGAGCACCCCCAGTTCGCGATTGGTCGCCACGTTCCACAGCCGCACGCGACCGTTATTCGTGCCGGCGGCGACGACCTGATTATCGGGGGCGAACGCCAGCGAGTGGATCGGCTGCGTCCAGCCATCGGCCGAGCCGCGGCTGCCGAGCTGATTGCCGGTAACGGCATCGAAAACATGGAGGACGCCGCGAGTGGTCGCGCCGGCGACGCGCGTGGCATCGGGCGAAAAAGCGACCACGCGAAAACAATGCTCCGGGACTGGCGATTGGGCCAGCATCTGCCCCGAGGCGTGGTCCCAAACTTCGAGCCAGTTTTCGAGCAGCTTGCCATAGCGGACGCTGCCGACCGCCAGCCGCTCGCCATTTGGCGAAAAGGCGAGGCAACGTATGGATCCGGAAACGGGAAGCGGGGGGAATTCGCGGTCGGCGGCCAAATCCCACAGCCGGACATGGCTTAGCCGGCCGCGCACCTGCTCGGCCACGGCCAGCAGCTTCCCACCGGACGAAAGAGTGGCAATCAGCGGGTTCGTAACGCCCGTATCAACGGCGTGCCGCAATTCGCCGGTTTGGGCGTCGAAAATCTCATAACCGCCGTGGCGATCTCCCCGCAGCACGGCGTTCCCATCGCCCGCGGCGACAATCTGATGGCTATCGACCGGCTGAACATCGGGCGAAAAGCGAGCGGATAGATCAGTCGTGTCGAAGGCACCGGTTTCGCGCCACGATGCGACGACGAGCAACTGCCGGCCGCGATAGGCCAAGGCTTGCGCTTTTTCGAGTGGCAGGCGGGCGCGCGGCTCGGCGGGGAGCTGGTCGATTTGCCGCACCGGGAGGAGCGTTTCATTTTCGAGAGCCACCGTGAAATAGCCGGCGGGAACCTCGGCACTTTGGCCGTCGGCAGTGCGGACAACGCGGGCCTGCCCGCGCTCGGTTTCGACGGCGGTCGAGCGGGCATCGGGAGACGAAACCACCATCCGCGTATCGCTCACCGTGATTTCCGCTTGCGGAGTCGCTACCACCACCGGCCGATTCCCCGGCAAGGCCGGCACACTGACTTGCAGCACGCCGCTCGACAGAACCATCCGCCGGCCGGGATGCTCGGCGTCATCAGCCGACAGGCGAACCTGCGTTTCGGGGCACAGGAAGAGCCGCGTGCCATCGGCCAGTTCCACGGCAGCGAAGCTGTCGTCAGTCCCGGTTCGCAAGGTCTGGCCGCTGGCGATCAGTCCGTCCGGGCCAATTGGCTGGCTGATGCCGCTCTCGCCGCGAACTTCGACATTTCCCGCCGATTCCACCACCCGCGCCCAAGCGACCGGAGTGACCGCAACTCCGCCCAGCCCAGGACCGCTCTCCTTAGGATCCCAATACCGCCATGCACCCGACATCAGCAAAACTGCCGCCGCCAAACCCACCGCGAGCGCGCCCCAAACCGCGAAAGCCTTGCGACGCGGACCTGCCGGGCGAGCGGCTGCCGATAGCCGCCCTAGCGACTCCGTACCACGGGCGAAGGCAATTTCACCCATCAAGACCGTGTGCAAATCGACATATTGTAGATACGCCCGCCGGTCGTCCGCGCTCCTTTCGAGCCGCTCGCGCAGCTGCGCGGACTCCTCGTCGGTCAAAGTGCCCTCGACCACGCCGCTGAGCAGGCGATCAAGCGGGGGATCGGAGGAAAAGCGATTCATGGCGCTGGCTCGGTGGCGAGACGGGTGTCGATGCAAGTCATCAGTTGGCGGCGAATCCGTTGCAAAGCCTTATAAAGCGTATGGATGTTCTGGCCGGTGGCGGCGGCAATTTGAGGCACCGTCATGCCACGGTGATAATGTCGGTCGATCAGGTCCCGGTCTCCGGCGGGGAGCTTGGCGAGGCAGCCATCGAGCGCCTGGCGACGTAGTTCCAAAAGGTCGGTGGTTGCATCTCGTTCGCGCGAAAGTTGCTCCAAAGTTTCGTCGCCCAAAAGGCCTGTCCAGCGCCGGTTGCGGTCGCGCTGTTTGCGAACCTCCAGCAAGGCAAAACGAAAGGCGAGGGGCAAAAACGGCCGCTCCCAGTCAATCTCTCCCGCTTTGCGCCACAGGGCGACGCAGGTCGCTTGCAACACCTCCTGAGCCTCGTTGGCATTGGGTAGCAAGGCGAAGATGTAGCGATACACATCCCCCTGATTGCGGACCCACAGCCTTAACAATTGCTCTTCGCCGCCCGGCGTCATGTCAGCAGCCTCTTCTATTCCCCGTGTTCGCCGTTAATTTGGTATCGCAGGATGCGTGGCGGCCGCGAGTCCAGATTGCCAGACCGCACTTAAGCTGTTTACTGACAACGGTTTGTGGCTCAAGGATCGAGCGAGAAAGCCCGTGCTGTGCGGGCCATACTCTTATCCCGCCCGATTTTGCCTACCAAACCAATCCCCGTCGCGGGGTTTTATCTGAAACGACGGATACGTTTTCGCCTCTCCCAGGATTCGCGGCAAGTGAAGACCCCCATTCTGGCCTCGATTTTCATCTGCATTGCCGCATTGGTGGCATCCGCTGTCGAGCCGTCTCCGAAGATTGAACCGAGCGGGGACGTCGCGGGCTTTCGGGGCACCATCGCCTCATTTTTGGCGGCCCACTGCGCCAGTTGCCACGGTCCCACCAAGCAAGAGGGGGAGCTGGCCCTCCACAAGATTGATGGCAACGTTCCCACCGGGCTCGATATCGACACCTGGAAGCTCGTCGCCGAACGGCTGGTGCTGGGCGAAATGCCTCCTGAAGGGCAAAAGCGTCCCGATCCGCGCGAACGAGCTGCCGTGGTGGGTTGGATCAAACAGGAACTGGCCAAAGGGGGAGAGGATCCGGCTGAAATTGGCCGCAAGCTGCAACTGCCGGGGCATGGCAACCGGGTCGATCACGAGGCGCTATTCGCCGCCAACCCAAACACACCAGGCGCGTCCCCCAGTCGGTTGTGGCGGCTGAGTCCGCAGATTTATGTGTCGTTCGTGCCACGGGTCGCCGGCAAAGGACATCAGGGGGGGCAGCCCTTTTCGGCAGCGTCGGGCGAAGGTTTCAAGGATTATGCCAGCTTGTTCGTGGTCGATGAGCCGACGATCAACCAATTGCTTCGCAATTCGGCGCAGATTTTGGATGTGCAGTTCGGGCTGGTCAAGTTCAGCAAGCCCCTGAAGGAGTTTCAGCCGTTTCTGAACCCCGCTGAGCCCCCCACCGACGAGCAAATCCAAATCGCCCTCAGGCGGCAATTCCAAACGGCCCTGCTTCGCGAGCCGACTCACGAAGAACTAAGCCGGTTCACCTCGCTGCTTCACAAAAACACCCAAGATGCCGGGCAGGTGATTGGCGCGAAGGCGACCCTGGCGGCGATCCTGATGCTCCCCGAAGCGCTCTATCGCTTCGAGGTCGGCGAGCAAAAGCTCGACGAGCATGGCCGTCGGATGCTTGCCCCGCGCGAAATCGCCTATGCCGTCGCCTTTGCCCTTACCGACAATCCCCCCGCTGCCGCGCTCCTCAAAGCCGCGGATGGGGGGCAGCTTGGCTCGCGCGAGGGAGTGGCCGCCGAAGTGCGGCGTATTTTGGCGGACCGCAAGATCGCCAAGCCCCGGATCATGCGGTTTTTTGACGAGTATTTTGAGTATCCCGCCGCGCACGACGTGTTCAAAGACCTGTCGCGCGGGCAGTGGCGGCCCGAGATCCTCATCGCCGACACGCGGCAGCTTATTCAGCATGTGCTCGACCAGGATCGTGACGTACTGAAGGAATTGCTCACCACTACAAAATCGTTCGTGAATTATCGAATCGACACCAAGGGGGTGGCGACGCCGGCGAAGGCAATCAAGGTTCCCGAGCCGCCGAAGATCGACAAAAAGACCGGAAAGCCCCTCCATCCCAAGCCCCGCGACCTGGAGATCCACGATCTATACAGCCTGCCACTGGATTGGAAATGGACCGCCGAGCAACCGGTCGTGCTCCCTGCCGACGAGCGGGCCGGCATCTTGACTCAGCCAAGCTGGCTGGCAGCCTTCGCGACGAACAACGAAAATCATGCCATCCGCCGCGGCAAGTGGATTCGCGAGCGGCTACTGGGAGGCGTGGTCCCCGATTTGCCGATTTCGGTCGATGCCCAGCTTCCCGACGCCCCCGAAAAGACCCTCCGCGAGCGGATGGAAATCACCCGCGAAGAATATTGTTGGCAGTGCCACCGCAAAATGAATCCGATCGGCCTCACGTTCGAGAAGTACGACTATCTCGGCCGCCATCGGAGGGCGGAATCCGTGCTCGATCCCGAAGCGACCGCCAAGAATGTCGATCCCAAAAGCAACAAGCCGCTGGGGAATGTGTTCCGCGAGGTATCAATCGATTCCCGCGCCGTCGTCGAGCACAGCGGCGATCCCCGGCTCGACGGCGAAACGAAGGACGCGATCGAGCTGGTCCGCCGCCTCGCCGATTCCCCCCGAGTGCGGCAAGTGTTCGTGCGGCACGCCTTTCGCTACTGGATGGGGCGCAACGAATCGCTCGACGACGGTCCCACGCTCGTACGGGCCGACGAGGCCTATGTCGCCAGCGGCGGCAGCATGAACGCCTTGATCGCGTCGCTTTTGACGAGCGATGCCTTCCTGTATCGCCGCCCGTCGGAACCGAACGTGGCAGTCTCCGCGTCTCCCGCTCCCTAAACTCCATTACTTTTGACCGAGAAAGCCTGCTTCGTGTTTCGATCGCTCGCCAAGCTATCGCTGGTCGCCGCGCTGGCTCTCGCCAGCATCTCCTCCAGCGCGCGCGGGGCCGACGACGCGTCGCGACTAGCGCTGGCGGCCCATGCCAACTGGGTTTCGGCAGTGACAATGAGTCCCGATGGCAAGCTGCTCGCATCCGGCGGAGACGATGCCCTGGTAAAGCTGTGGGACGCCGCCACCGGTCGGCTTGTAACGACTCTGCGTAGCGATTCAGGAGCAATCACTAGCGTGGCGTTCTCCCCCGACGGGCGGCAACTGATCGCTGGCGACTGGGATGGCGGGCTGCAACTATGGGAAGTCGCCAGCAGCAAGCGTTTGCGATCGTGGCTTGCTCACCGCGAAAATATCATCGCGCTCTCCCTCAGTCCCGACGGCAAACGGATCGCCACCGGCAGCGGCGACGACACCCTCAAGGTTTTTGAGTCCACCAGTGGCAAGCTCCTCCTGTCGCTGGCCCAAGGGAACGACTACGACGTGACATGCGTCGCCTTCGGCCCGACTGGAGAGACGCTGGCCACCGGCGACGGCGAAAGCGCGCTGCGCCTCTGGAACCCTCGTACCGGCCAGGAAACATTGACGCTGATCGGCCACGAAGAAACCGTTTCCGCGGTCGCTTTCTCCCCTGATGGCAAACAACTCGTTTCCGGCAGTTGGGATAACACCATCCGTGTTTGGAACGCGGAGTCGGGCGAGGCGCTGCAAACTTTGGAGGGCCACGCGGACGACGTCACTTGCCTCGCCATCAGTCGCGACGGCCGGCGGATCATCTCGGGCAGCGAAGATCAAACCTGCCGCGTCTGGGACGCCGCGACTGGCCGCGAGTTGCAATCGTTTACCGACCTCGCGGCACGCGTGGCGGCGCTCGCCCTTTCGCCGGACGGCCGGCAAGTGGCGGCTGGCGTTGGGGGCAAGCTCCTCGTGTGGGAGCTTCGCTAAGGCAAAAAAAGTGGCATGAGCAGAAATCTCGTAGTCGCGATGTTACTGGTGGCCGGCAGCCCATTGTCCGTCGTCCCCTTGCCCGCTGCTGCCGCCCCACCGGACGAGTATGCGGAAGTTATCCGTCCGCTGCTGGCCAAGCATTGCCTGGGGTGCCACGGGGAGAACAAGCAAGAGGCGGGCCTGCGTTACGACAAGCTCACTGGTTTTCGCGCCAGCGACCGTCACCTCTGGACCCTCGTCCACCAGCGGCTGGTTGCCGGCGAGATGCCCCCGGAAGGGAACTCCCAACCCACCGCCGACGAAAAAAAACGCCTGCTTCTTTGGATCGAGGCCCAACAGCGCGCCGCGCGGGTGGGGGGAACTCGCCGGCTCAATCGGCGCGAATTGGCGGCCGCCCTGCGCGATGTCACCGGGCTTGCCGTCGATTTCGCCGCGGGCCTGCCCGGCGATGGCCAGGTCGATGGCTTCGACACTGGTGCCGCTGGCCTGCAAGATGCCGCCGATTCGGTTTCCCAAATCATGCAAGTGACGCGGCAGGCGGTCGATGGCCTGCGGTTTCTCGATCCCGCCGGGACGAAAATCTGGCGGGCCGATTTGCTGCACGCCAAAGACGCCCGCCAAGCGTTCGAGCCCTGGAAAGTCGATGGCCTCTCCACCGGTACCGGCGATACCGTCGGACGGCCCGGCACTGGCCTCCTCATCAAGCCGCGATGGCTGGGCGAGCGCGGCGGGCTGACAATTCGCGTCCCCGTTCCGGTGGGCCGGCCGGGCGTGCTCCGCGTCAAGGCCGTCGTCTCAGTCCAAAAGTTTGTCGCTGGAGTGCCGAATCCGATGCTGTGGGTCGAAGTCGGCGGCCGCGACCTCGAGTATCAAGAGATCAATCGCAGCCCCGAAAATCCGCACACCATCGTGCATGAGGTGCAACTTGCCGACCTGGCGATCGACGCCAAAGGGCTCGAAATCACGCTTTGCAATCGGGTCGAAATGCCCTACGAAATCGCGGGCTTTGATAACGAAGACAAAAGCAAGCCCGAAGACAAAATCCCTGGCGGCACCGGCCTGTTCCGCCCCGTATTCGATCGCGCCAAACTCCCCATCGACCAGCAACCGACGCCGTTCATCGTCCTGCACACACTCGAAATCGATGCCGACTATCGCGCCGCTTGGCCCCCGACAGAGTGGAACGCCAACATCGGCGAGCTGCGTGACGACCGCGCGAGGGCCGAGCGGCTGCTGGCGCTCTGGATGGACCGGGCCTTTCGCCGCCCCTCGACCGGACCGGAGCGCCAGCGGTTTATGGCACTGTATCTTTCGCTGCGCGAGCAGGGGCTGAGCTTCGACGACGCCCTGCGAGCCACGTTCCAATCGGTGTTGCTCAGTGGGTCGTTTCGTTATCTTGCGACTCCCGCAGATGCTCCGACCCCAGCTGCCGCGCAGCACGCCTTGGCGTCGCGGCTCAGCTTCATGCTGTGGGGTGCGCCCCCCGATCAGGACCTGCGCGACCTTGCTCTGGCTGGCAAGTTGCGCGATCCCGCGGTGCTCGATGCCCAGGTCGAACGGCTGCTCGGCGATCCGCGGAGCGCGGCCTTCATGCGGCCGTTCGTCATGCAGTGGCTCGAAATGGGGCAGCCGATCACCGTCGCGATGGATCACATCCAAAAACAGGATTTTCGCTTCGGCCGGCATCTCAAGGCTTCGATGCAGGACGAAACGATCGCCTATTTTGGCCGCGTTTTGGCCGAAAATCGTCCCACACGCGAGCTGTTCGCCAGCGACTGGACGATGATGAACGACATTCTCGCCCGTCACTATGGCTATTCGCCGCTCGAAGGGGCTCGGCTTCGCCCGGTCACCCTGCGGAGCGACGACCCGCGCGGCGGCGGCCTCCTGGGGCAAGCCGGCATTCAATCGATGCTCTGCTGGATGGGGGAGAACTGGGTGATTTATCGGGGTGCCTGGACCCTTCGCCACCTGCTCGATGCCCCGCCTCCACCGCCGCCGCTGGAGGTTCCCGAGCTACTCCCCTCCGATGCCGGCAACCACGGCAAGTCGTTTCGGGAATTGCTGAAGCAACACCAAGAGGATCAACGCTGCGCGGTCTGCCACAAAACGATGGACCCGCTCGGCTTCGCCTTTCAGAATTTCGATCTCAGCGGCCGCTGGCGCGATGTCGAGCACCATCACTACATTAAGAACGATCTCGACGGCAAAATCGAATGGCGCGGCAGCGGCGCGACTCGCCCCGTCGATGCGGCTGGACAGCTTCCGCGCGGCGAACACTTCGCCAGCTTCGCCGAATGCAAGCAATTGCTCGTCCAGCACTACACCCCCGATCTGGCCCGCGGCTTGCTAAAGAGTCTCGTGCTTTATGGCACGGGCCGCAAACCCGAGGTGGATGATCTCGCCGAGATTCGGTCCATCCAAGCCCAGCACGAGCCGGCGGGCTATCCATTGAAATCATTGCTCAAAGCCCTCGTTCGATCGCGGACGTTCACGGAGAAATAGAGGACCCACGATGAATCCAAAACGATTTCCCCTCAGTCGGCGCACCGTGCTCCATGGTTTGGGGGCGATGATTTCGCTCCCCTGGCTCGAAATCATGGGCCGGCAAACCTTGGCCGCCACGACCGGCCGGGCCGATCCGCCGCGCCTCGCCTGCTTCTACATCCCGGGCGCGATCAACCACTACCACTGGTATCCCGCCGACACCGGGTTCAAGTACACCATCGCTCCTTCGCACGAGCCGCTGGCCAGGCATCGCGACCAATTTTCGGTGGTCTCCAACCTGTTGCACATTCAAGGGCGAATCAGCGGCCACGAGCATCCCTATAACTGGCTCACGGGCACCAATATCAAAATCACGCCGGGGACCATCACCAATACGATCTCGATGGATCAGGTGGCGGCCCAGCACGTCGGGCCGACCTATGTTCCCTCGCTCGCGCTCTCGTTCGAGGATGGCGTCGGCACGCGCACCCTCTCGCGCAACGCCCTGGGTGCCGACATTCCAGCCGTGGGCAACTATCGCACCGTGTTCGAGCGGCTCTTTCCGCCGGCTGATAAGTCGCAGCTTCAGCAGGCGCGGGCCCGCCTCGCGCTCGACCGCAGCGTACTCGACACGGCCCTCGGCGAGGTGAGCGATCTGCGCCGCGCCCTCGGAGCGGACGACCAGCGACGGCTCGACCAATACCTCCATTCGATTCGCGAGGTCGAAACGCGGCTGACCGACAAAGAGGAGATTCTCGATCGCGGCCGGCCGGAGTTTGACGAGGGGAGCGTCCGCACGCAGCCGCAAGGCAAAAACCGGATGCGCGAGCACATCGAGCTGATGATGGACCTGATCGCCCTCGCTTTTCAAACCGACATGACCCGCGTCGTGACGCACAGTCTCGGCGGCGAGGGGGGACCGAATTACGAAGACTACAAGGACTGGGCCAAGGAGTTCGGCGCGCCGCTGCGCGGAGCGCACGACGTGCATCACAAAGGCTCGGGCAATCGCGGGGCGGACAATCCCGATACCAAGGTGCTCGGCGCTCGCGACCGGATGTTCTGCGAATGCCTCGCCCGTCTGATGGACCGCCTCCAGGCGATTTCGGCCAGCGAAGGAACCTTGCTCGACCACACCATCTTGCTGCTCGGCGGTTCGCAAATCAGCAGCCACTCGGGCGGTAGCTTTCCGATGCTGCTCGCCGGAGGACGCCAGCTGGGCTTCCGGCATGGGCAGCATCTCAAGTGGCCCGGCGGCACCAAGCCCGCATCGGATCTCTATCTCACGATTCTGCAGCAAATGGGTTGCCCAGTCGCTTCGTTCAAGGAAAGCACTGGCCCCATCACCGAACTGCTCGGCTAATTCCACGCTCCATCTCGATTTTTCCCGCATCGCCCAACCAATCACGCCCGGAGATAGGTATGTTTCTTTCCCGCCGCGACGTTTTGAAGGGCTTTTCCGTAGGTGCCGGCAGCCTGGTGCTCGCCCCGGTGCTGCGGCAAATCGAGGCCCAAGCTGCCGCCTCGGCTAAGTCTCCGTTGCGGTTTGTCTTCGTCGTCGAAGGGAATGGCTTACCTTGGCAGCAGGTAACACCCGCCACGATCAAGCGAGGCAAGCAAGATCGCGAACGTCAAAAGCAGGTCATTCCGCTTGCCGATCACGAACTCCCCTCGGCCCTGAAGCCGATTAACGCCTGGAAGGACCGGCTGACGGTGGTCACCGGGCTGTCAGGGCGCGTTTGCGGTGGCGGGCACTCGAACAATTTTGGCGCACTGGGTGTTTACAACTGCGATGGCGGCGTCGGCAACAGCGGCGCGGCCAAGGCCGAAACGATCGACGTTGCCTTGGGCAAACACCTGGGAGGCATTTTTCCGCATGTTGGCCTGGGGATGATCGAGCAGGAGCAAAGCGTCGTCTATAACTGCTCGGCCTGGGACAAGGGGAAGCCGATGCCTACCACCTGCCATCCCGAAGTGGCCTATGCCAGCCTCTTTGGCAGCGTCGCGGGGGGCTCGGCCAAGCAGGAATTTCTCGCCCGCACCAACGTGCTTGACTTCCTGCTCGACGACATTCGTAGGCTCGAAAAGCTGGTCGCCGGCCCCGAGCGCGAGAAGCTCGAAGCCCACATCGCCTCGTATGAAGCGATGCGCGACCGCCAAAGCCGATTGAATGAAATCGAAAACACGCTCCGCGAAAAGGCTCCAGTCGTCGGCGATAAGTATAAGAGCGCCGTCGAAACCGACCGGCTCGATGCCCAGTTCGATATCGCCGCGGCCGCCCTCATCGGTGGACTGACGAATTCGGTCACGCTCGCCTCGGGTGTCGGCGATCCCTACTTCGGCGTCAAGTTCACGGGCCTCGGCATCAACTTCGGCAAGCATGGCATCGGTCACGGTGGCAATTACAACGGCATGACCTGGGATGTCATGAGCACCAAGATTCGTGGTTTCCACTTCGAGCTGATCGCCCGGATGATGACCAAGCTGCAGGCCGTTCCCGAAGGAAGCGGCACCATGCTCGACAACACCGTCATCGTCTATCTCAGTGACGCCGCCGAAGGGCACCACAGCCGTTGCTGGGAATGGCCGATGGTCGTGCTCGGCACTGCCGGCGGCCGACTCCAAGGGGGGCAATATGTCGAGTATCCCTATTGGGGGCTCCCTGGCCACCGCGAAATGGGCAATCTCTACGCGACGCTCTTGCATCTAGCGGGCGACCAACGCGATTACTTCGGCGTCCGCGATCCGATGCTCAAGGGGGATGCCCGTGGCGATGGCCCGCTGCCGGAGCTGCTGGCATAGGTGGATTCGCCAACTTGATCCCTAGCCCACCACGGAACCATCCGATGCTCAAGATTCTCACCGAAGCCACCGACCCCAATTGTAGCGGACTCCGCCGGCGCGATTTTCTGCGCGTCGGCGGCCTGGGCTTGGGTGGTCTCGCGCTTCCCACTTGGCTGTCCCCCGCGGCCCGCGCCAACCCGGGGAGGACTTATCAGAAGGATAAGTCGGTCATTTTGCTGTTCCTCTCCGGCGGCCCCAGTCAGTTCGAAACCTTCGACCCCAAGCCGGAGGGGCCAGGAACCTCGACCAGCATCGCCGGCCACATTCCCACGGCAATTCCCGGAGTCCGCTTTGCTTCGTATTTGCCCCAACTTGCCGATCTGGCTGATCGCCTGACGATTGTTCGTTCGTTTCAGACAAACCACGCCGAACATAGCGGCGCGGCCAAGCAACTGCTCACTGCCGACCTGACGGTTCAAGACGGCAAGCCGATCGTCGAACCGGGCCTGGGAAGCGTCTATGCCAGGGCCGCCGGCGCGATCCACCCCACCACCGGCATGCCGCGACATGCTCTGATCCCGCCGACGACCAGGCATGTCGAAAAGAGCGTCGGTTTTGCCGGCTCGTACGAAGCGGTGACCGAAGGGCTCCAGCCGGCATGGCTCGGCACTTCGTTCGCGCCGCTAACCACGCAAGTCGCCTTACGCGAAGGGACGGAGAGAGGGAAGAAGAAAAGTGGCCGCCAGCGCGATGGCGAGGAGACGGAGAATCCGTTTCTCGCGAATCTGGAGCCGCGCGTTCCCGATGTGGAGATCGACGCCCGCCTCAATCTGCTTGCGCAGCTCGATGGCCTGCATCGTCGCCTCGATGCTCGCGGTCACATGGCCAGCCTCGACGGTTACCGGGAACAAGCCGTCGAATTGCTCCGCGGCGGCGTGGTGCGCGAGGCGCTCGATCTGACGCGCGAGAATCCCCGTACGCTGGCCGCCTACGACACCGAACATTTTCGCAATTACCGCTGCGATGAAAGATCGAAATTCGAGCGCAGCGGACCCTCGATCGGCATTTCGCTCGGCCGGCAACTGCTGCTGGCCCGCCGGTTGTGCGAGGCGGGGGCGGGGTTCGTGACGGTGATTCACTCGAACTGGGATTTTCACGCCCGCAAGAATATTCCCAACATTCCCGAGGGAATGAGCGTCCTCGCGCCCCCGCTCGACCATGCCGTCGCCGCATTTTTAGCGGACATTCGTCAACGCGGCCTGGAGGACAAAATTCTGCTCGTCATCACCGGCGAGTTCGGCCGGACCCCCGGCCTCGACGAAAATCTCGGCCGGCACCACTGGCCCGGCCTGTGCCCCCTCGTCTTCGCCGGCGGCGGGTTCGACCACGGCCGCGTGATTGGCCAATCCGACCGCCGCGGGGGCGAGCCGGCCGATAACCTGTTCAACATCGCCGATCTGCATGCCACCGTGCTCCAAGCGCTGTTCGATGGCGGTCAGATGCGGCTCGATGCGGCTTTGCCCGCCAAAATTCAGCAGCGGGCCGCCGGTGGCCGCAACATTCTCGCGTCCTGATCAGAACGAAAGCGAACCCGACTCATGAAAGCCTGTTCGCTTGCTGCTTGTTTGCTGACTCTCGCCTTGGCCGCCAATGGAACGCTATTCGCGGGCGATCGCGAGGAGCTGATCGGCGAGTGGAGGATCGTCGAATTTCAAGATGACGGCGGCGACAAGATCGGCCGCCTGGGGGGTGTGTCGGCACGAGGCAAGCGGGCGGAGAAATTCGCCAAGCTCATTATCACGAGTGACGAAATTTATGTCCTTCGCGGCGATGGCCAGCGCGACGTGCTCACCGGCCTAACCAACTGCGCCTGGAAGTCGTTCACCATAGATTCCACCACCAATCCCAAACAGATCGACATCGTCGGCGTCCCTGGCAAAGACGACAAGCCGCATCACTATCACGGCATCTATTCGCTCGAGAAGGAAAAGCTCTCGATTTGCTGGAACGAAACCCCGCGCAGCCCCGATCCCGCGAAGGCCCGCCCAACGAAGTTCGCCTCTGACGACGAAATGAATCTGTTCGTCTGCGAGCGTCTGCCATCGGCGGCGACCAAACCCACTCCGTGATGCCGCGAATTGAGTTGGCCGAACATGACTCCTCTCTTGAAAAGTACGATTCCTCTCGCGCTCGTCGCCATCACCGGCCTGATTGCGCCGGCACTTGCTGACGACAAGCTCGCCTTTTTCGAGGGCAGAATCCGCCCGGTGCTGGTCAAGCATTGCTATGACTGTCATTCCGCATCGGCAGGCAAGGCCGAAGGGGGCCTCTTGGTCGATACGCGGGCGGGTCTGATCGCTGGCGGTGAAAACGGGCCGGCCGTGGTTCCCGGCAAGCCCGCCGCAGGATCGTTGCTGGCGGCACTGAAGCATGACGGCTTCGAGATGCCCAAGGACCAGCCAAAACTGAGCAATGACGTGATCGCCGATTTCGAAAGCTGGATCAAAGGGGGCGCGGTCGATCCCCGTTCGGGACCGGCCGCCGCCCCCCGCACCGGCATCGACTTTAATAAGGGGCGCGAACATTGGGCCTTTCGTCCCGTTCAAGTTGTCGCGCCGGCAGTGGCTGGCAACTCTGACTGGCCGCGCGGCGAGATTGATCGCTACATCCTTGCTCGACTGCAAATCCAAGGGCTGGTCCCCGCCGCCGATGCCGACGCTTTTGCCCTGCTGCGGAGGCTATTTTTCGATCTGACCGGCCTTCCTCCCAGCGTGGCCGATGTCGATGCCTTCCTAGTTGCCTTGTCCCCCCCCGGCGGCCAAAACTCGGCGGCAAAGCGGGCTGCCGCCCGCCAAAAGGCGGTCGAGGCCGTTGTCGAGCGCCTGCTGGCCTCGCTTCAATTTGGCGAGCACTGGGCGCGCCACTGGCTGGATGGGGTTCGGTTCAATAGTCAACTCACCACCATCGAGGCCTATCGCGATTGGGTGGTGCGGGCCCACAATGGCGATCTTCCCTACGACCAATTCGTCATTCGGCAACTGGCGGGCGATTTGCTTCCCGCGGCAAGCCCCGCAGAGCGGGACGAGCACCTGATTGCTGGTCAGCTACTTTGCCTCAACGTGCGCGAGATGGACCGCGTCGAGGGGATGATCGAGGTCGTTGGTCAGCAACTGTTGGGAGTGAGCCTCAATTGCGCGAAGTGCCACGATCACAAGTTCGATCCGTTCTCGCAGCAAGACTATTACGGCCTTGCCGGCATCTTCACCAGCACCAAGGTGATTGGCGACAAGAACCCGCAAATCGACGGCCAGCCTCTCGCCACGCGCCCAGGCTACAAGATCATCTCGCTCACGGACGACAAAATCGTCAGCGACACCAACCTGCTCTATCGCGGTGAACGCGATCAGCGCGGCCCGGTTGTCCCGCGCCGCTTTCCGCAAGTTCTGGCGGGCGACAAGCAAACTCCGCTGGGCAATCAAACGGCGGATAGCGGCCGGCTATTGCTGGCGCGATGGATCGCCTCGGCCGATAACCCGCTCACGGCCAGGGTTATCGTCAATCGAGTGTGGCTCCGGATGTTCGGGCGTGGGATTGTGGCGACCCCCAACGATTTTGGCACCCAGGGTGAGCCACCAACCCACCCCGAATTGCTCGATTATCTGGCCGACCGGCTGGTCCGGTCCGGCTGGTCGCTGAAGTCGCTGATTCGCGAGCTTGCCCTGTCGCGAACCTATCAGCAGGGAACCACGGCTGATCCGGCCACGATCGCTGCCGACGCCGATAATCGCTGGCTCGCGCGGGCTCGCCTGCGCCGCCTGCAATACGAGCAGCTGATCGACAGCCTGCTCGCCACCAGCGGCACGTTGCAAACCGGCCCCCCGCCGCCAAATCCCAAAAAGCGCCCGTTCGATTATCGTTTCGGTGGCAAAGAGCCGATTGCCACCACGCAAACCTACCGCGCCCTCTATCACGACGATGCGGTGATGCGCGGACTGTTCGATGGGCCCGATCCGGAGCTACTGGTCGATCAGCGAGAGGCCTCTGTCACCGCGCCGCAATTGCTGTTTTTCATGAACCATCCGACCGTCGCGCAAATTGCCGCGGTCGCGGCGGCACGCTCAGAGGAAATTGCCGGCACATCGGAATTGCCCCCGCGCGTCGATGCCGTCCACCGCCTGTTCTTCGCCCGGCCGGCGACCGCCGCTGAGCAGGCCGCCGCCGCTGAGTTCCTATCCAAGAGCTCGCTCGCTCGCTACTGCCACGTCCTCCTCGCCAGCAGCGAGTTCCTGTATCTCGAATAGCCACCCGATAGCCGCCGATGGAAGGATTGATTCATGTCGCTATCTGCCCTTCGTCCAGCGCTCGTTTCGCGCCGCGTGGCCCTTTCGCAGCTTGCGATCGGGGTTGGTGGCATTGGCCTGGCCGCGGTGCTCGGCAAGGAGGGATTCGCCGCCGAAGCCAGCCCGCTTTTGGCCGCCAATTCTGCCCCCGTTGCGCCGCACCACGCGCCGCGAGCCAAAAGCCTGATCTTTCTCAACATGCAAGGAGGCCCGTCGCAGTTTGAAACGTTCGACTTCAAACCCGCGATGGACCATTACGCCGGCAAGGCGATTCCCCAAGAATTGTCGGTCCGCTTTCCCGGCAAGATTTTGCCGTCGGCGTTTCGCTTTTCGCGCCATGGCCAGTCGGGGCTCGAAATCAGCAATTCGCTCCCCCACCTGGGAACCGTGGCCGACGAACTATGCGTCATTAAATCGATGGTGTGCGACAGTCAGGCCCATCCATCCGGCCAGGTGCAGGCTCTCACAGGCTATGCCCGCGGGGCGATGCCCTGCCTCGGCTCGTGGATTCTGTATGGCCTCGGTTCGGCCAACGACAACCTCCCCGGTTTCGTCTATTTGGCCAACGGCTACAGCCACGGCTCGGCGTTTCTGCCCGCCGAAACCCAGGGAATGCCGATCGGCCAGAAGCTCCCCAATGTGCGCCGGGCGGCGGGCATGACCGAGCCTCAGCAGCGCGAAATGCTCGATCTGCTGGCCAAAGTCAACCGCCAATACGCCGCCGAACATCCGGCCGACGATGTGCTGAATGCCCGCATCGAAGCCGCCGAACTCGCCTTTCGCATGCAAGTCGCTTCTCCGGAAGCGGTCGATCTGACCCAGGAATCGCAAGCCACGCTCGATCTGTATGGCATCACCGACAACGACGGTCTCGGCTCGAAGACAAAGAAAGGGGGGCGAGGACTCTCCGAGACGCGCCAGGATTTTGGCTCGATGTGCCTGATCGCCCGGCGGCTGGTCGAGCGCGGAGTCCGCGTCGTCACGATCTGCGTCGGCGGTCGTCGCGGCTGGGATCAACATAGCAACCTCAAAGAGGCCCTCGAGCAGAACTGTCTCGTCATCGACCAGCCGATGGCCGCTCTGCTCAAGGACCTGAAATCGCATGGCCTGCTCGACAGCACGCTGGTCATGTGGGGGGGCGAATTCGGTCGCACTCCCTACGCCCAAAACGACAACGGCCGCGACCATTTCCACAAGGGGTACACCTATTGGCTGGCCGGCGGAGGAGTGAAGGGAGGGCTCAGCTACGGCACGACACACGAGTTGGGCCTGGACGTGGCCGAGAACAAAGTCCACGTCCACGACCTGCACGCCACCCTCCTCTGGCAACTCGGCCTCGATCCCGAGCGGCTCACCTTTCGCTACGGCGGCCGCGACCAGCGGCTGACCGACACCAGCGGCAAGGTAGTCCGAGCCATTCTGACTTAGTCCGATAGCCACTCGGCGGCGAGCGGAAGTTTGACGCGAGGCGGTGCGTGGAAGAGAATCGCAGGGCTAAGACGATCCAATCGGATCACTTTCGCCTCACTTCAGCCTTGTCGCCGCATGATCACCAGCCACCATTCGCTCGCACGGGCCGGCGTCAATTTGATTGTTCTCCTCGTCGCGATCTTTCCTCGCCTCTTGGTGCATGCTGCCGAGCCTCCGCCCCGGCCGAACATCGTCTTTATCTTGGCGGACGACTTGGGCTATGGCGATCTCGGCTGCCAGGGGCATCCGTATGCCCGCACGCCGCACCTCGACCGGCTCGCCCGCCAGGGAACTCGTTTTCAGCAATTCTATGTCACCGGAATCACTTGTTGCCCCAGCCGCACGGGATTCATGACGAGCAAGTTCCCCGCGACTTATCGTGCCTATCCGGCCGGTGCGGGGTTTGGCGAGCGGATCACTGTGACCGAACTGCTGCGGCGCGTCGGCTATGCCACTGGTCACTTCGGCAAGTAGCACATCGGCCCCGATGAACAGCCCGGCACCTATGGCATTCAGCAAATTGGGGCGGCGGTGGAGCCGCGCGGCAACAGGCGCGACGAGCGCGGCCGCGACGCCCCGATTTTCGATGCCGCCATCCGCTTTATCGAGGAGTACCGCGAGGGACCGTTTTACGTGAATGTCTGGGGGCACATCAGCCACTTTCCCGTTAGTCCCCCGCCAGCCTATGCCGAGAAGTTTCGCGACGTCATGGTGAAGGAGGCTGATTTTTCGGACCACATGGCCGAAAAATGGAGCGCGCTGAAGTCCGCCGGCGCCGATCCGAGCGAACGGTTGCGGCGCTACCTCGGAGACGTATTCTCCCTCGATGAGGATGTCGGCCGGTTGCTGGCCAGGCTCGATGAACTCGGTTTGACCGAGAACACGCTGGTCGTTTTTTCGAGCGACCACGGCCCCGCCCCCATTAGCGATAAGGAAAGCGATGGCGAGCGGGCCGACGCCCGGCTCAACATGCTGGGCTATGCCGGCGGCCAGCGCGGCGGCAAGCACACAATGTACGAGGGGGGCGTGCGCGTGCCGCTCCTGGTTCGTTGGCCAGGGAAGGTTCCAGCGGGGCGGGTGGACGAGCGTTCGGTCATCAGTGGCATTGACTGGCTGCCGACCGTTTGCGCGGTGGCGGGAATCAAGATCGATTCCACCGAATTCGATGGCGAGGATGCCTCGGCCGCGCTGTTGGGCCGCGAATTTGCCCGGGCCACACCGCTCTTCTGGAAAACCAGCAATCCCCGCGGCCAAATCGCGGTTCGCTCCGAGAATTGGAAGCTCCATCTGCCGTATCGCAACCGGGGCGAAGTCGAACTCTACGACCTGGCCCATGATGCCGGCGAGAGGAAGAATCTGGCCGCCAGTCGGCCTGAAGTGGTGGAATTGCTCTCCGCGCTGGCCCAGAAGTGGAATACCACGCTCCCGACCGAGTACATTAAGACCGACGACAAACAAGACTAACCCCTTACTCCGAGAATTCCATGTTTCGCCGCCAACTCGCAACCGTGCTCGTATTCGGGGGAATGTTTACCCTCGCGTTCCCCGCCTGGGCTGCCATCAAGCTCCCCGCGCTCATTTCCGATCACATGGTCTTGCAGTCCGACATGGCCGCGCCGATTTGGGGGTGGGCCGAACCGGGCGAAGAGGTGACCGTGGCGATCGCGGACCAATCGGCCCAGGCTACCGCCGACAAGGACGGAAAATGGCAAGTGAAGCTGCCAAAGCTGGCCGCGGGAGGGGCCCACACGCTGACCGTGAGGGGGAAGTCGAACGAGATCGTTGTGAAGGACGTGCTGGTCGGCGAGGTGTGGCTGGGCTCCGGGCAATCGAACATGGCGATGGTGGTCAGCTCGTGCAACAACGCCGGCGAAGAAATCGCGGCGGCCGATTTTCCGAAGATTCGAATGTTCACCGTCACCTCGACGGCGGCGGATTCTGCCCAGGCCGATTGCGAAGGTTCGTGGCAAGTTTGTTCGCCGCAAACGGCTGGTCGCTTTTCGGCGAGCCTCTATTTCTGCGGGCGGGAGATTCACAAGGCGCTGGGTGTGCCGGTCGGATTGATTAACTCGTCGGTCGGTGGCACGCCGATCGAGTCGTGGATCAGTGCCGATGTTCAGGAGAAGTCCCCGGAGCTGAAGGAGTTCGTGGCCGCTGCGCAGGCCGAGGCGGACCGCTTCGATCCCGTTGCCGCGCAGGCGAAGTACGAGAAAGACCTCGCCCAATGGGAAGTTGCCGCGAAGGCCGCCAAAGCTGCCGGCCGGCCCGCTCCGCGTAAGCCGATCGATCAGGTGGCCAATCGCGCCCGCAAAGGGACTATCGGCGGTCTTTACCACGGAAAAATCGCTCCGCTCGTGCCGTATGCGATGCGGGGCGCGGTTTGGTATCAGGGCGAAGCGAACTCTAACCCGGCGAAGTCTCGTTACTACGAGCATCAACTACCGCTGCTCGTAACCAGTTGGCGAGCCGCCTGGGGGAGCGAGTTTCCGTTTGCTTGGGTGCAACTTCCCAATTTCGATGGTTTGGGGGGACATTGGCCGGTCGTTCGCGAGGCGATGCTGAAGTCTTTGAAGCTGCCGAAAACCGGGATGGCGATTACGATCGACATCGGTGATGCCAAGGACATTCACCCCAAGAATAAGCAAGATGTCGGCAAGCGGCTCGCACAGTGGGCCTTGGGGGAGGTTTATGGGAAAGACGGTCCGACGAGCGGTCCCTTGCCGGCCGGGCATGAGCGCCGCGGCAAGGACCTGGTTCTGAAGTTTAGTCACGCGGATGGCGGCCTGGTGGCGAAAGGCGGCGAGCTTCGCGGCTTCGTAGTCGCCGGGGCGGACAAAGCGTGGAAGCCCGCGGCGGCGCGCATCGAGGGAGATCAAGTGATCGTTAGCAGTCCGGAAGTTGCCGAACCGGTCGCCGCGCGTTACGCCTGGGAGAATAACCCCGTCTGCAACCTCGTCAGTGGTGCCGGGCTTCCGGCTTCGCCATTCCGTACCGACAATTGGGAGCCCTAATCTTCATCAGGGAACTTCGCGATCTCCGTTGCTTCTGTTCCATCTTTCTTCCGAGTTTCTCGGGCCAATTCAAGTGATGAATCGTTTCTCCTTGCTCGCGGCATTTGGATTCATCGTGCTCCACGCCCCGGCTGTTGATGCTGCTCCGCCCGAGCGGCCCAACATCGTCATCTTGTTCCTGGACGACCTGGGGTACGGCGACATCGGCCCCTTCGGCGCGAAGGACATTCGCACGCCAAACCTCGACCGGGTGGCCGCCGAGGGGACGAGGCTCACGAGTTTTTATGTCGCTCAGCCGGTTTGCACCGCGTCGCGAGCCGCCTTGATGACCGGCTGCTACTCGAATCGGGTCAGCTTGTTTGGGGCCCTCAATCACCAAAGCAACGTGGGCATTGCGGCCGAGGAAACGCTGCTGCCGGAAATCTGCCGGGCGCAAGGCTACGCGACGGCTATTTTCGGCAAATGGCATTTGGGACATCGCGAGCCGTTCTTGCCAACGCGCAACGGTTTCGACGAATTCCTCGGCCTTCCCTATAGCAATGACAATGGCCCGCTGCATCCGATCGTTCGCGATATCCCCTCGCTGCCGCTGATCGATGGCGAAAAGACGGCGGAGCTCGACCCCGATCAATCGCAGTTCACGCGCCGCTTCACCGAACGGGCCGTGCAGTTCATCGAGCGGAACAAGGCCCGCCCCTTCTTTCTCTATGTGCCGCAGGTCATGCCGCACGTGCCGATTTTCGCCTCGGCCGAATTCAGGGGGCGGTCGTCGCGCGGCTTGTATGGCGACGTGGTCGAAGAACTCGATTGGTCGGTCGGGCAAATCCTCGCGGCGCTGCAAAAGAATGACCTCGACGAGCGAACCCTCGTAATTTTTACCTCCGACAACGGCCCGTTCCTCTCGTACGGTAATCACGCCGGAGTGGCCAGGCCGCTGCGCGAAGGGAAGCTGACGACCTTCGAAGGGGGCGTTCGCGTGCCGTGCCTGATTCGCTGGCCGGGGAAAGTGCCGGCGGGAAGGGTGTCGGGTGAGCTGGTTTCGACGCTCGACCTTCTGCCCACCCTTTGCAGCCTCGTCGGCGGGCAGCTGCCGGCGGCCCGGCTGGATGGGGTCGATGCTTGGGGCTTTTTGTCGGGGAAGAGCGAGCGGTCGCCGCGCGAGTCGTTCTATTATTACGCGGGGGACGAGCTGCAAGCGGTTCGCCGCGGTCCATGGAAGCTGCACCTGGCCCACGAGTATCTGACCCCCGCCCAGCCGGCGGGAACTGGCGGCAAACCGGCCAATTTCGCCAACCTGAAGCCCGAGTCGATGCAGCTGTCCGGCCTACGCGGCATCGCCAGCCGGCATGGGTACACCGTGAAAAGAATGGAGCAGTCGCTCTTTCACTTGGAGCGGGACATCGGCGAAACGACCGATGTTTCGGCCCAGTACCCGGAGGTGGTTCGCGAACTGCTGGCGCTGGCCGAAGCGGCCCGCGCCGATCTAGGAGATTCGCTGACGGGCCGCCAAGGAGCGCACATTCGCCCCAGCGGCAAAGTCAATTAGCAGGGCCGGTCGGCGGGTGGCGGCCGCATGTTAGACTGCGAATATGCCCGCCTTAGCAGCCAACGCCACCGCTGAAATCTCACCGCCGTCCGCAGCGCGCCGCATCGCCGTCATCGGTGGCGGCATTAGCGGGTTGGCGGCGGCCCATCGCCTGGTCGAGCTCGCTCCGGCGGCGCGAGTCACGCTGCTGGAGGCAAGCGACCGGTTGGGTGGGGTGTTGCAAACCATTCGCCGCGACGGTTGGCTGATCGAACGCTCGGCCGACATGTTCACCACCCGCGAGCCGTGGGCCCTTGATCTATGCCGGCGGATCGGCATCGCCGACGAGCTGATCGAAACCGATGTCCGCTTTCGCCGGGCCTTCGTCGTCCGCCGCGGCAAGCTGTTGCCGGTGCCCGAGGGCTTCACGCTGATGAGCCCGGCCAAAATCTGGCCCATTCTGACGACGCCGATCCTCAGCCCGCTTGGCAAGCTGCGGCTGGCCTGGGAACGCTTCATCCCCTGCCGCCGCGATGACGCGGACGAGAGTTTGCAGTCGTTCGTCGTCCGCCGCTTCGGGCGGGAAGCGTTCGATCGGCTGATTCAGCCCTTGATCGGCGGCATTTATACGGCCGATCCGGCGAAGCTGAGCATGCAGGGAACGCTGCCACAGTTCGTCGAGCTGGAGCGGAAGTTTGGCAGCTTGATTCGCGGGATGCGGCAGCGCGGCAAGAACCAGGTGCCAGGAGCCGCGAGCCAGAAAACCGCCGAGAGCGGGGCCAGATACGGGCAGTTTCTCGCGCCGCGGGACGGCATGGGGCGGCTGGTCGAGGGGGTTGCCGCGCGGTTGCCGGTGGGATGCGTGCGATTGAATTCACCGGTCGAGCGGATCGAGCGCGATCGCGAGCAGTGGTGCTTGTGGCTGGGGAATCAAGCCGAGTGTTTCGACGCTGTTGTCCTTGCCACTTCCGGAGCCGTTAGCTACCGGCTGCTCGCAATGGTGGATGCCGAACTGGCGGCGCTGGTGAAGCAGATTCCGTATGCCGGCTGCTCGGTGGCGATTTTGGGAGTTCGCCGCGACCAGCTTAGGCATCCGCTCGATGGCTTTGGCTTCGTCGTGCCGGCGATGGAAAACCGCCGCATCATCGCCGGCAGTTTGGCGAGCGTGAAATTTCCCGGCCGTGCGCCGACACATCGCGTGCTTTTGCGAGTGTTTGTCGGGGGTGCGCTGCAGCCGGAACTGGCCCATTTGCCGGACGACGAGGTTCGCGGGCTCGTGTTGACCGAGCTGCGCGAGCTCTTGGGCCTGGCGGGCATGCCGGAGTTTTTCGAGGTGGCCCGCTGGCTTGGCATGATGCCGCAATATCACGTCGGCCACCTCGATCTGATTCGCCGGATCGAAGCGCGGGCCTCGGCAATTCCCAACTTCGCGCTCGCCGGCAATGCCTATCGCGGCGTCGGCGTCCCTTTCTGCGTGAATCAGGGCGAGCAAGCGGCCGAGCGGATATTGTCGCGGCAGGTTGCGCCCGTGGAGACGTAGCGGGGCGACGCAACTTTTCGGGTCAGGCGAAGAAGGTGGCCACTTTATCCCCAGCCAGCGAGACTCCGAAATCGCGGCGATCAGGTGAGTTTTCAGCTGGATTCAACTGTTTGGCCTCATCGGCCAGTTGCTGAAACCGAGCGAGCAGCGCGGCATCGCCACTGAGAACTTGCTCGATTCGTGCCCGATCCGGATGATCGCCAGACACTTGCACTCCGCCCAGTCCATCGCTCACAAGCTCAAGCGGCCCGGTTGAACCGGCTCCCGACGCGGATAGCCGCTGTTGCACCTGGTGAGCAAAGTCACGCAGTCTTGCCTCAAATTCTTGCCGGTCGGGAGTTGCCGCGGCGGGAGATTTCGATGTCGGCGATTCGCCGCCACCTAACTGGCTCAAGAACGACAGGCCGCTTTCGACCGCCGCCGACGCGCCGCGTGCCAGGGTCGTGGCGGCAATTCCAGCGGGAATGAGGGCTGCGATCGACATTGCGCGGTGGCTTCCGGTTGCTGGCGGCCGGCTGCTAGCGGATGGAGCCGGGCAGGTTCGCGCTGCGGTCGGTTCATCGGCCTATTCCGTCCCCAACTTGAGCCAAAACCCACCACTGACGTTGCCGAGCATCAGGGCACGCTTTACGATTCGCCCTCCATGGCGGCCGCTCATCGCTATTCATCGCCCCTCCACGAGCCGGTGTTGCCGCGCGCCCAGCGGCGGGCGACGGGCGTCTATTACACTCCTCCTGAAGTGGTTCGCGACATCGTCGCGCTCACTCTGGAACCGCTCGCGGAAGCGCGGCCGCGCCTTCTCGATCCGGCCTGCGGCGCGGGGGCCTTTCTGGTCGCGGCTTGCCGTTTTCTCGTGGGGCGACTCCAGTCGCGGGGGGAGCCGCTCGACGAAGCGGCTCGGCTGTCCCTTGCTCAAGACACGCTTTTCGGGGTCGATATCGACGATGCGGCGGTTTGCGCCGCCCGCCTGACCGTGGCGCGGGAGGTTGCCGGCGGCGATGCCACCCCCGAGCGGATCGAGCGGCTGGCAGCAAGACTGGCGGAAAACATCTGGACCGCCGACGCCCTGGCCGACGATCAACTTTCGGCACAAGCACCCTTCGACGCGGTTCTGGGGAATCCGCCGTATGTCAACATTCGCGAGCTGGCGAAATCCCGTTCCGCCGAGGAGCTCGCGGGCCTCCGCGGCCGGTTTCGCACGGCCCGCGGCAGCTTCGATCTGTATGGGCTGTTCGTCGAACGGGTGCATGAGCTGTTGCGAATTGGTGGCCGCTGCGGAATGATCGTGCCCAACAAATGGGCCGCGCTCGACTACGCCCAGCCGCTGCGCGAGTTGCTGGCTCGCGAAGCGACGGTGGAGCATGTGCTCGATCTCGCGGACGCCCGGGTCTTTCGCCGGGTCGCCGTCTATCCGCAAATGCTCGTCTTTCGCAAGACTTCGCCCGTCGCGGAGACCATCCCTTGGACATGCGCGGACTCGATGGCGGTCGAGTCGCGCGTCCCCACCATCCCGCTGGGCCAACTCGCCCGGCTCAGTTGCGGCACTGCCGGGTTCGCGGCGACAAAGATCGCCAATCGACTGATCGACGAAGGGGAGTCGCCGGATTCGCCCCCGGAATCGGCCGAGTTTATCACCAGCGGCAACATCGACCGCTATGCGATTCGCCTGGGAAATGTCCGCTATCTCGGCCGGAATTACACACGCCCCCGCTTGCCGCTGGCCGGGCCGGGGCTATCGCGGCGGAAGCTGAACCTGATCCGCGAGCCCAAGATCGTCATCGCCGGCCTCGCGCGGCGCATCGAGGCGGCGTGGGACGCGGCGGGACTCGCCTTGGGCGTGCAGGTGTTCGCCGTCAGCGAGTCGTGTGTCGATCCGCGCTATCTGCTGGCCGTGCTGAACTCCAAGCTGCTTTCCTATTTGTTTAGCACGCGCTTCGCGGCCAAGCGGCTGGCGGGGAGATACTTGGCCTTCAACAAAGGGCAACTGGCGCGGCTGCCCATTGCGATCGCCGGCACGACCGATGCTGACTCACCTGCCGCGGAAATCGCGGCGACGTTGGCCGTGCTCGCCGAGCGGCAGAGCAAGGCTCATGCCCCCGCGCTCGACGACGAAATCGACCGCCTGGTGGTTCGGCTGTACGGCCTGACCGATGCCGAAGTCGCGGAGGTCGAGAGCCATTTCACGCATTCGGTGGCCAAGGCGGCATGAATTTGTTTTTAGGCCGGGCGGCACGGATGTTTGCGTTCCTACTCCCGCGCGGGTAGGCTGCCTCGCGCGGTGCGGATCCGTTGCACGCCGCATCCCGCAATCTTCCCCTCTCGCGCGAGGTTGCCATGAACGGGAACCGCATTCTCCTTGGGTTGCTTTGCCTCGGTGTTTCGATTGGCCCGGCTATTGCCGAGGAGAAGCCGGCCGAGCCGCTGGCGGGGACGAAGCCACTGACGATGCAAGGTGACCTGGCCGCTCAAATGGTGGCGGGAATCGACAAGTTTCTCTTACGCGAGTTGGAACTGTCGATCGGCCGGCGCGAGCGACACTGGCAGCGCGATTTCAGCTCGCCCGAGGCCTATCACAAATCGATCGAGCCCAATCGCCAGCGACTGGCGAAGATGTTGGGGGTCGTCGATCCGCGCGTGCCGTTCGACACGCCGGAACTTGTCGCCACTACTCGCCAATCGGCGCTCCTCGGCAAGGGGGAGAAGTACGACATCTTCGCCGTCCGCTGGCCAGCCGTGCGGGGCGTGCGGGGAGAGGGGCTGCTTCTGGTGCCGACGGGGGGTATTCTCGCCGATGTGGTCGCGATCCCCGATGCCGACCAAACGCCCGAGCAATTGTGCGGCCTCGCCGAAGGAATCCCCCCTGGAGCGCAATTCGCCCGGCACTTCGCGCATAACGGCTGCCGGGTGCTGGTGCCGACGTTGATCAGCCGCGACATGGCGAAGCGGGCACCTCCGGGACAGGCAGGGCGGGCGAATCTGACGAATCGCGAATTCGCCTATCGGCCGGCATTCGAGCTGGGGCGGCATCTCATCGGCTACGAAGTGCAAAAGGTGCTCGCGGGGGTCGATTGGTTCGTGAAGGAGGCCGGGGGCAAGGACGCGAGCATTGGCGTCTTCGGCTATGGCGAAGGGGGGCAGCTCGCGTTGTACGCGGCGGCGCTTGATCCGCGGATCGATGTGCTGGGAGTTAGCGGCAGCTTCCAATTGAGCGAGAGTATGTGGGAGCAGCCGATCGACCGGAATGTGTTCGGCATCGCTCGGGAGTTTGGCGACGAACAATTGGCTTGGATGGTCGATCGCGTCGTGGTCGAAGGGATGAACGGCCCGAAAGTGACCTTGCCGAGCGAAGGGGGCGCGCCGGGACAACTGTCGAGTTCGTCGCTGCTCGAAGTTCGCGGCCTCTACGCCGCCAGCGCCGGACCGCCCGGCACCACCGATCGGCCCCTGAACCGGTCGTGGGTCTTCCGCGTCTCGGCCGATTCGCGCGCGCCCGAGCCCTTTGGCAACGAGGGAACGCTGCTCAGCTTTGTCCGCGAGATCATGAATCCGCAAGGGTTCGTCCGCGAGTCCAAGCTCCCCGTGCCTCAGGCGAACCTCGCCGATGCGCGGATTCGCCAGCAGCGTCAACTGAACGAGATCGTGCTCGATACGCAGTTGCTGCTCGCCGAGTCTCCGTATGTCCGACAGCAGTTTCTGAAGAAGCTGACCGATTGCCAGGGAGTGGAAGCGTACAGCAAAGTCGTTGAGGAGTACCGAGAGATTTTTGCGAAGGACGTGATCGGCCGGTTCGAGATTCCGCTTCTCGATCCCAACGCGCGCAGCCGAAGAAGCTATGACACGGAAAAATGGACGGGGTACGAGGTGGTGCTGGATGTGTTTCCGGATGTCTTTGCCTATGGCATCCTTTGCGTGCCGAAAGATTTGCAGCCGGGCGACAAGCGGCCGGTCGTCGTTTGTCAGCATGGGCTGGAGGGACGGCCACAGGATACGATTGGCGAGCAAGGTTCGCAGTTCTACAGCGGTTTCGCGGGGAAACTGGCCGAGCGGGGATTCATCACCTTCGCTCCGCAGAACCTCTATATCGGCAAGGACACCTTTCGCACCTTGCAGCGCAAGGCGAATCCGCTGGGCAAGACTCTGTTCTCCATCATGGTTCCGCAGCACCAGCAAATTTGCAACTGGCTGAAATCGCAGCCGTTCGTCGATCAGGAGCGGATCGCGTTCTATGGGCTTTCTTACGGCGGCAAAAGCGCGATGCGGATTCCGCCGCTAGTGAAGGACTATTGCCTCTCGATCTGCTCGGCTGACTTCAACGACTGGGTCGATAAGAATGCCTCCACGCGGGCGCCGTATAGCTACGTTTGGACCGGCGAATACGAGATTTTTGAGTTCGATCTCGGCAGCACCTTCAACTATGCCGAGATGGCGGCGCTCATTGCTCCGCGGCCGTTCATGGTCGAGCGCGGCCACTTCGACGGCGTCGGCGTCGATGAGCGAGTCGCCGCCGAATACGCCAAGGTGCAGCGAATCTACAACGTGCAACTCGGTCTGCCCGATCGCTGCGCAATCGAGTATTTCGTCGGCCCGCACAAAATCAATGGCGTGGGAACCTTTGCGTTCTTGCACGAGCATCTGAATTGGCCGGAGCCGAAAAGTCCCTAACGGAGCGTGGGATGGATAGCTTCGATCCAGACAAGGCGATCCCTGGACGGATTCTCCGTGGAATCGCGGCGGCTTCGCTGTTGGCAGGGCGGGAAGACCTGACCCTCTCTCGACTACAGATTCAATTTGCTTTATTGACCGCCGGCGCATCGCGGTGGGATATAATTGAGGTCAACCGCGACGGCGTGATTCTGAGTGGGAACCACGGATCGCGGGCTGCCGCGGAGCTAGCCTTGGCCGTTGAGGTTCTAGTGCGCGATCTGCCTCATCCGTCTCATGGTCCTATTCTCTCGGTTCCGGTCGTCGATAGGTGAAAACATGGACTGCCCGCAGGACATTGCTGAAGTCGTGCTCGAACTCTTGAGTCATGGGTTCACCCGCGTGCGCGCGTTTGCCAGTGCGCAGGAACCAACAAAGTGCTTCATTGAGTCAGATCATTTGCATAATTTGCCGATGCTGCTGCGCGACTATCGCCCGGAACGTCTGGCCTACTATTGGGAGATTGAACGCCCGTCGTTCATTGCTCAAGTTCCCGAACGCGAGCGGCGCGATTTGGAACCGTATTGGAAGAGGCTGGAAGCACTTATTCAGAAACATGACATTTTGCTGCACCACGAAAAAGTTGCCGTCGGTGCGAAATGACCCAGGGGGAACTTTGCCAATCGCCAAGAAGCTTGTCGCCTCGGCGAATTCCTGTTATGGGCGAGTTCCTGGGCGACTTAGTGCTCGGTTTGTTGCAGTGCGCGCTGGAATGCACGTTAGCGGCTTCGCATTCTAGAAGCGGATGCGGTCTCAGTCTGGTCGCGCTTTTAGCGATATTTCTGTCGATCGGCTGTTTCGTCGCGGCTTGCGTTTGGAATGGCGATCCGATGGCGACCAACGTTCTCCTAAGCCTGGGCGCGCTCTCTGGTATATCGTTCGTGGGTATGGGCATGGTGCCCGGCGCCTGCAAGGCGCGGGAAAAATCGTGAGCGTTACATTTTCTTCCCGTTCGCATCGGTTCCAAACATCAGCCGCGCCAAAAACTCCTTGTCGGAATACCCTTCGCGCCGGCCGGTAATCGCGGCGAGGATGCCGGTGGCTTGGCGAACAACCACCACCTCCAGCTTGCGACTGATGTAGAGTCGCTGATCCCCCGCGCCGGCGGCGAAGAACAGATCGGAGAGAAATTCCGATTTGGGTCCGGCCAGATCTTGCGCGATCCGCATGAGGGGGATCGCTCGCAAAGTGACCGCATCGACGGGGCGATTCAGCCACCAGGTCAGTCCGTAGGCGGGATTCGCCTTGGTTCCCACGAAGCACTCGTCGAGCAGCTTTTGTGGCACGATCTCGCGTCCTTCCCACTTGCCGCCGAGGCGAGCGAGCTCACCGAACTTCGCCCAATTCGCCGCCGAAAGTTGCGCGCCGCTGGGCAAATGCGGCTGGCCGTCGGTCCCTTTGCGCCAACCACCGTATTTGAGGCCGATGGGATCGAACAAGCGGCGCTGATAGTAGTCGAGCACCCCTTCATTTTTGGGGGCCAGCTTGCGCCGCAGGAACTCGCCGAAGGTTTGATACGGCGCGGGGCCATACATGAATTTCGTCCCCGGATCGGCGGTGGCCGCCTCCTTGATCGCGTCGGCGAACGACGGGGGCCGGGCAATCCCTCCACCGCCGATGCCACTGGTCAAGCTCAGCAGTTGCCGCAGAGTGATCTGCGACTTAAGCGGGTCGTCTTTCCATTCGGTGAGCGTATCGACGAGCTTCTCGTCCCACGACTGGATCAGTCCGTCGGCAATTGCCGCGCAAGCCGCCACGCCAGCGAAACTTTTGGTGCCGCTCGCCAGTTCGTGGGCACGATCGGCCGCTCCGCCGTTGGGATAGTCCTCGAACACCAGCTTGCCGCCGACCATCACCAGCACCGAAATCCCCCGATGCTCGGCGCTGTAGGCAGCCGCCAGCTTGTGATGTGCCCCGCTGGTCGGATCGGGAGCGGCCCAGTCGGCACCTGGAGCGCGAGTTCCGACAGCCAAGCCTGCGGCGGCCAAAGTGGCGAGAGCCTGACGGCGATCGATGCGAAGGGACATGGCAAAATTGCTGGTGCGAGTTGGATGAACTGGGGAAAATCTTGGCCGCCTGTGGTAAAAACCCCGCGGGGGCGAGGTTTGTTTCGGTCATCTCGGCTGAATCGGAATGATGGCGCGTGGTAGTCAGAATGATGTCGGTTCTGGGTATGGGCCCGGCTGATTTGGCGCGCATCAGCGACCCTTGATAATGGCTGTAAAGCATTGGAGATAAAGACCTTACGGCTTGGTTTGCGGGGATATTCTCAGGCCATGCCACGCTGCGGCCCAGTGCTTGCTTGATAATGCCGTTAGTTCGCCGCGACACCAGCCAAGACGGCTGCCGGCACAGGGGGACCTCACGATGATCCAGAAATTTTCGCAAATTGCTCACCAGCGCTGGGCCATGTTGGTCCCGACGCTGTTGTTTGCGATTGCGCTCGCGCCAATCGCCGCCGGCCAAGACTTGCCGCCGAACACCGATGTCTCGGCCGCTCCGGAAGTGCCAACGCCTCTTGATTTTGGCGGCGATGATGTGGAGCCGCTGACGCGCGGCCCGGTTCACGAGGCGTTCGCCGCGCCCCACGCGGGCGATCCCGCGCCGAGCCCTGTCGTTCCCAAACAGCCGCCGGCGGAGATCGACGAAGAGCCCCCGGCCGAGCAGCCCGCCGGTTCGATCTGGATTCCCGGCTATTGGCAGTGGGACGACGAACTGAAGGACTTCATTTGGATTAGCGGCAACTGGCGCGTGCCGCCGCCGAACATGCGCTGGGTGCCCCCCTATTGGACCGAAGTCGCCGGCGGCTGGCAGCGCATCGCGGGCTTCTGGATCAGTGCCGACGCGGGGGAGCTCGAGTATCGACCGACGCCACCGACCAGCCTCGAAGTTGGCCCCAGCACTCCCGCCCCCGCCGACAACTATTTCTACACTCCCGGCAACTGGACCTATTCCGATACCGGCTATCGCTGGCAAACGGGCTACTGGTCGGCCTATCAAACCGACTGGGTCTGGATTTCCGCCCGCTGGTGCTGGACACCGAGCGGCTGTATCTTCTGCCCCGGCTTTTGGGATTTTCGCCTTCCTTTTCGCGGGCAATTGTTCGCTCCGGTCTATTTTCGCCGTCCGATCTATGCCCAGCCGGGATACTGCTATCGGCCCGCCTGCGTGGTCGATTCGAGCCGCCTGTTCGTCCATTTGTGGATTCGGCCAAGCTGCAACAGCTACTACTTCGGGAACTATTACGGCTCGAACTATGCGAGTTGGAATCTCACGCCGTGGTGCAATTGGCAAGCGCGGCGTGGCTGTCACGATCCGCTGCTCACCTGGTGCAACACCCACTATCGGCAGCAGGGAATCGACTATTGCGGCCGCGTGCAAGGTTGGCACAACCACTTCGTCGCCCATGCGCACGATCGCCCGCCGCGCACCTTCCACGAGCAGCATCGGCTGATCGCCAGCCAGAAGCTCGATCCGCGCACCTCGCAAAATGTGCTCGCTCGCCGCGTTGGCGATCACGACGACCATGACCATTCTCCGTTGCGCCTCGTCAAGCTCGATGGCAATGCGCAGGCCGCCGCTCGCGCCGCCGCGGCCGACATTCGCAAGCTGCACGGCGAGCGGGCCAAGCTGGAACATGCCCACCGCGACGATCGGGATTTTGCCCGCGCCGACAAGCCCCATCGTCCGGAAAGTGTCGAACGAAACGCCGGCGACAAGCCGCTGGTGCTGAGTGGACCCAAAATCGATGGGCCTAAGCTCGCTGGCCTCAAACCGACCGGCCCGAAACTCGATGACTCGCGGCCGGGGGGTCCGTCGCTCGGCGGCCAGCCGACCGACAAACCCGCCAAGTTGCAACTCCCCAAACTGTCTGAATCCGTCAAGCAACTGACGAAGCATCCCAGCGGCCCCGGCAGCAAATCGGGAGGCGACAGGCCCGCCCCGTCGAGCCGGCCGACACCTTCGATCTTCAGCGGCCGCGGACCGGTGCTCGGCGGCGCGGCAAAGCCCGCAACCATCGTGGATGGGAGCCCGAGCATCAGCCTGCCGAAGCAGCCCGAGCTGGGGCCGCGCCGCGAACCGTTCAAGGCGCCGAGCGACCTTGTGAAGTCCCGAGATAGCGACCAGCCCCAGTCAACTCCGCGCACCGACGACCGCGAGCCGAGCGACCGCTCGCGCCCCAACTTCGGCGCGCTCAAAATTCCGGCGCTCGGCGGCAACCAGCCGACCTCCGGCGGCGACAAGCCACCGCGAAGCGAATCTTCTCGCGGGCTGGGCGTGGTTCGCGGCGATTCCCCGCCGAAAATTACGATCCAGCCGCCGACCAGCCTTGGTTCACCCAGCGAGCCCAATCCTAAGCCGACCCAGCCTAAGCCGACCCAACCCGAGAGCCGCTCTCCGTTCCGGGTCGATCCGCGGCTCGCGCGGCCCGAGTCTTCGTCGCGCGGCGGCGATGACAAGCCCTCCTCGAGCAACAAACCCTCTGCGGACAACAAGCCCTCGTTCTCGCGATCCGATTTTTCGGCTCGCGGCGGAAATTCCCCCGCGAGTTCGCGTGGCGATGCTCCGCGGGTTTCGATTCCCGGCCCGTCCATCAAGAGTTCTTCGTCCATCAAGAGCAATCCTCCTTCCATACCCTCCATCGAGCGCCGACCGGAGCCCAAGTACTCGGTTCCTTCGCAACCGCGTGTTTCGTCGGGCAATCGGAACGCGTTCTCCGGCGGCGAACGAGGTAGCGCGGGTGGCGGCGGATCACGGTCGAATTCCGGCGGCAGCTCCGAGCGACGTTCCGGAAAGAAGTAGTCGGACCAGCCGGCAGGCGCGCCGGGGAGCTTGCTCTCCGGCCGCCTGCTGTTTTTCGCTGACGCACGTTGGTTGCGGCCGCGTCGCGACCCGCTAAAATCGACGTTTTTACGCGTCGTGCCCGGCCATCTGCCATGCCACTCTCGCTCATCGTCGCCATGACTCGCGGCGGCGTCATCGGCCGCGATGGCGGCCTGCCGTGGCGATTGTCGGCCGATTTGCGGCGGTTCAAGTCGCTGACGATGGGGCATCATCTCATCATGGGTCGCAAGACCTTCGCCTCCCTTGGCAAGTTGCTCCCCGGCCGCGTTTCGCTGGTGCTCAAACGCCCCAGTTCGCCTTACGATTTCGACGCCCTTCCCGGCGGCCGCTGCTTGCCGCACTATATGGGTCAGGGCGTGGACGCCGCAGGCCGCCTCACCGACTGGTTGCCGCTCGCCTTTCCGCCCACCTTGGACGATGCCTTGCAACTCGCCGCGACCGACGACGAGCCGTTCGTCATCGGTGGCGGCGAAATCTATGCCCTCGCCCTGCCGCGCGTCGAGCGGCTGTACGTCACCTGGGTCGAGGGGGAAATCGCCGGCGAAACCCGCTTTCCGCCGCTCGACTGGAGCGACTGGCGCGAAACCAGCCGCGAGCCGCATGTCGCCGACGATCGGAACGAGTACGATTATTCGTTTTGCATTTACCAACGTTTGTCCCCTTCTCCCCGCTAAAACTTGGCGGCGCAAGCCGGCCGCTAAACCCTTTAGGAATCCAACATGCCCGCCACGCTCGAACAAGAACTGCTCGACCTCAATCACAAGCTGCTCGTCGCCATTGTCAGCGGCGACTGGAAGACCTATGAATCGCTGTGCGATCCCTCGATCACCTGCTTCGAGCCGGAAGCCCGGGGGCAAGTCGTCGCCGGCATGCCGTTTCACAAGTACTATTTCGATCTTCCCGGTTCGCCGCAAAAACCGGCCAAAAACGTCATCATGGCCCAGCCGCACGTCCGTCTGCTCGGCGACAGCGGCGCCGTGCTGAGCTACGTGCGACTGACGCAGTCGCTGGATTCCAGCGGCGCGCCGCAAACGGGCCGCGTCGAGGAAACTCGCGTCTGGCAGAAAATCGGCGGCGCCTGGAAGCACGTGCATTTCCATCGGTCGGGAAATGCTTGATCCCTACGCCCGTTCCATCGGAAACGCCAGCACCTCCGCGATCGACTTCGCCCCGGTCGCCACCATCACCAGTCGGTCGAAACCGAGCGCGCACCCGCTGCACGGCGGCAGGCCCTGCTCCATCGCGGCGAGCAAGCGGCTTTCGGCGGGCAACGCAGGCTTGCCGTCGGAAATGCGGGCGGCGTTGTTCGTCCGGTTTCGCTCGCGCAGGATGGCCGGGTCGAGCAGCTCGTGATAGCCATTGGCCAGCTCGATGCCATCGACATACAGCTCAAACCGCTCGGCCACCGCCGGCGGGCCGGGCCGCACCTGGGCGAGTGCCGCCTGGCTCGCGGGATAGTCGAACAAAATCGTCGGCCGGCCGCGCCCCAAGTGCGGATCGACCTGGCTCGTCAGCAACTCGTCGATCACGAAATCATCGAGCCCGTGCGGATCGACGCCGGCATGGCGGTGGAAGGCGGTAGCGAAGGTCAGCTCGTCGGGCGGGCCGCGGCCGAGGATTTCCGCCGCGAGTTCCCCCAGCAACCGCCGGCCGGCGGCGTAGTCGTCCCCCACGCGATACCACTCGACGAGCGTGAACTCTGGATTATGCAGCCGGCCCACCTCGCCGCCGCGAAACACCTTCGTGATCTGGAAGATCGCGGTCGCTCCCGCCGCCAACAGCCGCTTCATGCCGAATTCGGGCGAGGTTTGCAACCACAGCGGCTGGCCGCGGGTTGGTTCGCGCGGATCGCGGAAGAGCGTCACGCCAAGCGGATCAAGATGCCGATCGACCACCACGTCGTGCGACAGAATCGGCGTTTCGACCTCCAAAAAATCGCGAACGGCGAAGAAATGCCGCATGCGGGCGAGCAATTCCGCGCGGCGGCGGAGCATGTCGAGCGTGGCTGTCGGCAGGAAGCTGCGATCGGGGGCGTTCATCGGGGCGTGACCACTTCGTGGCAGCGGGGTAGGATCAAAAGGCGACTCGTGCCGACAGGATTGCTCGCGTGCCGCTGATCCAGCTTACCAGCATCTGCAAAACCTACGACCTGGGAGAGGTGCAGGTCCGCGCGCTGATCGAGGCGAATCTGAGCATCGAGGCGGGGGAATATGTCGCTCTCATCGGTCCGTCGGGATCGGGCAAATCGACCCTGATGAACACGCTCGGCTGCCTCGACCGCCCGACGAGCGGCAGCTATTTGCTCGCGGGGGAAGAGGTGGCTACGATGTCGCGCGACCAGCGGGCCGGCATTCGCAATCGCCGCATCGGCTTCGTGTTTCAGAACTTCAACCTGCTGGCTCGCACCACCGCGCTCGAGAACGTCGAGCTGCCGCTGCTCTATGCCCGCGGCATCACCGCTCGCCAGCGACATGACCGGGCCAAGGCGAAGCTGGCCCTGGTGGGCCTCGCCGACCGGCTCGATCACCATCCGAGTCAGCTCTCCGGCGGGCAGCAGCAGCGGGTAGCCATCGCCCGCGCGCTGGTCAACGAGCCGGCCATCCTGATGGGGGACGAACCGACCGGCAACCTCGATAGCCGCACCAGCCGCGAAGTGATTGGCATGTTCCGCGAGCTGAACGAAACGCAGGGGCTGACCGTCATTCTCGTGACGCACGACCAGACGGTGGCTCGCCACGCCCGGCGGACCATCGTCCTGCGCGACGGGCGGATCGTGGCCGACACCAGCGACTTCGCCCAAGCCCAGGCGGCCCTGCAGATGGAAACCGAGTAGCCGGCGTGCCACGAGGCTCCTTTTGCTAGGGGAAGCTGATCCGCCATTGCGCCGGCTGGCCACTGCCCGTCAAACCTTATTGCGCCGTCACAACCTTGCGCCCGCTTATTGTGTTGTAAATGTATTGACAGCAATTACTTGCGCTGCTTATTGGCACCCCGATTTGTTCTCCGCTTACTAGAGTTACTAGGGTTTGCTGGGTCTTACAATAATCCAGCCGCTAACGGGGCTGAGAACTCCCTTCGTCAAAATTCACCAGGTTGCCAAAGAACGATTCTGTCGCGACAATTTCCGCAACTGCTGTCTATCCACCTGTATAGATGCGCAATCCCGATTGTTTATTCCCTCCCGCCAACAAAAATTCCTGGCTCCTGGCCCTCCCGACCAGTGTTCGAGGCTTTGGCTCACTCCACCAGCGCCTTCATCTCGCGGACGGCCCGCTCCAAGCCGACGAGCACGGCCCTTGCGACGATGCTGTGGCCGATGTTCAGCTCGTGCATCCGGGGAATGCGGGCCACGGGGACGACGTTGTGATAGTTCAGCCCATGCCCCGCATGGAGGGTGAGGCCCAGATCGCTTATCAGCTTGCCGGCGGTGGTCAGCGCAACAAGCTCTTGCTCCTGAGCCGTGCCGCGGGCGAGGGCATATTGCCCAGTGTGCAGTTCGACCGCGTCGGCCCCCAATTCCTTCGCCAGGGCGATTTGCTCCGGATCGGGATCGAGAAACAGGCTGACCGCGATGCCCGCCGCTTTGAGCCTTTCGACCGCGCGTGCTGTGGCGGCCCGATGCGCGAGGACATCCAGTCCACCTTCCGTCGTCACTTCCTCGCGCCGCTCGGGAACGATCGTCGCCTGCTCGGGCCGCGTTTGGCAGGCGATTCCCACGATCTCCTCGGCCACCGACAGTTCCAAATTCAGCTTGATCGACACCGTCTCGCGCAGCACCCGCACGTCCCGGTCTTGAATGTGCCGGCGATCCTCGCGAAGGTGGATCGTAATCGCGTCGGCCCCCGCCAATTCGCACAGCACGGCGGCCGCCACGGGGTCCGGCTCATAGGTTTTGCGGGCCTGGCGGATCGTGGCCACGTGATCGATGTTGACGCCCAGTTCTGGCATGTGTCGAGCTTGCTGGAGGGGAGGGAATCGCTGGATTTAGCCAGCGATTTCGGCGACGAATAGCTGCGTGAATTCGCCGCTATTCACGTTGAAATAAAGCCGGCGGCCATCGGCACTGAAAACGGGATGCGGGTGGTTCTTGCGCCACGATTTGGCCCCCTGGCTATTGTCAAACCGATGCAGCACCTGGAAATGGTCGCCGCGCGTGTCGCACACAATCACCCCCCACTGATTAGGCGTGGGATCGAGGTCGCCCAAGTAGCCATCCTGGGCCTGCAGCTTGCCGTCGGGGCTGATCGAAGGATGACACCCGCGGAGGGTCGGCAGGTTCGCGATTTTTTTGTAACTGCCGTCCGCCGTGTCGAACAGCAGGTTCCCCATTTCGCTAATCCGCTGCGAATCGGGATGCCAGGCCGGATGCCCCCACTTGCCGCGGAAAAATACGAGTCGCTGCTTGTCGAGATCGTAGGCGAAAATCCCCTGCCGGTGGCTGGCGGCTTTGGATTGGTAGTTGTCTCCCCCCGCGCCGGCGGCAATTTTGAAAAAGACCTTCCGCCCGTCGGGGCTGATGACGGGGAAGAAAATCGAGATCGGCTTGCCGGAAAATTCCTCGGCGATCCAAGCGGGTTGGAATTTCTCGACCTCTGCGGCCGTCGCGATTTTGCGTAGCTCCCCCGTTTCGGCATGCACGAACTCCAGGTCGCGATGAACCCTCGGATTCCAGTGGCAGCCATAAATGGGCAACTGCTCCCCCGTTGGTTCGCCAAAGCCCAGTTGATGGTCCCGAGCCAGAATCCGCTCTTTCCCAGTATCCAGATCAACGACCGCGATCAGCCACTGGCCATCGCGCATGTCGTGAAAGGCGACCCGCCGGCCGCCGGAAATCCACTGCTGACAGGCGGCCCGGTGGGCGTCTTCGGTGTGGACGCCACGGGCGACGATCCTTTCCGCCCCCGTTTGCCGGTCCTGCACCACAATATCGCCCACCTGCCCGTTGGCCGCCGTCGAAACATAGAACAGCACCGACTTGCCGTCCGGGCTTTCCGGGCTTTTTACGTAGTAGCTATGAATCGAATGCCTGCCCGCCGCACTGCTGACCGGGCGGATTTTGACGTTGGACCGCCAGGGAGCGAGGGGATCGGAGGTTACCGGCACGTCGGCGGCCCGCAATGCACCTGTGAGCGGGAATGTCCCTAAAATCACCAGTGCTTGGCGGCGCGAGAGATGAAGAACTGATTGCATGGAGGCTAAACTGCTGGGGATCGCTGCGTATGGGAAAGTAGGATCGGGTCCCGAAATTCCAAACAGTGGATTATGTCCCAACCAGAGTCACTTTCGCAAACGGAACAGGCCAGGAGTGACCATTGGCCCATGAATCGACTCGCAGTAATTGTTGGGGCTCTCGCTTTCTGCTTCGCCATGTTTAATTTTCTTTTGGTCCCGTTTTGGAGTGAGACTCCGACAAAATTCAGAGCGTTTCCGAAAGCAATCGCTTTTGGAGTCATACCAGCCGAGATCGCTTTGCTGGCAATTTGGCAGGTTTTCGGTAGCCAGTCGTTCCCGCGCCGCTGTTTACTTCAATTGGGAGCCCTGCTGCTACTTGGGGCTAGCTGGTACGCCGGGTATTGGTTGACCTATGGAACCGACGGATTCCCTGTTGACTCGATGGAGTTCATTCGTCTGCTTAGTGGGGCCGCAATGCCTGTTAGTCTGGCAACGCAGGTGCCGCTGTGGCCACTGCGAACGCACCTGGGATGGCGAATCGAAGGCAAGTGTAGTGTTGCCTCATCCGAAGGCAGGTCGCTGTCAATCGGCGATATTCTGGGTGGAACCGTCATCACGGCTATCGCGATATCCACGATTCGTTTTTCGGCAACAGATTCTTCGCCAGTCGATTGGCCTCGTTGGGGCATGGGTTTGGCAAGTGTTGCGGGAATCAGTTTACTGTCAACGCCCGTGGGGTTGATTCTTCTTCTGCGTCCACGGCTGGACAGCATGGCGGGAGCATTACTGTCGTTCGTGTACGCCGGCGTCGCAGGTTGCGCGACGATTCTGGTAATGGTTGTTCAGAACGAGGGTCGGCCAGTCGGGTCGGAGGCCGTCATCGTGACAATGCTCGTGATCTTTAGCTACACCGCGATCTTGGTGGCAACATTGCTTCTCTTTCGTGCCTACGGTTATCGGCTGCGGTGGGCGGCGCGCGAGCGATAGCCAAGTCGGCCTTTTATCGCTGCACTAGCGATTGAATCGGCGATTACGTAAGTCCAGCTAACCGAATCAATGCGGTGCCAGTCAACTATGGATTCGGCAGGCGGGACGCCTGCCCCACGGCATTTGGCCCCACGACGTTGTGCCGCAACGCGCGGCCGGCGAGCTCGTCGGTCGGTTTTTCGTTTTCGACTGCGATCTGGCCGTTGACCAAAACGAGCCTGACGCCGCTGGCCCATTGCAGGGGCTTCTCGAACGTGGCGTTATCGCGATAAGTGGCCGGATCGAACACGACCACGTCGGCGAAGTAGCCCGGCTTCAGGTAGCCGCGCTCGGGCAGGCTCAAAATGTCGGCGGGCAGGCCGCTGGCGCTGCGAATTGCCTGCCCCAGCGGGATGAACTTCCCCTCGATGGCATAGCGGCCGATTTTTCGCGGAAAGGTGCCGAACGACCGCGGATGGGGCTGCGTGGGGGCGGTAAGCGACATCGCGCTCCCGTCGCTGGCGGTCGCCACCCAGGGCTCGCGCATGAAGAGCCGCACCTCGTCCTCGTTCATGCCGAAATTGACAATCGAGCAGCCGCCGCGCTCCATGATCGAGAGGACGACCGCGAGCGGGCTTTGGCCGGTTTCCTGAGCAATTTTGGCGAGGCTTTTCCCTTGCCAAGCCCGCTGGTCGGCGAAGCTGGCGACGACCACCGCCGCGCCGCCGTCTTTGTCGGCCAGCGAGCGTTCGATGCGGGCCCGCACCTTCGGCCCCTGCTCGGGATCGTCGAGGGCCGCCTTGAGCTTGGGCCACGAGCGGAGTTCATCGGGAATGAGCGTGGCCGCCAGCGACGTGCTGCTGGCGATATAGGGATATTGATCGGCGGTCACCCGCTGGCCGGCGGCGCGGGCCTCGTTCAGCTTGGCGATGCCATCGCGGGCGAGCCCCCAGTTGGGCCGGCCTGTCACTTTGATGTGCGACACATGTACCGGCAGCTTGGCTTTACGCCCGATGGCCAGGATTTCGTCGAACGATTCGAGCAGTTGGTTCCCCTCGTTGCGAACGTGCGAGGCATAGATGCCACCGTGCTGGCCAATTACTTCGGCCAGGGAAACGAGCTCGTCGGTTTGCGAAAACGACCCGGGCGTATAGATCAGCCCCGTCGCCATGCCCCAGGCGCCGTCCTGCATGCCGGCGGCGGCTAAATCCCGCATTTTGTCGAGCTCGTCCGGCGTCGGCGGGCGATTGGCGTCGTCCATCACCTTTTGCCGCAGGCTGCCGTGCGGCACCAAATGCAGCACGTTCGTGCCGGCCCCCTGCTCTTCGATTTTCGCGAGATATGCCGCGACATCGACCGGCCCAAAGCCGCAATTGCCAGTGACGATGCTGGTCACTCCTTGCAGCAGGTAGTTGGCGTTCTGCTTGGTTTCGGCCTGGGTGATGGGCGTATCGCTGTGGGTATGCAGGTCGATAAAGCCAGGGGCGACGATCAGCCCTTTGACCTCGATGATGTCCGGCGTGCCAGCCAGCTCGAATTTGCCTATCGCGACGATCCGGTCCCCCTTGATCGCCACGTCGCCGACGACTCCCTCCCCGGTGCCGCCGTCGTAGATCGTGCCGCCGCGCAGCACGATGTCGGCCTCGATCGGGGCCGCCGCCAAGAGAGTCAGCGCGAGCCAGGAAAGTGCGGGCATGATGTTATCCAAATGGGTGCGGCGAGCGACTCCACTTTCTTATAGCCGCTGGACGGGGAGCTTTCAAAGAAATGGGAGTGTGCAAAGTAGGTCGCCCAGTCCCTTGGGCGACGTGCCTGCCAAATGGACGATGCAATTCGCGAAGCAATCCCGCCACGGGCCTGGCGGGACTACTTTGGCGGCTTGCCTGGCGCATGGCGGCTAGGCAGAATGTCGGCATGAAAACACAAAATTGCCTGGCGTTTCTCGCGTCGATCCTATTCCCGGCAGTGGTTGGTACGACCAGCAGCGCTGCCGAAGCCACGCGCCCGCCAAATGTGATCTTGATCCTGATTGATGACATGGGGTTCACCGACCTATCGTGCGCTGGGAGCACGTTTTACGAGACCCCGCACATCGACCGCCTGGCTGCCAGCGGCATGAGGCTGACGCATGGCTACTCGGCCTGTACCGTTTGCTCGCCAACGCGGGCGGCGGTGATGACCGGCAAGTATCCGGCCCGGCTGCACATTACCGACTGGATCGAGGGGCATAAGCGGCCGTTCGCGAAGCTGCAAGTTCCCGATTGGACCCAGCACCTGCCGCTCGAAGAGACGACGCTCGCCGAAGCCTTTCGCTCGGCCGGCTATGCGACGTGCCACATCGGCAAGTGGCACTTGGGAGGCGAGGAGTTCTGGCCCACTACGCAAGGCTTCGACCGCAACATCGGCGGCAATCACAAGGGGCAGCCGCCGTCGTATTTCTTCCCCTACGAAACTGCAGCCATCAAACTTCCCGGTTTGAGCGAGGGAAAACCGGGCGAATACTTGACCGACCGCCTGACCGACGAGGCGCTGGCCTTCATCTCCGCCAGCCGCGATCAGCCGTTCTTCCTCTATATGCCCCACTACACCGTGCATACGCCGCTACAAGCCAAGGCCGATCTCATTGCCAAATACAAAGCCAAGGCCCAGCCCGACGCGCCGCATAATAACCCCATCTATGCCGCGATGATTGAGAGCCTCGATCAGGGAATCGGTCGCCTCCTCGATCAACTCGATCAACTCAAGCTGCGAGAGAAAACCGTCGTGGTCTTCACTTCCGACAACGGGGGCCTCTTGCGAAGCACGACCAATCCCCCCGCGCGGGCCGGTAAGGGGTCGGCTTATGAAGGGGGCGTGCGCGTGCCGTGGATCGTGTCGTATCCGGGGGCGATTCCCGCCGGCAAAACGAGCGATGAGCCGGTGATAAGCGTTGATCTGTTTCCGACGCTCCTCGATCTGGCCGGCCAGAAATCGCCCGCGAAAGTGGACGGGATCAGCCTCGCGCCGCTGCTGCGCGGCAACAAGATTGAAAGAGAAGCCATCTACTGGCACTACCTGCACTATCACCCCGGCGGAGCAACGCCCTATAGCGCGATCCGCGCCGGCGATTGGCGGCTGGTCGAATTCTTCGAGGATGGTCGCGTCGAACTCTATAACCTCAAAGACGACATCAGCGAGCAGCACGACCTGGCCGCTTCGCAGCCGCAAGTTCGCGACCGGCTGCTCGGGCAATTACGAGGCTGGCGAAAGGACGTCGGCGCTCAGTTGCCGACGCCGAATCCGAACCATGATCCGGCGAAGGATGGCGCGAAAGGGACGAAAAAGGGGTAATCGCTACGGCCGGGCGGCGATCTTATCCACCTTGATCGTTCGCAATTCCTTGCGCCGTTCTTTCGGCAAATACTCGCGCTCGACTAATTCGGGGTCGTACTGCGTCCAGGTCTCGCGCATCGATTGGCCGTGAACCTGGCGGAGTACTTCGCCATCGTGCCACACCGCCATGTAGCCGCCGATTTTCCAATCGCGCTGCGGAAGCTGGGCGGGATTTTTCACCAGTCGCCAGGCACGGACCATGTAGCGGCTATGTTCGGCCGACCAGTCGTAGAAGATGACCTGGTCAAACACGAGCCGCCCTTGCTCGTCATAAAAATGGTTGACCTCCATGAGGTCCACCTGCTCGCGGGCCACGTCCTCGGTGGGATTGATGCCCAGGGAAACAACGATAGCGCAAAAAGTCGAAAGAGTGGGACTCACCAGTCACCTCCTTGCTGCAAAGGTGAGGACTTCGCGGTGAGACCCCGGGGCTAACGCGTCGTCTTCTAGTATCGGAAGTCCATTGCAGCGTCAATACAAATTTTTTGTTTCGTGAGACAATCTCACGCACCGAAAGCATGTTTCGCAAACACCATGCCACACATTCGCCGATGGAGCCTTTTCGCCCCACAAAACGACATTTTGTCCCCTAGCGGCTGAATAACCGCCGCAAATACTTCGCCTGCGGAGTATCCGGAACTCAAAACTTGACCTGGCCCGGCGGGCGCTAAAATTGGATAGCCAATTTTTTAAGCAGCCGGAGCCTTCCAGTGATTAACAGTCAGTCAATTGCCCGTTTCGTGGCCGATTCGAGCCCTCTTTTTGGACCGGCAAACCCCGCTGGTGGTTCGCGCCCCTCGGCGGGCGATGGCGATTTGCTCGATGCCTACTCGCAGGCGGTGATCGGCGTGGTCCGCCAGGTCGGGCCGGCAGTCATCTCGGTGATGGGTCGTTCCGACGACCCGCGCGGCGGCCAAGGTTCGGGCTTTCTCATCGCGGCCGATGGCCTCGCCCTCACGAACAGTCACGTTGTCGGCAGTAGAAAGCGCCTGCGGGCCGCCACCGAAGATGGCGATACCCTCGATGCGGAACTGATCGGCGACGACCCCGCGTGCGACCTCGCACTCCTTCGCCTCGCCGCCCGCGATTTACCTCAGGCCGAGCTGGGAGACAGCGACGCGCTGCAAGTCGGCCAGCTGGTCATCGCGGTGGGGAATCCATTTGGATTTCGCTCGACCGTTTCAACCGGCGTGATTTCGGCCCTCGGGCGCTCGATGCGCGGCGAGCAGGGACGGCTCATTGAAAGCATTGTGCAGCACACGGCCCCGCTGAATCCCGGCAACTCCGGCGGTCCGCTCGTCGATAGCCGCGGTAGGGTGGTCGGCATCAATACGGCGATTATCGCCCAGGCCCAGGGGCTGGGCTTTGCCGTGCCGGCGACGACCGCCCGCTGGGTCGTCGGCGAATTGCTCGACCACGGCCGGGTGCGGCGGCTGTCGCTGGGAATTACGGCGACCGTGGTCGATTTGCCGCGGAAGCTCGTCCGCGACCTCGATTTGCTGGCCGATCAGGGGGTCGCCATCGTCGAGACCCTCTCCGGCGGCGCAGCGGCCGTGGCGGGGCTCTTGGCGGGGGACTTCATCATCAGTGCCGGGGGCCGCCTGATTGCCGGCACCGACGACCTGCATCGCGTCCTTTCCGCCACCGCCGCCGAGCGCGGCGTGCTGCTGCAAGTCGTTCGCGGCAGCCGGCTGCTGGAGGTGCTTGTCACGCCGAAGTTTTAAGATTCTCGCTGCACGGTTAGCCGCGGGCATACTCGCTCCGGCGACCGGCGGTGGGACCTCGATGGACATCGCTTTGGGTGGGGCTTCGCGGAAAGACGCCTTTCGGATTCGCGCGGTTGCCACGGGGCACCTCGCCAGCCCATTTTGGCCGCCCGGCAATTCGTGGCGATGGCGGCAATCCAGTTTGACAGCCCCCGTTTGGCCGCGTTACACTCAGGAGATTCGGACCGGGGGTTCTCGCTCCAACTATCAACCCACAAGGGACTTACGACGTGCCGACGACAATTCAACGCGCAGCCCTGGCGCTGCTAGCCTTGATCCTTGCCGCCCCCGCCGTTGCGCCTGCCGCCGAAGGGGGCCTCGATCCCTCGCGCCTGCCCGGCATCGTGGTGGATGATTCCGACGCGACGGTTGAAGGAACCTGGACCGAGTCCGCCCATACGCGGCCGTTCGTTGGTGTGGGCTATTTGTATGCTCCCGGCGGCGCGGGGCAGGTGGTGAAGTTCCCGGTCGAAATCAAGACCGCGGGGACCTATCAGGTGCTCACGTCGTACACTCCGGGACCCAACCGCAGCACCAAGGCGGTGGTGCTGATTCCCACCCCCGATGGGGACCAGCCCGTGGTGGTGAACCAGCAGAATCGCCCGGCGGGGCCGATGTCGTTTCAGTCGCTCGGCGAATTCAGCTTCGAGGCGGGGAAGATCGAGATCACCGTGTCGGCCGAAGGGAATGACAAGGGGGTGGTCATTGCCGATGCGATTCATGTGATCGCGCCCGAGGAGTTTGCCAAATACAAGGCCGACTTCGAGAAGAACACCCCGAAGTTCCTCGCCGCCGTGACCCCCGATCCGAACAAAAAGCCGGACCCGAAAAAGCCGGTGGTCAAGAAGCCCGTCCCCAAGCCGGATGCAAAGCCCACCCAATCGGCCGAGGAGAAAGCTCCGGCATTTGTTCGGCAGGCCCCCGCCAAGCCGCTGGCGAAGCTGACCGTGGCGGAGCTTGATGCTTTGATGGAGAAGCATGTCGGCGGAATCGCCGATGCGGCGATTGTGGCCGACGAAGACTATCTCCGCCGCGTGACGCTCGATCTGATCGGCCGCCAGCCGACGATGCCCGAATCGCAGGCGTTTGCCGCCGATAACTCGGCCGATAAGCGGGCGAAGCTCGTCGAAAAGCTGCTTGCCTCGCCGGAATTCGGCACCAACTGGGCCAACTATTGGAGCGACGTCATCAGCTATCGCACGCCGTCGCCGGAGCTGACCTTCCTCAACTACGGCACGCTCAAGGGTTGGCTCGCGGGCGAGTTCAACGGCGGCAAAGGCTGGGACGAAACGACGTATAAGATCATCACCGCCGTGGGCAAAGTGGGCGAAAACCCGGCAGCGACGTTCGTCGGCTTTCATCAGGCGGACAAGTCGCGGCTGGCCTCGGAAACGACCCGCGTCTTTTTGAGCACGCAGATTCAGTGTGCCGAGTGCCACGACCATAAGTTCATCGACATGCCGCAAGAGACGTTTCACCACGTCGCGGCGTTTTTCGTGCGGGTCCAGGCGAAGCTGCCGTGGAACGACTCGAATCAGATCATCGTCAGCAGCAAGCCCGCCGGCGAACACAAGATGCCCGAAGGCAAAAGCGAAATGAAGCCGATGGCCTTTTCCGAGGCGGAGACGGAGCTCGGCGTGAGCGATATGAAGCGCCGCGTGGAGCTGGCCGAGTGGATTGTCGGGGCCGACAATCCGTGGTTCGCCAAGGCGTTCACCAACCGCGTTTGGGCCCGCATGATGGGGCGCGGCTTTTGCGAGCCAGTGGATGAAATCGGCGAACTGGGTGACCGCGTGCTTCCCGAAGTTCATGCCGCTCTGGCCGGCCACTTTGCCGCCAGCCAGTTCGATGTGAAAGACGTCTTCCGCGTCGTCGCCAATAGCCGCAGCTATCAGCGCGAAATTCGCGATGCCGATCCCAAGGTAGCCAAGCCGTTCGTGACGATTCCGGCTGGCCGTTTGCGGGGGGACGAGGTGTTCGACTCGCTGGCCGCCGGCCTGGGTTTGCCGAATGTCACGCCAGAACCGGAACCCGCCAAGCCGGGCATTCGCTTTCCGCCACCGCCGAAAAGCACGCGCGACCTGGTGAACGACGCCTTTGGCTTCGATCCTTCGAGCGAGCAGAGCAACGTCGCCCGTACCATGCAGCAGGCGATGTTCCTGATGAACAACAGGCAGGTGCAAAAGCAGATCGACGCCTCCCCCGGCGCCGAGACCATGCTCGCCAAGGTGCTTGAGTCCGAAACCGACAACGCCGTCGCGGTCACCCGCCTCTATCAGCAAGTCCTGGCCCGCAAGCCGACTCCCAAAGAGATCGACATCGCCCAGTCGCACCTGGCGAGCGTCGGCGACCGCAAAACCGGCTTTGAGGATTTGCTCTGGAGCATGGTGAACTCGGCGGAGTTTTTGAGCCGGCGGTAACATGGGGCAGGCGTCCCGCCCGCCGAGCAATGCCGCAAGGAATGAAGAGTAGTCATGCAAATCGCCGTAGCGGTCTCACCGACAGGATTGGGTAGCTTTCGCGCGGAAAGCACGTCACCCTTCACGGTTGTCGCCGAAGGGAGCACGCGCGAGGAGGCAGTATCGAAGGTGCGCTATGAGCTCAACAGGCAGCTTGAGCAAGGGAAGGAAGTGGTGATGGTGGAAGTATGCGTCGGCTCGGAAAATCCATGGTTAAGAATGGCCGGCAGACTCAAAGACGACCCCTTGTTCGATGATTGGCGGGCCGAGGTGGAAGCGTACAGGCGCCAGTGTGACGTTGAGGCGGGCATTGAATACCGCGAACAGCCGTGAGCCTGTTCGCCCTGGACTCGGACATTATCTCGCTATTGAAGAAAGGGGACGCGGTCGTTGCATCGCGAATCTCAAGTCACCCGTCCAGCGAGATTGCGGTCCCGGTGATTGTGGTGGAGGAAGCACTTAGCGGCTGGTACTCCATGATTCGGAAGGCAAAAACTCCGCGACAACTAGCGCTCAGATACGACGAGCTCGCCAATGCGGTTTCATTCCTGTCTGGAATTCGAGTTTTGCCGTTCAGCGAAGCTGCCATTGCCCGATTTCATGATTTATTGAAAGCCAAGTTCAATGTCCGTGCCAACGACCTCCGAATCGCAGCCATTGCACTCGAGCATAACGCCACGGTGTTACCCGAAACGTTCGTGACTTCATGATCGTACCAGGGTTGAATGTTGAAGATTGGTCGCGCCCCTAGCCTTGAAGGATTCCTCCCCATGCTCCGTACCTTCGCCAACGTCACCACTTCCGCCCACGGCATCGCGTCGCGTCGCGGCTTCCTGAAGACTCTGTCCGTCGCGGCGGGCGCGGGGGCGGTTTCGCTCTCGTGGCGCGATTTGCTGCTGGCCAAGAGCGATGAGCTGAAAAAGAGCGGCAAGAAGATGATCCTCCTCTGGATGGATGGGGGGCCGAGCCAGTTTGAGACGTTCAATCCCAAGATCGGCTCGCAGTTTCAAGGGCCGGCGAAGGCGATCAATACGAAGCTGCCGGGGGTGCAGGTGGCCGAGTATTGGCCGAAGACCGCCCAGGTTATGGACAAGATCGCCTTGATTCGCTCGATGGTCAGCCAGGAGCGGGACCATTTCCGCGCGATCAAACTGGTTCGCACCGGCTATCCGATGAAGCCCACGATTCCGTATCCGACGTGGGGTTCGGTCGTCGCCCGTGACCGGTACGATCCCGGCTTCGACCTGCCGGCTTTCGTGCGGATCGGCAAGCCGCGAATCAAGACGCGCGATGTCAACAGCGGCGTGCTCGGCCCGCGGTACGAATCGTTCAAGATCGATGAAGCGGGCAAATTGCCCGACGACGTACACCCGACCGTCGATCCGGCCATCTTGCAGCGGCGGCTGGCCTTGGCCGCTAAGCTCGACGGCGAATTCGCCGCCCGTGGCAGCGCCAAGGCCGCCCGCGAGCAGCAAGAAATCTACAATCGCACCAGCCGGTTCGTCCTCAGCCCGCTTCTTTCGGCCTTCGACCTTTCCAAAGAGCCCGATTCGCTCCGCGATGCTTACGGCCGCAACTATTTCGGCCAAGGGTGCCTTTTGGCGCGTCGGCTGATCGAGGCGGGGGTGAGCTTCATCGAGGTCATCAACGGTGGCACGATCAACGACCAAGGGTGGGATACCCACAAAAATGGCTTCGCCGAAATGCCGATCCTGGCCGACGAAACCGATAGCGGCTACGCGATGCTGCTGACCGACCTGGCCGACCGGGGCCTTTTGGACGACACGCTCGTCGTCTGGATGGGCGAATTCTGCCGCACCCCCAAGTTCGACGCGCAAGGCGGCCGCGACCACTACAGCGACGGCTGGCAGGTCGGCTTCTCCGGCGGCGGTGTGAAGATGGGGCAGGTGATCGGCTCGACCGACGACGAAGGGGTGAAGGTGAAGGACCGGCCCGTCGAAGTGAGCGACCTGTTCGTCACCTTCTGCCAGGTGCTCGGCCTCGACCCGCACTCCGAGTATTACACCGAGCTCAACCAGCCGCTGAAGCTGGTCGAAGGGGGCACGGTCATCAAGGAACTGTTTTAACGCCCCCGCCCGCCGCCATTCCCAATTCGTCCCGATTTTTGGAAATTATCAATCTTGACTCGACCGCCGGGTCGAAATATTAGTTGAGATAGATGGTTTCCCAGTCGCGTCGGCGGCTGCCAGACGACCCCAGCGGCGTCGGGACGAAACCGGGCGATTCGACAAGGCTGGGGCCGCCTCTCCCGCGATGCACTCGCTATGGAGATGGTGTTTCTCATGACTGCCCGCCCCTCGGCTTTGAGCCGCTTCTTCGCCGGCGTTTGTGAATACGTCTTCCAGGCTCGCCTGGGAGTGGCCGATCCGCCGCTCGTCGATTATCTCAGCGATCTGATGCTGCGATTCTCGCGGCTCGACACGGTCCATCGCTTTCGCAATTTGTCGGGGCGGCCGGTGCTGGAAGTGGCCGATATGCTGGCCGAGGCGGAACAGCGCGTGGGGCTGGCCAGGCGGGACGTGCATCGCCACATTGGCGACGTGACGCTGTTCTGGACGGGCGTTTATCCCGAATCGCTCCCCAAGCTGCGCGGCGCGGAGACGAAAGACTTCTTCATCGACTATTGCTCGCAAGGCAAGAAGGCGTATCTCATCGCCAGCACCATCGCCACCGACCGCGAGCAAGACACCGAAAGCGAGTTGCTCCACCGCCTGAGCAGCCAGTTCGAGCTGTGCGCCTATGGCCTGGGCGAAGTTCGCCGCGAATGGGAACGCCGCGACGACGAGGAATCGCCCCGGCTGGTGGTGGAATAAGCGGCGGACCTGCCTCAAGCTGGGGTGGCTTCGAGGCGGTTGGGGGCGGGTCGCATCCGCGATTCGGCCAGGGCGGTGCTGGCAGTGAGCAGGATTGTCACCGACCAGCGGCCGGAAGCGTCGCCGCGAACCACCCAGTGCGGGATGGCGACGACCGACTGGTGAACCAGCTCGAAGCCCCCTTCCGACTGGCTGACGGTCTCGATGGGAAAGGTCCACAAGCTGGTGGGACGATTGATCTTGAGCGACACGTCGATGCCGAGCCATTCATCGACCATCCCCAGGCTTTCGACATCGTGCAGGTCGAGCTGCGTGCCGAGCTGCCCCAGCCGCTGCCCGGCAAGATCGTGGAAATAGCGGTCGTCGGCCCCACTGGGGAGGCCAGCGAAATTGAGCTCGACGCCAAAATGCAGCGGCAGGTCGGTGGGGACATTTTCGAGCAAGTAGGTGATTTCAAGCGTCGGACTGCCGGCAGCCAGGGTGATTCCCTTGGTGACGCGAATTTCTCGGTCTCCCACGCGGCCGAGGCGTGACAGTTGCACCTGGATGCGGTCGGCGGCGCGGCGGATTTTCGATTCGTAGGCAGCCTGGATGAAATCCCCCAGCTCGTTCGCTTCGCCCCGATGGACCTGGTCGCGCGTCGCCCCCAGCTCGAAGAAATGGTCGAGCAGGCTCTTGCGCGGAGCCGGATCGTATTGCAGCCGCTCGTCGAGGCCCGCCTGCTTGAAGATCACCCGGTCGTGGATGCTGGCGACGTTGCCGTTCTGGTTGCTCGGCCCAGCAATCACCTTGCGATGATACGACTCCGGCCGGCGGGCAAGCGAGGCGAGCAGGTTGTGGCAGATGGAGCGTACGTCGAGTTCGTACATCATCCCCCCGCTGGCGGGCGCGAGCAGGGCGATCAGCTTGTCGCCGGCGAGGCGCACCTCCGGGCGGGCATCGAAGTTGAAGTCATCGACCGTCGCTTCGACATACGAGCCGGTTTTGCCCGTGGCCTGATCGATCAGGTTGTCGGCCGCGATCAATTGGTTATAAATCGCGTTCCGCAGGTGGGGCAAATAGATGCCGCCAAATGCGCCGTGCCAGTAGGGGCAATTGCACTGGCCCCGATAAAGCGCCTGGCGAGCGTGGTTGAAAGATTCTCCCGCCGCGCCGTCCTTTTCGGCCTGGGCGACGCGCTTGCTGACCATCATCATCCGGGCATACATCTCGTTGGCTTCGGGATACTTCACCTTGAAATTCCGCCAGAAGCCCCCCTGAAAAAACCGCTTGATCCGCGGCCAGCGCGGGTCGTGCTCCAGTTCGTGATAGAGGTGGTCGTATTCCACCTGCTGGTTCACGGGCAAGGCCCACTCGGTCATTTCGCGGTAGGAGCAATCGGGCAGATACACCTTGCCGGCCGGCGGCACGCTGGCGGTCGCTTCCGCCAGCGTCGTCGTTTGCAGCCAGCTGCGGTTGGCGACCAGAGCGTCGAAAAATCGGCGCAGCCAGCCATGCTCATAAACGTGTTTTTTCGTTTCCGGCCAGGTGCCGAACTTTTCGCCATCGTCGCCAAACACGAGCACCGAGTGCGGATGCTTCTCGGCAATGCCGCGAAGATAGTCGATCGTGGCGTGCGGCTCTTGAAAGGGAATGGTATAGCGGAGTGGCTCGCTGCCGGGAAAGATCGAGAGGGTGCGGCCGTCGTCTTCGGTGATGTAGTAGCTGTAAAGCTGCTCGTCGATGAGGCCGGCGTTTTTGAAGTGAAAATCGTCGAGTACCGTGTACTTCATGCCAGCGGCGGCGAGGTCGGCGGTGAGCGAAGCCTCCCAAACGCGCTCGGGCATCCACATGCCCTGCACCTTGGCGCCCAGCCGGTTTTCGAGCCAGCGCGAATAGGTGGTGATTTGCCCCACGCGGTCGCGCGGGGGAATCATCGTCATGATCGGCTCGTAATAGGGGCCGCCGACGATTTCGATTCGTCCGGCGGCAACGAGCCGCGCCACGCGATCGACATATTCCGGATGCCGCTCGTCGAGCCAGTCCATCAGCGGGCCGCTGGTGTGCAGCGAGATGACGAGGTCGCGATAGCTTTCAAAAACATCGAGAAACGGCAGGTAGCTGTCTTGATAGGCCTGCTCGAAGACGCCATCAAAATTGCCGACCGGCTGGTGATTGTGCAGAACAAGGCAAAGGCGAATCGGATGGGTCATGGCGGGATGATTGCGGGCCAAGGTGCTGCTAGCGACTGGTGGAAATTCTAGGGATGCTGCGCTGCCGGGAAATAGCCAAAAGTGGAGCAGCCAGCCCCGCGCGCAGCGAGGGTCGAGCGACTTTCGGGAATTATCGGCAAGGTTTCCGCGCCTGGGCCACGGAATCCAATCGTTACCATCGAGCTACGCGGGCCGAGCGGGAGAGGCTCGCAGATGGGCGGCGGCCGCTTCGGGAGGATAGGGGTTGATGAAGCAACCCGTGCTCCACTCGAAGCCGGCCACCTTGGTCAGGCGCGGCACGATCTCGATATGCCAGTGATAGTGGTCGTGCGGACGCATGTCAAACGGCTGGGTGTGCAAATAGTAGTTATAAGCCGTTTGGCCGCTGGCACGTTCGATACGACCGATCACGTCCTGCATGAGTTGCGCAAATTCGCCAAATTCCCCATCTTGCAGCGATTCGTATCGCGACTGGTGTGCGAGCGGGGCCACCCAAACCTCGTAGCCGAAGCGGCTGGCATAGGGACAGAAGGCGACGAACCGCTCCGACTGGGCGACGATCCGCTCTTCTTGGGCCACTTCCGCCGCAATCAGGTCCACCAGCAGCGACCGGCCATGCTGGGCGAAATAGTCGCCGCTGCTGGACAGTTCGGTCTCGACCACTTCGGGCACGCCGGGCAAAGCCATCAGTTGGCTATGGACGTGCTCCAGCGACGCTCCCGCCGCCGAGCCGACGTTCTTGAAGATCTGAACATATTGGTAGCTGCCATCGGCCTTGAGATCGCGAATCCGGTCCCGATAAGCCCGAAACACCACTTCCGCCTCGGCCACTGTCAGCTCCGAAAGACTCGCCACATGTCGCGGCGATTCGATAATCACCTCATGCCGGCCAAAGCCCGGCACCGCGCCGGCGGGCGCAATCGAACCGAGCGGTAGCGCCCCCCCGCCGAGCACGGTCGCGGTTTGCACGGCGGGAAACTTGTTGGGCACCACCCGCGCCAGCCAGCCGCGGCCGTTCTTTTTATAGACGGCCACCGCGTCGGGCGTTTCGCGCTCGTTCCCCGCGCAAAAGGGACAGGGGATTGGCTGACGACTCGGAAGCGGTTCGAGAAACTCGTTCGGCCGCCCCGCGCGCTCCGTGCCGATAATCACCCAGCGGCGCGACAGCGGCTCTTGGCGGTATTCGGACATGCGCCCCTCGCGCTGCTATCGCTGGTGCTTCAGCCGCTCGCGCTCCGCCCGGTGGCGCTGGCCGGCTTGGGTGTAGGCGTCGGCATACGATTTGGCGCTCGTGGTCCACGACCAATCTTGCTTCATGCCGGTGGCGACGATTTGCTCCCAGGTGGGAAGGTTGTTCCAGTATGTATCGATCGCCCGGTGGAGCGTCGATTCGAGCACGCTCGCGTTATACGCCTCGAACACGTAGCCCGTCGCCTTGCCGGCGGCGAGATTTTCGGGCGAGGCGTCGGTCACGGTATCGACGAGGCCCCCCGTCGCCCGAACGACCGGCACCGTGCCATATTTCAGGCTGTACAGCTGGTTCAGGCCGCAGGGCTCGTAGCGGCTGGGCATGAGGAAGATATCGGCCCCCGCTTCGATGCGATGCGCGAGCGGATCGCTGAACTCCAGCCGCGCCGCCACGCGATGTGGAATTTGCCGCGATAGCTCCCCCAGCAGATCGTGATAATACGGCTCGCCGGTCCCCAAAATGACCCACTGCGTTTCCATGTGCGGGGCCCAGCGGCGGATAACGTCCGCCACGAGGTCGAACCCCTTCTGATCGGCCAGGCGGCCGACGATGGCGACGATCGGCGTCCGCGGCAATTCCGGCAGACCCAGCTCGCGCTGCAAAGCCGCTTTGCAAGCGCTTTTGCCGGCTTGCCAGGTCGTGTCGTCATACTTCTGGGCGAGCTGCGGATCGGTCGCCGGATTCCAGGCGTGATAATCGACGCCGTTGATCACGCCGATCAAGGCATCGCTCCGCTGCGATAGCACCCCATCCAGCCCGCAACCGAGCGGATCGGTTTGAATCTCCTTGGCATACTGCGGGCTGACGGTGCTGAGCCCATCGGCAAACGAAATGCCCGTTTTGAGCAGGTTCAGCTTGCCGTAAAACTCCATCTGGTGCCAGTTGAAGTATTTCCAGTCGAGCCCGGTCAGCAGCATGTCCCAATGCCAGAAAATGCCCTGATACGCGAGGTTGTGAATCGTCAGCAGCGAGGCGATGTTCTCGTAGCCGTGGCAGTGGGCGTACTCGATCTTTAGATACGCCGGAATCAGCCCGGTTTGCCAATCGTGGCAGTGCATCACATCGACCTGCAAGTGCAATAGGCGGATCGATTCGAGTGCCGCCCGGCAAAAGAACACGAACCGCTCGCAATTGTCCTTGAAGTCTTCGCCCTTGTGCCGATACAGCTCTCCCCGGTCGAAATAGTCGTCTTGCTCGACGAAAAACACCGGCACATCCGAACCCGGAATCGTCCCTCGCAACAGGCGGCCGCGGACGATCTTATTGCCGATCGGAATGTCGAACTTGACCCCCAGCGGCTCCAGCGGCAGGCCGGTCGATTTCACCTGGCGATAGGCCGGCATGATGGCGGCGACATTGTGCCCTTGGCGGGCCAACTCGACCGGCAAGGCCCCGCAAACATCGGCCAGGCCGCCCGTTTTGGCAAAGGGGTGAATCTCGCTGCTGGCGAAGACGATATTCAAGAGGCAACTCCCGGCGGGCAGCGGATCGACGCAACATCGGCAGCCATAGAGGGTTATAACGTAGCCCCCGCCCCCCGGCCAGCGGCGGTTGCGCCCCGCGGGCCGATTTTTCCGCCCCTTGGGGCACGATGCGCGTTACCCGCGCCTTATTCAAACAATTCGGCCACCGGAATGACGAGCCCCGCCGGTTCCGGGTCGGCAGCCGTGCGACCACGACCGCGACGTATTCCTCGACTTTTCCAACGACATTCCCATGCCGATCCACTGCAAATCGTGCGGCAAGCCCATTCCGGCGGCCGATGTGAACATCGAGCTGGCGATCGCCAAGTGCCAGGCGTGCGACGCGGTATTCAGCTTTTTGGACGATATCGGCGGCCATCCCGGCCGGCCCCCTCGCCCGCGCGTGCCGCTTCCCAAGCGGTTCAAAGTCGATGCCTGGGGGCGAGAGCTCACGATCACCCGCAGTTGGTTCACCCACGCGGTCTGGTTTTTGATCTTCTTTTGCGCATTTTGGGATGGGTTTCTCGTCGTCTGGTATGCGGCCGGACTGGGAATGTTGTGGCAGGCCAACGGCATGCAGTGGGGGGCCCTCGTAATGCTTTTGTTTCCGGTCATTCACGTCGCGGTGGGGGTGGGGCTGACTTACTATCTCCTGTGCGCGTTCGTCAACCGGACGGTCATCCGCGTTTCGCAAGGGGAGCTTTCGGTCCGCCACGGACCTTTGCCCTGGCCGGGCAACACTCGCTTGCCAACAGCCGACATCCAGCAGCTTTTTTGCAGCGAGTCGGTTCGCCGCAATCGCCGAAGCACAACCGCCTCCTACGAAGTGCAGGCGCTGCTGACGAGCGGCGAGAAGAAGAAGCTGCTCACCGGTCTCGACGATCTCGACCATGCCCTGTTCATCGAGCAGACGCTGGAACAGCATCTCGAAATCGAGGACCTGCCGGTGCCGGGCGAAGTCTGAATCCGCTCTGGGAGGAGGCCACGGCGCGGGCCAACTATGGCATAATCGCGGGTCAATGATCTGGTTGTGACGTGCATTTTTCCCCTTCGAGATTTTCCGCATGGATTCCGCGCCTCGCGAGTTTTTGCTTCGCCTGCTCGAAACGCCCAGCCCCTCGGGCTACGAACGGCCGATTCAGGATGTCGTCCGGTCGTATGTCGCCGACTTCGCCGACCAGGTGACGACCGACCTGCATGGAAACGTGATCGCGGCCAAAAATCCCGCCGCGCCGCTCCGCGTCATGCTCGCCGGCCATTGCGACCAGATCGGCATGTTGGTGACGCACATCAACGACAACGGCTTCCTCTATGCCCAGACCATCGGCGGCTGGGACGCCCAGCAGCTCATCGGCCAGCGGATGACGATCTGGACCGCAACCGGCCCGCTCCCCGCCATCATCAGCCGCAAGCCCATTCACCTGCTCAGCGACGAAGAGCGAAAGCAAGTGGTCAAGCTCGAGGATTTGTGGCTCGACATTGGGGCCAAAACCAAGGACGAAGCGAAGGAACTGGTCCGCATCGGCGACCCGGTCACGCTCAAGCTCGGCTTTCAAGAGATGCGCGGCGGCCTCGCCAATTCTCCCGCGATGGACAACAAATGCGGCCTCTGGGTGGTGATCGAGGCGCTGCGCCGCGCGGCCCAGCGCGACCTGCGGGTCGGCCTCTTCGCCGCCTCGACCGTGGCCGAAGAAATTGGCCTCCGCGGCGCGCAAACAAGCGCTTTCGGCATCGATCCGCAAGTCGGCATCGCGGTCGATGTGACCCACGCCACCGATTGCCCGACCATCGACAAGCGCCAGCAAGGCGAAGTGAGCCTCGGCAGCGGGCCGGTCATCGTTCGCGGGCCCAACATGAACCCAGTCGTCGTCGAGCGGCTTATCCAAACGGCCCGCCAGCGGGAGATTCCGCACCAACTGACCGCCAGCGGCAAGGCCCAGCCGAACGACAGCAACGCGATTCAGATCAACCGGGCCGGCGTCGCGACCGGGCTCGTCAGCATCCCGAATCGTTACATGCACAGCGCCGTCGAAATGATCTCGCTCGACGACATCGACCGGGCCGCCGACCTGCTCGCCGAATTCGTGGCCAGCCTATCCCCCAGCGACGACTTCCGGCCGTAAAGCGATTCCCTCGGGCTGCGGTGCCCAGTCCCCCGCCCCGCGTGGGTGTGCCGTGCTTTCGCCCAGAGACGCCACTCCACTACCTCTTGCCGGCGGGGCGAGCGGGAAGGTCCGAAGCCCGTATCGACTTCAGTTTGTCCGCCACGCGGGCCGCCAGCCGCGCGACGGTCGGCTGGTGTTCGGGGAGCGCGGCGAGATTGTGAAACTGCTGGGGATCCCGAGTCATGTCAAAGAGCTCGCTCCCGCCGGCTCCATCTTCCCCGTATTGAAGGTACGCCCACGCATCCTCGCGCAGTAAAAATCCCTTCCCATTGACGCAAAATGCCGCGTCGCGCACCGATTGTTCCGGGTCATCCAGCAGCGGCGCGATGTTCTTCCCTTGCAGCCGGGCCGGCACATCGAGGCCGCACAGCGCCGCGGTCGTCGGATAGAGATCGATCAATTCCACCAGCGACCGGCAAACCGCCGGCTGCTTGCCGGGAACCTTGACGATCAGCGGCACCAGGGCCGATTCCTCGTGCAGGCTCACCTTGGCCCAAAAATCGTGCTCCCCCAGATGATAGCCATGATCGCTGGTAAAGATCACGATCGTCTTGTCTTCCACGCCTGATTCGCGCAGCGCGGCCAACACTTTGCCGAGCTGTGCGTCCATGTAGGCCACCGCCGCATAGTACCCCGCGATCGCTTTTTTCTGCCGCGGCTCGTCCATCTGCATGTTGCGGCTGGTCTTGTAATTGATGCCGAGCGGGGGGATGTCGTCCCAGTCGCCGGGCAGCTTCTCGGGCAGCGCCATCTTCGCGGCGGGATACGGCTCGTGATAAGCCCGCGGCGAAACGAACGGCACATGCGGCCGCACGAAGCCGACCGCCAGAAAGAACTGCCGATCTTTGTTGGCCGCGATCAACTCGCAGGCCTTGGCCGCCGTTTTGCCGTCGGAGTGAACGAGGTCATCCCCCTCGGCCGCGACGACAACGAACGTATTCCCGCCGACCACCGGCTTTTTGCCGTCGGGATTTCCCTCCAGCGTTTCGCCGGTTCCAGCCGCTTTCCATTCGGGGCCGGGGCTGTTGAAGCGCTCGTGCCACGATGGCGGATCGTCCTCGCCGTCCCCTCCCGATTCAATGCCGCCGGGCACCCCCATGTGATAAATCTTGCTGACCCGCGCCGCATGATAGCCACCATTTCTGAAGTGTTCGCTCCAGGTCGCGCGCGATCCGATGGCGGGGCGCGGGCTGACATAGCCGAGCACTCCCGTGGCATGCGGATAGTAGCCCGACATGAACGACGCCCGCGAGGGGCCGCAAAAGGTCGCCTGGCAATAGGCCCGCGTGAACCGCGTCCCTTCGGCCGCCAGCCGGTCGATGTGGGGCGTTTGGCACACCCGGTTGCCATAGCACGAGAGGGCGGTCAGCGTCAGGTCGTCGGCAATGACGAAGAGGACGTTGAATTTCCCCTCCGCCGCGTTGAGCGGCGAAGCCTGGGCGAGCACCCCGCTCGCCAGAAAAGCTAGGCACCCTCGAAATACGAAGGAAGCAACGAATCGGTGCATGGCGGGTTGGCCGTGGGGGAACAAGGATGAAGTCATGGTTAGCTGGCCTGCAGAATACCCGGCGGAATAGCGTCCTGCACGCTGGTCACTTGCGGGTCCGCGACCTCGCAACACGCCTGCGGGCGGTGGTCGGGATTTTCCCCCCCGACCCGTCCACTGCGCAGGGGTCGAAAGGTCGCTGTTCGCCGCGCTATTCGCCAGTGCATGATCGTCGTAAGTGATTATTCTGAATGGATTTGCGCTGTGGATTTCTCCGTCGATGGTTCGCCAAGGCCCCCTGCGCACCCATTCCCACTGAACAGTACTCCAACGGGGGATAAAGCCCTCGACTCGGGCCCGACTGCAACTTCCGCGCTCTTTCGCTCGCTAAACCACAAATTGTGCCGCTCTCCTCGTGGGCGCGAGTTTCCATTTCGCGTTTTTCTCCTTTCGTGCTTTCGCGATCCGCGCCACTCTTACCAACACTTGCAGGAACTTCGCGGTGTCAGTCTCCCCCCCGGCCTGCCCGCTGCGCAGGGGTCGAAAAGGCGTGCCTCTCGCCCGGTAGCTTCCTCGCCGGATTTCCCTAAGTTGTTTTTTAGCAAACATTTGCGACACTCGCCCAGCGACGAACCGTGCTCGTTTTGCCCCTGCGCAGCTCCCTTGGATGCGCAGTACTCAATCAGGGGGTTTTTGCCCGGTTTTCTCCAGCTCCCGCGCGCAAAACCCTCGGCGTTCATTCTTCGCTCGGCCCGTGACTAGTCTGGTCAACGCTCGGCAAGAAAAATTTTTCGCCCCCAGGTTTCGTTATGCCCGTCCAAACGCCGCGGAGACTCTCGAATTGCCCTTGCCCGAATTCCCCCTGGCGGGTTGAATCTCCCGCCCGCTGCGGAAAATTCGCAGCGGCGGCGCTTTACCGGATGGGAACGATCTCGACCAACTTCAAGGTGTTAAGCTCATGACGACTCGATTTTCACGCTGGAGGACCGAACTGCTCGCCATCGCGGCGGTGGCTTTGCTGGCTAGCCCAGGCTTCGCAATCTACTACGAACTCCCCGCGTCGAAAGACGAGTACGGCCTCAAGTACGACGTGCAACTGGATGCCGAGGGGGACAAGGTCAACGTCGTCTTTGTCTTGGCGGACGAGGGGCGACTGAAGTCGATCTACTCCGCCACCGTGATCGCCCTCAGCAAGCCGGACCACTCCGGTGCTCAAACCCACGATCTTTCGGCCCCCATCGAGCTGAAAAAGACCGCGGACGGCAAGCTGGCGGGGCAGGTGCGGATCGGAAAGGAATTCGTGGACCGGGCCTACATTCGGATTCTCACGTTGAACGTCAATGGCCAGCGGCGGCCCATCAATGGTGCCGCCTATTACCGGATTCCGCTGAAGAAGTTTCTTAGCAAAACACCCGTGGAAGCGGCGACCCAACTGCCGCCGGCGACGAACGTCACGAAGTGACGCTCGGTGCGTTTTTCCACCAAACCGCGCGCCGCTGAAAGGGTTCGGCAACCAGCGGCGAATCGCCCCAAAGATTCCCCTTGCGGAATTCCCGGACGTGGGGGTATTCTCCCGCCCCGCCCTGGCTTTCCGTTACCTGCTGCACACGAGGCAATCCATGACCGCGCCCGCCAAACTTTCGCCCCCCACGGTGCCCGGCAATCGCCGGCCGCGGTCGCTCTACTTTATCGTCAAATATCCGAACTTCTCCGAAACCTACATGCACGAGGAGATTCGGAGTCTGCGCGAACAATACGACATTCGCGTTATCACCTATAAGCGCAGCGAGCAGCCGCGAGCCGAGGCGTTTCCTTACGAGGTGATCGAATATACCGATCCCTGCCTCGTCTATTCGCAAATCGGCAACGTTAACCAAATGTTCTCGGCACCGAGCCAGGTCAAGTTTTTGGCCAAGGTGGGGGCGATCATTCGCGAATTCCAGCCCGATGTGCTGCATTGCCACTATCTGGGCCTGAGTCTCCTGCTCCGCAAACTGGCCGAAACCCACCAGGTGCCGTTCACCATTCGCACCCACTCGATGGATGTCCTTTCCGAGCCGCCGGAGAAACTGCGGGCGATGTGCGACGCGGCGAACAGTCGCTGGTGCCTGCGCGTGCTGGCCTTTCCCACGTCTTGCGCGCGGCTCGTTGGTGCCGGCCTGCTGGCGGACAAGGTCGTCAGCTGCTGGCCGGTGCTCAACTTCGCTCGTTTCCATCAGCCCGCGCCGCGGGCGGCCACGCGGCAAGTGATGTGCGCGGGGCCGGCGATTCCCAAAAAGGCGCACCATCAGTTCGTCGATCTGGCCAAGAAGATGCGCGGGCAGGGGTTCACGTTCAACCTCTACGCCAAGGGACCAACGCTCGAAAAGACCCGCGAATACAACCAGCGCGCCGGCAGCCCCGTGCATATCACCTACGCTGATCCCGACGAGATGCCGAGCGTCTATCCGCGCCACGACTGGCTCGTGTATCCGTCCGATTGCAAGATCAACAAGGTCGGCCTCCCCGTGGCGATTTGCGAGGCGCAGGCGAGCGGCTTGGGAGTCTGCTGGCAAGAGCTGCCGGGTCGCCGCGCCGAACAACTCGATTTTCTGGCGGGGGGCGGATTCTTGTTCCAAGACCTGCGCGACGTGCCCGCGCTACTCTTGCGCCCCTATCCGGAAGAAATGCGGCAGCGCGGCTTCGCGGCCGCCGCCCGCTGCGACATCGAGCGGCACAAGCATTTGCTCTCCGATGTTTGGAGCCCCGCCCCCCGTCGCGCCGCGGCCTAAGCGGAGGCGCTACTTCACCTTGGCCAGCACGTCGGCCAGCTTCACCGCCGTGCCGCCGGCTTGTTTGCTCTGATGGGCGGCTTCCATGAAGGTGAAGACCTCGAGCGTCTCGGCAGGCGAAACCGGGGCCTCGCCTCCCTTGAAGAACTTGGCCATTTCGATGGCGATTCCCTCGTACCCCATGTACTTATCCTTGGTCGGAACGACGCCGGCGACCGGCACGCCGTGGCCATAAATGCCGGCCGTGGAGACGCCAGCCTCGCCAAAGACCGTGGCGCTATATTTGATCTTCCCTTGCTTGATGCCGCGGAAGGTGCCGACGCGTCCATCGCCCCACACGCCCGTGATCGCCTCGGCATACGGCGTCGATTGGCAAGTCACCGACACGCAGCCGGGGCCCATGATCGTATAGAGCGTGTCGATGCCGTGAACGGCATGCCAGAACAGCTCGGCATGGTGCGGTTCGGTGGGGCAGCCCCCATAAACATCGCACCCCAGCACCTTGCCGACTTCCGGATGGTTGCGCATGCCGATGAAACCGGGGCTGAAGCGATGCTGCGAGCTGGAGAAGCAAGGGGTTTTGGTTTCGTCAGCCAGCTTGAAGATTGCCGCCGCATCGGCCAACGAGGCGGCGAGGGGCCGGCCGATGTAGGTCCGTTTGCCCGCCTTCAGCACTGGCGTGGCTTCGGCCAGGTGCTTGCGGCCATCCAGGCTCATGATCATCACGGCGTCGCAGCGCTTGAGGACTTCGTCGATGGTGGGAACGATCTCGACGCCGAACTTCTGAATCTGGGCCTCCCACTTCGGCAGGCTCTCGACACTCTCGGGAATGTCCGGGCTGCCAAGCGGCACGGCGGCGGTCACCTTCAGGCCGGCGAGATCCCCTTCGGCCTTGGGATTGTTAAAGAGCTGCGTGTAGGCGACCGCCTGGTAGTTATCGAGGCCAACGACGCCTATCCGCACCGGCTCCGCGGCGGTCAGCGGCGTGGCGAGCAAGCAGACGAGAAAGGGCGCGATTAAGCGTGGGCGAAGCATGGCGGGAACCTTGCGGAGAGAGGCGGGAAAGTGGCAGTGCGAGCCACGAACCTAGCCGCCGGCAAGGCCGTTGTCAAAGCGAACGCGCCGTGGGGCAGGCGTCTCGCCTGCCGGGTCCATGTTCGGCGCGGGTCTCCGACCCCGCCGCCACGTGTTCGGCGAGGGTCTCCGACCCCGCCGAGGGCTTGACCGCAGGTCTCCCGGTTTGCGGAACGTGGAATCGGGCGGGTTGCGCGCGGACCGGAGACCTACGGTCGGCAGGAGTGCGGGGTCGGAGACCCGCGCACAACAGCACCCGCGCACAACGCGGAACTTGGATCCGCTTACTTCTTCAGCAAATTGCCGACGACATACCAGCCGTTCGCTTCCGACTGGACGAACACGCCGCCGGGGCCAAGATACTTCTCGATTTGCGAGAAATCGGGGAGCTTCGCTCCGTCGATCTCCTGCGAGCGAACCATCCCCTCTTCCTCGCCGAACAGGCCATTCAGAATCTTGGCGAGCAGGTTGTCCGATTCGGGGAGCTTGTTTTGCTTGATCAGCTCATAGGTCGCGCGATAAGCCTCGGAGGTCCGCACGAAGTAGTGGAAGCTGTCTTCTCCTTGCCCGCGCTTGATGAGCTCCGCCTCGACCCGCTGGAAATCAGTCTTGTCGGCCAGCTTCGCTCCCTTGCCGCCGTGCGAGATCAGGTCTTCGACGTAATCGACGTGCGTCGAAACGACGAGGTGTCCTTGAAACACGGTGAGCGCCATGTTGGGAAGCATCGGCCCTTCTTCTTCCTCTTCCACCGCTTCGTCTTCCTTGCTGACGAAGCCGGCACCTTCGATCATCAACTCCGAGGTCTCGGCGACCCCCTCCTCCTGGCTAATCTCCCAGATGATGTGCCCCTTGTATTCCTTCTTCTTGGCGGCGGGGTCGGCTTTGAACGCCTTTTCCAGCGTCTTGGCGACGATCGCCGGATCCTTGATTTCGACAACCGCCATCAGCCGCTCGCTCTTCAGATCGACCGGCAGCTTGACATCGGAAAGGATCGTCCCCCGTTCCTTGAGCTGCGAAATCAGTTCCTTGCGGATGTTGATGCGCGGGCCGTGCGGATCGCTTTCCAGGCTCAGCCAGATTTCGTCGAACACCCCTTTGTCGCCGGCGACGGCATCGACCAGCGTCTCGCTGTATTCAAAGGCGTCCTGCATCTTCATGTTGAAGGTGAGGTAGCTGGCCAGGTCCGGCAGCGCCCAATCTTGCACCTTCAGCAGCTTGTTGTTCGGAAAGTTGAGCATCCGCATCGCCAGGTCATATTTATCGGTGCTCGGCTTGGCGGGATCGCGCTTCACCGCCGGGGCATAAACATAGGTCCGGTGCAGCACTTCTTCCGGCCCGGTGGCGAAGAAGATATAGCCGCCGATCCCTTGCACGGCGGGAAAGCCCTGCGCCTGCAGGATCTTCAGCATGTCGGTGCCGCGGCGCTTCCGGCCCCCTTGGGCGGCCCGGCTCGCTTCGGCATAGCCAAAGGGTTCGATGAACCAGCGGACATGGTGCCGATTGCCGTCCGCTTCCTTCAGATTTCGCTCCATCGAGTATTTGAACGCCTCGAGTCCGGCCAGATTGGCCGATTGCGCGCCGCTCATCCGGCCGGCAATGTCGGTAGCGACGCCCAAATGATCGACCGCCACCAGCTGCGCGTCCTTGACGAAATAGAACGTCTTGTGCGGCACCTTTTCGCCCGCCGCGAGGGGCTCGGTATAGACAATCATGTCAATGCCGGCCGCCTTGACGCTCGACCGCACCGCCCCAAAACCCTTCTGATTGGCATCGATCTTGGCGAGCAGGGCATCGGCTTCGGCCTTTTTGCCGGTGATATCGACGATCAGGGCCGTGGCGTGCGAGAGCTTATCCTTGGGATCGGGCTGAATCAGCGCGATTGCCACCTCCCCGCCATAGACCCCGTCGAGATCGGGCCAGCGAACGCCAATCCGCTTGCCGGCCTTTTCCATCTTCTCGGCGATCTGCTTTTTCAGGTCGGTGATGAAGGGCTCCATCGCCGGGTCTTTGACCCACGCGCCGAGCTGCGTCTCGCCGAACTTGGTGCGAACTTCGTCCACGTCATGGGTCGAAACGAACCCCTTGGTGGTCGCCGGCAAGAGGTTCTCGGTCGGCTGAACCGCTTGCGCGCGGGCGGCCACAAAGGCGAGGCAGAGGAACAGGCCCAGGCGCAGCTGAGAGGCGATTCGCACCACGGAAGACTCCTTCAAAAGGTCCCGCTGGAGGACCGTAAACCGCTGGGTAGTTTCGACCTTGCGGACGGGGCTGCTTTGGAAATCGCCAGAACTTGCGGCAAAATCTGGGGCCGAACCGAAGTGCGCCGAGTCGCGTGCAAACAGTATCGGCATTCTGGCTAACCGTCACAACGCGGTTTGTCAGACCCTCCCCATCGCGCAAGGCCGGCACATTTTTCCAGCCACCATGTTAGAGCATGAGTGGCAAGCTGGTAAATCCAGGTTGAGATTGCCGGCGGCAAGCCGCGGGCATTTGTGAGCCGTTGCGCTGAAAAGCCTGCTGTGAGCTGGCTATTTCGCCAGCGACTGCGAAGCGGCCGCCATCGCCATCCGCAGCGGGGCCTGTTTGCGGTCCCCCTTGCGGCGGGCCAAACGCGACGCCAGCACCCCCAGCGATGTCGTCGCCGGCGAAACGGGCGAAACCGGCATCCCCACCGCTGCCGGCACGATGGTGTCGTCGGCGGCTTCGGCATCGTCGGTTTCGCCGCTGACGACGACCGCGACCGGCTCGGCGGTTTCGGCGGCGTGCATTTCACCGACCGGCGACACGGTGCCGACCAGCGACACATCACCGACCGGTGGCAACTCGGCCCGCACCACACGCACGTCGCGCGGGGCATCGATGCCGACGCGAACGGTTTGCCCTTTCACCCGCAAGATGGTGATGGTGATCTGGTCGCCGATCTTGATTTGCTGCTGGAATTTGCGAGTCAGGACAAGCATGGCACACTCCTTTGCACTGCGATGAGATGGATGGCGGTTGGCGAATGATACGCACCCCATTGCACGGGGCGTGCCAAAGCGCGGCGAAAGAAATTGCTCTTGACGCAACCCGTGTAGCGACTCGCAGTTACGACTGTGCGACCGCGAATGCTATCACTGGACACTTGGCAAGCAGTCTTACAAACCCGCTGAAAAGCTTACCAAGCGTGGGAAAAACCTTGCCGCTTAGGCAGGCTTTTCCGGCGAATTCCGCTCGCGCCGGCTCAAGAAATCCTCGCCAAATGGCGATCTAGCGGGCGCTCAATCCGGCTCGCCAGCGGCGGCCGAAAGATCCTCGGCCTCGTTCACCGCGGGGGGCCCAATGGCCTCGGCTGTCGATTCGCTCTCCCAGCAATGGGCCCGCGTGGCATGGCCACACCGCGGGCAAACCCACTGTGGCACGCGAATCAGCAGTTGCGTGATCGCGCCGCAGCGGGCGCACTGAAAATGGCGGGTGGTTACGAGCGGCGGCATGGGCAGGGTGGGATTCGCGAGGTGGGCGTCGTCGCAAATGAAAACGCTCGATTCGCCTCGTCGTACTCTGCGAGTTGCCGCAGAATTGGGGGTGCGACGAATTGGCCAAGTCGTCTCGAACCGTGCTCCCATCGACCCGTGCGGATCGATCTCCGGTCCCTGAGTGGCAATTCTCACCCGCGCGAGCGTCGCCCGCGGATATCCGCCGGTCGCACCGCTGCTAGCGTCGTAAATTTGGCGTGCAGATCGCGCGTTGACAGCCGTTTGGCTTGGTGTCAAATGCTGACTAGGCGCTACCAACGGGACAGGGATCGCCACTCTTTTCGCGACGACGCCAGGCATTCGCCACATTCCATGCACCAGTCCAGCCGCCACTCGCGCGCGCTGCCGGCTGGCCGCATGACCGTCCGCAAGGCGCGGACGTGACGCCGAAGGACTTCGACAAGGGAGTAGCACGATGAAGAGGCACAGCCGCGCGGACGGTGCCGCGCCCCCTCGGGCCATCGCCGGATATTGCCAGTTTGGACGAGCCGAACTGGCGGGCGAAACGCGGGAAGAACCCGCCGAGACGATTCTCGCCACGCTGTTGTTCGCCGATGTCGAGGGCTTCAGTCGCCTGAGCGAAGCGGAAGTTCCCCGGTTTGTCGAGCAGTTTCTCGGCCGCGTCGCCGAGCTCGCTCGTCCCTATGACGAAGCGATTTTGGTCCGCGAAACCTGGGGAGATGGCCTGTTTTTCGCGCTGAACTCGGTGCAAGCGGCGGGCAATATGGCGCTTGCGCTATCGGAATTGTTTCCGATCTTTGCCGCGGAGCCGCGGCAGTTTTCGCGTCCTCTGCCGCTGCGGATCGCGCTGCATGTCGGCCCGGTGCATTTGGGGATCAATCCGATCACGGGCCTGGCAAGTTGTTCGGGGACGCATGTCAGCGGCGCGTCGCGCCTGGAGCCTAAAACTCCCGCCGGCCAGGTTTATGCCAGTGCCGCGTTTGCCACGTTCGCCAGCCTGGAGCAGGCCCAAGGCTTCACCTGCGAATTCGTCAAGCAAATCTCGTGGGCCAAGCGGCTTGGCAAGTTTCCCACCTATGTCGTTCGTCGCGACCCCGAATGCAGCCAGCCCCGCCGACCCGTTGAGGGCGCGGTCCACGAATATCGGGGTGCCTCGCTCGAAGGCTGAGTCCCTGGACTCTGCTCGCAACACACCCCCTCGGCGGAAAAAACGGAAGCCTCGCGGCACTTCCCGAAAGTGCCGCGAGGCTTCCGTATTCCGCGAGAGGCGCTGGTGGGAGTTGAACCCACGATGGCGGATTTGCAATCCGCTGCCTTAGCCACTTGGCTACAGCGCCGTTGATTTGGAAACTAGGGGACCGCCCGGTTCCGGTCAAGTGGAGTGGGCAAGCCGGGCGCTTCGGGCGATCTGTGCCGCCGCCAGCGATTGTACCGGAATTTATCGGCCAGCCGGTGGCGACGAGTTCAGCGGCTTTCGGGGCGGGCGGCATTTCTTGCCTAATTCGGCCATGCCAGCGCCGGCGGGCGGCGGTCAAGATCGCCGCGGGCTCGATTCGATGGCACCATCATGCCAGCAGTCGCGAGCGAGGCGCAAGCCGAGTTCGCGATTCGCCGCTGGCCGCCCTCGCGACAAGGATGCTCCGATGATCTTCCGCCGGTTGCTGACGCAGTGGTTTGTCACCGATCACGTGGCCGAAATGGCCGAGCGCGTTGCCGGACGCAGCCGGACCGCCGTCTGGCAGCGGGTCATGCAGCGCGTGGGAACGCTCGGACCAATCGAGGCCCGGGGCTACATTCGGGCGCGGGCCATCGGCGTGGTGCAGGCCGAAACCGATCGCCTGATCGAGCAAGAAGGGGACAAAGTCGGCCGCATTCGCGAGGCGGTCGTGCAGGCCGCGCTGAGCCAGCTCTTGGGCCTCGTGCTGGGGCAACTCGAACAGCGGCGGCTGGCCGCGCCGCGCCGCCGAGCGGCTTAAGCCCGTAACTCCCCCCGGCTGGTCAATTGCCAGCCCGTCGCTGATACAATGCTCGCGTGGTTTCTTCCTCGCGGCAGGTGATGCGATGCGACTCGACGGGAAGCGGGAAAGCGGCAATGTGGACGACCGCCGCGGCCAACGTGGCGGCCGCGGGCCTCTCATGGTGGGTGGCGGCATCGGCTCGATTGTCATCGTGCTGATCGTGCTGTTTCTCGGCGGCGATCCGACCGCCCTCTTGCAGCAACTTCAGCAGGGAAATCCCGGCAACGGCGCTCCGGCCGGTTTGCCGGCGGACCCCGGCCAGGCGGCGGCCAACGACGAAGTGAAGCGGTTCGCCTCGCAGGTGCTGGCCAGCACCGAAGACGTGTGGGACGACATTTTCGTCGATCTGGGCAAGCAATATCAAAAGCCGACGATGGTGATCTTCAGCGATCAGGTGCGCTCGGCGTGCGGTGGGGCGACCTCGGCGGTTGGTCCCTTCTATTGCCCGGCCGATCAAGACATCTATCTCGACCTCGGCTTTTTCCGCGAGCTGGAAACCCGGTTCGGCGCGCCGGGGGATTTCGCCCAGGCTTATGTCATTGCCCACGAAGTCGGGCATCACGTCCAAAATCTGCTCGGCATTTCCGACCAGGTTCATGCCCAGCAGCAGCGGGTGAGCAAGGAAGAGGCGAACGCCCTGAGCGTGCGGCTGGAACTGCAGGCCGATTTTTTCGCCGGTGTCTGGGCCCATCACGCCAACCGGACGCAGAAAATTCTGGAGCCGGGGGATGTCGAAGAGGGGCTGCGGGCCGCGAACGCCATTGGCGACGATCGCCTGCAGCAAGAGTCGCGCGGCTACGTGGTGCCCGATTCGTTCACGCATGGCTCCAGTGCCCAGCGTGTCCGGTGGTTTCGCAAGGGGTTCGAAACGGGAGACATGAGCCAGAGCGACACCTTCAGTGCCGCGGAGCTGTAGCGGCCGCGGCCATTTTGTCCCGTGGCGAATTGCGGCGTGCCCACCCCTCCCTTATCGTAGGCTCGCCGGCCCCACCTTCGAGGAGCGAGCATGGATCATCATTTTCAGATCAATCTGCGCGGCATCATCGAGCTGCTCGCCAATCATCTCTATAGCCGGCCGGAGGTGTTTGTCCGCGAGCTGTTGCAAAACGGCGTCGATGCGATCACCGCCCGCCTGAAGCTCGATCCGGCCCATCAGGGGGAAATATCGTTCGAGCTGGCCGCTCCGCGCGGCAAGCCGCCGACGCTCGTCGTCACCGATAATGGCGTGGGAATGAACGAAGCCGAGGTGCATCGCTTTTTGGCGACGATCGGCGAAAGCTCGAAGCGGGCCGCCGATGGCTCGAAAATCGAGGATTACCTGGGGCAATTCGGCATTGGGCTCCTGTCGTGCTTCGTGGTCAGCGACGAGATCGTGCTCGTGACGAAGTCGGCCCGCGACGATTCCCCCGCCGTCGAATGGCGTGGGCGGGCCGATGGGTCGTATGGCGTCCGCACCCTGACCGGTGAACATGCCCCCGGCACGCAGGTCTATCTCGCCTGTCGCGAGGCAAGTCGCGAGCTATTCCGGGGCGACCGGCTGCGGGAACTGGTGCTGCACTACGGCGGTCTCTTGCCGTATCCGATTTCCGTGACGAGCGGCCGGAGCAGCCAGGTGGTCAATCGCGATGGCGCGCCGTGGCGCAAGGCGTATCGCAACGAGCGCGAGCGAACCGAAGAGCTGCTCCGCTTTGGCAATCAGGTGCTGGGGGGGACCTTTCTCGACGCCATTCCGCTGCGTTCGGCCGCCGGCGGAGCCGACGGAGTCGCCTTCGTGCTCTCCCACTCGGCCAATCTGGCGGCTAAGCGGGCCCATCGGGTCTATCTCAAGAACATGCTGCTCAGCGAGGAGGCGGATAATCTGCTGCCGGATTGGGCCTTTTTCGTGAAGGCGGTGGTGAATGTCGAGAATCTGCGACCCACCGCCTCGCGCGAGTCGTTTTACGAAGACGACCGCCTCGCCGCCACGCGCGACGAACTGGGCCATTGCTTGCGGCAGCATCTGATCGAACTGGCCGAGCGCGACCGGCCGCGCCTGGCGCGATTTCTCGACGTCCATCACCTGGCGATCAAAGCGCTCGCCCAGGAAGACGACGAATGCTACCGGACGTTCATCGACTGGCTCCCCTTCGAGACTTCGCAGGGGCGAAAGACGATCGAAGAGATTCGCCGCTCGGAAGCGACGATCCGCTTTCTGACCGACGTGGGAGAGTTTCACCAGGTGGCGAAAGTCGCCGCCTCGCAGGGAACGCTGCTCGTCAACGGGGGGTATGTGTATGAGGCGGATTTGCTCGCCCGCTTGCCGGAGTTTTTCGACGACGTGCGGGTCGAGCAGGTCGATCCCGCCGCGCTGGCGCAGAGCTTCGAGGAACTTTCGCTGGCGGAGCAGGATCGGATCGAGAATCTGCTCGCCGTGGCGACGCGCGTGCTCAGGCCCTTGAAGTGCGTTCCCGAAGTTCGCAAGTTCCAGCCGGCCGAAATTGCCGCCCTCTTTAGTGCCGGGCAAGAGGCCCGTTTTCAGCGTTCGCTCGAACAGGCCCAAGAAACGGCTGATCCGCTGTTTGCCGGCGTGCTTGGCGCGTTGCAAGGCAAAGAGCGCGGCGTGGCCTCGGCACAATTGTGCCTGAACTACAACAACCCGTTGATTTTGCGATTGGCGGCGGTGCCCGATGCCGGCGCGGTGCGCCGCTGCCTGGAAGTGCTCTACGTGCAATCGCTGCTCCTCGCTCAGCAGCCCCTGACGACCCGCGAGCTGGGCCTCTTGAGCCAGGGAATCCTGGGTCTCGTCGAGTGGGCCGTGCCCAAAGCGGAGGAAGCGCCGTGAGCGACGAGCTAAGTCGCATCGCCGAGCTGCGCCGCGAATCGTGGTCGCTCCCCGCCTGCGCGACGAAAGTCTCGCTCCTCGAAGAGGCGGTGCGGATTGCCGATCTGCATGGCGATCTCGACCAGGGCTACAGCTTGCGGCAAGACCTGATGGAAGCGGCCACGTTTTCCGGGCGCGACGACGTGCTGCTCGTGGCGTTTGCCTGGTGCCTTGCGCAATTCGACCGCGAGCCCGACCGCTTCGACCGCTGGCATCTGTTCTGGAAGTACAAGTGGGTCGTCGGCAACGCGCCGAATTTTCCCACCATCAGCCGAGCGCAAATCGAAAGCCTGCTCGACGACATGCAGCGGCGCTTCCAGCAGGCGGGATTTTCGCTGCACTGCGTGCATCAGAAGCGGCGCGATGTGATGTGCAGCCTGCGCGACTTGGCAGCGGCGAACCAGTCGCATGAGCTTTTCATCCGGGCGCGGCGCGACGCGCTGAGCGACTGCGCGGCGTGCGTCGAATGCAACACGGGGGAATACTTCGAGCTGCTCGAAGATTGGGAGGCGGCCTGGTCTTCGTACGCCAAAATCGCCGAAGGAACGCTCCGCTGCCATGTCGAACCGCTCCGCAGCACCAGCCACGCCTTGCTGCCATTGTTGCGCCTTAACCAGCGCGAGAAAGCCATCGAGTTGCAAAAGAAAGTGGCCCGCTTGCTGTCGAAATCCGAAGACCCCACCCGCCGAGCGGCCGAGCATGTCACCTTCCTGGCCGTCATCGGCGAAACGGCGAGGGCCAAGCGAATCTTCGAACGATACTTGCCGGGCGTGTTGGCGTCAGTCGCCCCCCTGGATCGGCTTCACATGTACGCGGCCGGTGTTCTGCTGCTCGACCGGCTGGCCGCCAAGGGGCCGGCGGTGAAAATGCAGCTTCCCGCCGCGTTGCCGCCGGCGGACGAGCAAGGCCGCCGCGAAATCGCCCCGCTCCGCGCCTGGCTCGAAAGCGAAGCCGAGCAAATCGCCCGGCAGTTTGACGCCCGCAATGGGAATGAGGGCCACCTGCGCGAACTGCGAGAAGTTCCCAGCCTGTTTGAACTCGGAGCCGCACTCTGATGCCGCGCAAAGCCAAAACAGCCTCGAATCAGGACGACTTGGGGCGGATTATCGAGCTGCGCATGGAGGCGTGGGGCTTGCCCGCGTGCCCCACCAAGGTAGCGCTGCTCGAAGAGGCGGTGCGGATCGCCGATTTGCACAACGACATCGACGAGGGATACGACCTGCGGCAAGACCTGATGGAAGCGGCCACGTTTTGCGGCCGCGACGACGTGCTGCTCGTCGCGTTTGCCTGGTGCCTCGGCCAATTCGACCGCGATCCCGAGCGGTTCGACGAGTGGGATTTGCTCTGGAAATACAAATGGGTCGCGGTCACCGCGCCGGATTTTCCCACGATCAGCCGAGCCCAAATCGAGGCGATGCTGGCCGATTTGCAGCGGCGCTTCGAGGCGGCCGGGCATTCGCTTCATGCGGTGCATCAGCACCGTCGCGACGTGCTGGCCGGCATGAACGACGTGGCCGGGGCGCGGGAAGCACACAAGCTCTTCGCCCGCGCGCGCCGCGATAGGCTCAGCGATTGCCCGGCGTGCGTGCAGGCCAACACCGGCAGCTACTATGAACTGCTGGCCGATTGGAAGCGGGTGTGGAAGTCTTACGCCAAGATCGCCGAGGGGACGCTCCGCTGCCATGTCGAGCCGCTCCGCAGCACCAGCGCCGCCCTGATTCCGCTGTTGCGGCTGGGAGAGCGCGACAAGGCCATCGCGCTGCAAACCCAGGCCGCCCGCTTGCTTCCCAAGGCGGAGGAGCCCGCGCGGGCGGCGGCCAAGCATGTCGCTTTTCTGGCGATTATCGGCGAAACCGCCAAGGCCAAGCGGATTTTCGAGCGCTACCTGCCGGTCGTCCTCGCATCGGTCGCCCCGCTCGACCGCTTCAATCTGTTCATCGCCGGATGGCTGCTGCTCGACCGGTTGGCGGCCAAGGGGCCGGCGGTGAAGCTGCAGCTTCCGCCGCCGTTTCCCCCCGCCGACGACAAGGGCCGCCGCGAAATCGCTTCGCTGCGCGATTGGCTGTGGCGCGAGGCCGAGAAAATCGCCGCGCAGTTTGACGCCCGCAACCAGAACAACGGCTACGCCCAGGAACTGGCCCGCGCGGCGGCGCTGCTCGATTTAGCCGCGAACTGACGAGAATTTTTCCTTATCGCAACCCCGGCTGGCGAAGGGCGGGGCCGCTGCCGGCGGGGGCGAGGCGGGTCGGAACGTGGCCGGTCGCGGTGCGCGCGGCGGGCGATTCGGGAACGGGCAAGAGGCCGATCAGTGCATCGGTTTGTCGCGTGGCGGGAACCTGATAGTCGCTCGCCGGCAACAACGCCCGCGGCAAGTTCACCGCCGCGGTCGCGTGCCGGGGGGGGGCCGATAGGAGCGGGCCGCCGGCCCCCGCCAGCAGCACTCCGGGGCGCGTGGCGTCGGCACTGCCGGCCAATTGCAGCGTCTCGCCTCCCAGGTGGAAACCGAGCGATAAGTGCCGATAAGTGACGGGCCGATCCGGGTCGAGCGCTGCCAGGCCATCGCTCGGCACAAGCTCCAAATGCTCGCCCGCCGCCACCAGCAGCGACGGGCTGATCGAGCCATTCTGCGCCTGCAGCGTCCCCCGCAGTTCGACCAGCTTCCCCCCAGCCAGCGAGAGCCGCTCCAGGCGAATCTTCGCCAGGCCGCCGAGTCGATGCGGAAACTGTTCGCTGACGAGCGAATCGAGGTCCGGGGGGGCGGTGGGGGGGGGGGGGGGGGGGGCGGGGGGGGGGGGGGGGGGGGGGGGGGGGGGGGGGGGGGGGGGGGGGGGGGGGGGGGGGGGGGGGGGGGGGGGGGGGGG
>JANRLS010000277.1:0-9250 GCA_033762315.1 Pirellulaceae bacterium
TCGGCGAAATCGTCGGCAGCCAACCGGCCGAGGAGACAAACGAATTGGCATCGGTCGCGCCGCGTTCGCTCGTCGGCATGATCGGCCTGCAGTTTCTGATCGCCATTTACGGAGGCTATTTCGGCGCGGGGATCGGCATCCTCATGCTGAGCGGCCTGGGCATGATGGGGCTGACGAACATCCATCAAATGAACGGCCTCAAGTCGGTGCTGGCGACGGCGATCAATGGCATCGCGGCGGTAATTTTCGTGGCGCAGGGGAAGGTCGTTTGGCCGTTTGCCCTCGCCATGATGGCCACGTCAATTGTCGGCGGCTATCTGGCGGCTCACTTTAGCCGGCAGATTCCCGGCAAATACGTGCGGTGGTTCGTGATCGTCGTCGGGTTTTCGCTGGCGGCGTTCTTTTTCTGGAAGCAGATTCACTAGAGTATCGCCCAGCGGCGCACTCGATTAGCGGCATGCTGAAGAGGACGGTGCCTCGACCTCTGGCGGACGCGGTCGCCGCTGGCTGGCCTGCAAACGACGGGGCCAGCGAGTCGCCCCTCACACCATGCCGCTTGACCGTTTGCCGACCCGCGCGTAAACCATGAGAGTTTGACCTTTTACCCAGCACGGCAACATGGACCGAATTCCCACCCAGCGGGCGATTATCAGCGTCAGCGACAAGACGGGCCTTGACACGCTCGCCCGCGGACTGGCGGCGGCTGGCGTGCAGATTTTCAGCACCGGCGGCACGCGGGCGTATCTCGAAAAGTTGGGCCTCGCGGTCACCGATGTCGCAGCCTACACCGGCTTTCCGGAGATGATGCACGGCCGAGTGAAAACGCTGCATCCCAAGGTGTTTGGGGGCATCCTGTGCCGGCGCGACGAGCCGGAAGATTTGCGGGCCGCCGCTGAACACGGCATGGCCTTGTTCGACCTCGTGGTCGTCAACCTCTATCCCTTCACGCAAACCGTCGCCAAGCCGGGGGTGACGCCGGCCGAGGCGATCGAGAACATCGACATCGGCGGCCCGAGTCTCGTGAGGGCGGCGGCTAAAAACCACGCCCATGTCGCCATTGCGACCAGCCCCGCGCAATACGAGGCAATCCTGGCCGAAATCGCAACCGGCGGCACGACGCTGGGCCTGCGACAAACGCTGGCCGGCGCGGCGTATGCCCACACGGCCACCTACGACACGGCGATCAGCGGGTGGTTTCAATCGCAGCCCTTCGCTTCGCGCGCGGACCAGGCCGCTGCGGAATTTCCAGCCAACTTGACGATCCAGCTCACTAAGCAAGCCGATCTCCGCTATGGCGAAAACTCGCACCAAAAGGCCGCCGTGTATGTCGATACGGCGGCCAGCGGCGTGAGCCTGGTTCGCGCCGAAAAGCTCAACGGCAAGGAGTTGTCGTACAACAACCTGCTCGATCTCGACAACGCCCTGTCGATTGTCCGGTCGCTCGCGGAGCCGGCGGCGGCGGTCATCAAGCACAATAATCCATGCGGAGCGGCTACTGCGGCCGATTTGGCGACGGCGGCGAAAAAGGCGCTCGATGGCGATCCGCTCAGCGCGTTTGGCGGCGTGTTGGCGTTCAATCGCGAGGTCGATTTGCCGACCGCCGAATTGCTCGCCACGCCGGGGCTGTTCATCGAGGCGATCGTCGCACCGCGGTTCGATCCGCAAGCGCTGCAAGTGCTCACCACCAAACCCAAGTGGAAGGCCAACGTTCGTTTGCTGGCGGCGGGGCCGCTCGGCCTGCCGCCGGCATCGATCAACTATCGGCACATCGAAGGTGGGATGCTCGTGCAACAGGCCGACGTGCTCCCCGATCCGGAAAGCGAGTGGAAAGTGGTTACGGGCGAGCCGCCGACCGGCGCACTGCTGGCCGATTTGAGATTCGCGTGGTCGATCGTGCGGCATGTGAAAAGCAACGCGATCGTGCTCGCCAAGGGAGAGTCGCTGCTCGGCTGCGGCGCAGGACAAATGAGCCGCGTCGATTCGGTCGAGATCGCGATCGCCAAGGCGGGGCCACGGTCCCCCGGCTCGGTGCTGGCGAGCGACGCTTTTTTTCCCTTCGCCGACAGCATTCCCAAAGCCGCCGCGGCGGGGGTGGTGGCGATCATTCAGCCCGGCGGCAGCGTGCGCGACGACGAAGTAATCGCCGCCGCCAAGGAACATAGAATCCCGATGATTTTCACCGGTCGCCGGCATTTCAAGCACTAGCAGCGCGGTTGGCCGCGGTGCCCCGACTCGGCCATTCGCTTCGCTGTTTCGCCGGTGCCGCTGGGCGTGTACGATGGAGAGAGTTCCGCTTCGCTTGGCCAGGTTTCCCGCTGCCGTGTCTTCGACGCCTGAGACCCCCGATGGAATGCTGATCGCCGCCGCGCTGGCGGGCGAAGAGGATTCCTTCGCGCAATTGGTGCGGCGTTATGAAGCTCCGCTCTTGCGTGCCGCCCACAGTCGGCTCGGCAGTCTGCCGCTGGCGGAAGAAGTGGTGCAAGAGACGTTTTTGTGTGCCCACCGCTGGCTGCACACTTACGACTCGCGCTACAGCTTTCGTACCTGGCTCTGGACGATCCTGCTGCGACAATGCGGCCGGCAGGCGAGGCACGAAGCAAAAGGCATGGCGGTTGCCGGCGGAGGGGTCGAGCGGGCTTGCCCCGGTCCATCGCCACTCGAAGCGCTGCTGGCCCGCGAAGATGGGCGAATGCTGCATGAGCTGCTCGCCCGGCTGCCGGAAGTTCAGGCCGACGCGCTGCGGCTGCGGTTTTTTGGCGGGCTGAGCTTTCCGGAAATCGCCGTCGCGATGCAGTGCAGCGAGCCGGGGGCGAAGAACCGGGTGAAATCGGGATTGCTGACGTTGTCGAAATGGCTGGCCGAGCGAAACGCGGCGGAAAGCGCCCCACCACGAGGCATGAACCCATGAACCATCTGCCAAACTGCGATCAGGTCTTTGAAGTGCTGACGCGCGGCCCTTTTCCCACCGGGCAGGCCAGCGATGCCGCCGTCGAACGGCATTTGCGAGCTTGCCACGACTGCCGGCAACTGGCCGAGGCATTGCAGCCCGCCGTGGAATTGTTGCACGAATCGCTCGCCCCCGAGCAATCGCTCGACCTGCCGGAGTATCAAGGCTTGCTCGCCAGCGTCGAGCGGGCGATCGCCACCGAGCAAGCGCCACAACAGGTGCGGCCGCAGGTGCGCAAGGTCGTTCGCCCGGAGCGGAGACCGAGCGCCGCGCCGTCGGCAGCGCTCGGGGCGTTTCGCCTCGTCGCCGCGACGGTCCTGCTCTCGGCGCTCGCCACGCTGCTCTGGGGCCTGGCCACGACTTCGCGGCAGGCGGTCGCTGGCCGCGCGCCACTGATTCTCGCGCCAGCGAGCGCCACGCGCCCGGCGGTGCAGATCGACAACCAGGGCCTCGTCACGCTGGCCAGCTTGCAACTTCCCGCGGGCTGTGTCCCGCGAGATTTGCTCGTCCAGGCGGGGCGCGTCCAGCCGCTGGAAATAGCGAGTGGCACTAGCGTGCTTTGCTGCACGATTTGCCACCGCGCGGGGCAAGAGGCTCGCGCGGGTGAACGGGCCTTGGCCGCGGTCCAGAAAAGCTGCGCGGCGTGCCACTCGCTATGAGCAAGCTCGCCTGGCGAATTCCCACCGGCCCGCCGGGGCCATCGCTGCGGCTGGGCATCGCGCAAATTGCCCTCGCCACCGTGGTGGCGGCGCTTGTGCTCGTCGTCGCCGCGCCACGCGCGTGGCTCGGGCCGGCGCTCATCGGACTGGCTCCGCTGGCGGTGTTCGTGGCGTATCGTAAGTGGCTTGCCCACCAGCAAGGCGTGGCGGGGCCGGACAATGTCTGGATCGACGAAACCGGCGTGCATTGGCTGGACGACGCCAGCGGCGAGCAGCTCTTCGCCCGAGCTCAGGTGCTCGGCTTTCGCATCGGACCCGATCCCGATACGCTCCGGGAGGTTCCGGCGCTAACACTGCATCTGGCCGGTGGTTTCCGCAGCCAGCCGATCGAACTGCATCCTCCGGCGAAGCCGGACCAAGTTCGCCTAGTGCTGGCCGGCGAGTGGGGACTCCACGAGTCAAGCGTGCCCGACGATCCCGGCAAGCTGCAATATGACGTGGCTGTCGATGTCTATAGCGAATGCCACGACGACTATCAGGAATGGCACATCGAGGGATCCGCCGCCGCGCTTCGCGAGCTGTTCGCCGCCATCGCCCAGGCCGCCCGCGACTTGCCGCTCGCTCCCACCGGCGCTCGCCCCGCGCGGCGAGTCGTCCTCTGTCGCCGCCGACATCCGCTGGAATTACGGGTGGCGAGGCTCCCCGCCCCCTTTTGCGGCGACGATCGCCTCGGCGGCCCGGCCGAGTGGCTGGCGGATTTGTGCCGGAGTGCCGAAGAAGCACTTGCCCCGCTAAAGACCGGCGACGATGGCAAGTTCAATCTCGTCGTCGGTCCGCACGACACCTGGACGTGGCACCTGCATATTCGCGATTAACTGGAAGCTGTCCGCGGTGCTTTGGCGTAGTGCGGCTGATAGAGCTGCACGGTCACGCCGCCGGGCATCTGAAAACAGGTGACGAGTCCGTAGCCGTGGTCCTCGATCGCCTGCGTGAAGACGACTCCCTTGGCGGCGAGGTCGGCAACGGTGCTGGTAATGTCGTCGCAGAAAAACGAGATCGCGTGCGTGCCCGCGCGAGAATGAGAGTGACTCTCATCGGCGGGATGAACCCCCATGTCGGCACTGGGAAGGTCGAAGATCAGCCAGCCTTCGCCCACGTCGATAAAGGGAAACTGCAGCTTTTCTCGGAGAAAGGCCCGCAGGGTGGCGGGCTCCGACGAATAGAACATCGTGTGGACGCCGCGGATCATGCGTGCCTCAGGTCTTGCGCTTGGATTTGGGGCTGAGCAAATGCACATACCACGCAGCCGACGTGGGCGCGCTTCCGAAAGGTAATGGCAGCGCGTAGGCCGTCAGGTTGTTCGATGCGAGGCCGATGGTGCTGCCATCGAGGGCCAGCTGCGCGGCGAACTTGCCGGCAGTGGTCGAGCCGGTTTTGCTGGGAGTAAAGACGAACACATCTTCCCGCCCCCCGCTGCGACCGGACACCGAGAAGCTGCCGCTCGTGGAAAGCTGTAGCTTGCCATCGGCGGTCACGGCGACGGCATCCAGATTTTCGGTCGAGCCGGAGAGGCCTACGTCGCTGCCGTCGAAATAGAGGGACCACTTGCCGGCGGTCGTCGCTCCGAGCGTCGTCGGCACGAACCGGAGCAGATCCTCGCCGCCGCCGGACGCGCCGCTGACGCCAAAGCCCCCGCTCGTCGAAATCAGCAGGCTCCCATCGGGCAGGATCGCGACGGCGTCGAGGTCTTCCGAGTCGGTCGATAGTCCCACGTCGCTGCCATCGAGGAAGAGCGACCAGGCTCCCGCCGTGGTTTCGCCGAGGCTGGTCGCGGTGAAACGGACGAGGTCCGAATCATCGACCGCGATACCGCCGAGGGTCGCCGCCGTGGTGAAGGAGAATACGAATTCCGTGGCGGAAAGCAGTGCGAAGGCGTCGATCGTCAGACTCGCGAGGCCGACATCGGAGCCATCGAACAGCTTGCTATACAGAGTGCCATTGGTGGCGACGATGTCTTCGTTGGCCAGCGAAACGCCGCCGAGCGTCGCGCTCGAGCCAACCGCGAAAACCATCGTCGGGTTGCCGCTGGCATTCTCGACGGCGACCGAGACCCCATCGCTCGTCGTGGTCTGGCTCGCGCTGTCGGTCGCCTTGGCGGTGAGCACGAGCGTGGAGTTGAATTGTCTGGTCGAATCCCAGACGACCGTCCAGCCGTCGCTGCCGTCGGTATCTTGGCCGATCCTGGTTCCGTCAGCGAAAAACTCGACTTTGGCGACCTGCAGGTCGTCGTCGGCAATGGCGACCAACTCGACGAGGCCGCTGACCGCAATGCCGGACGTGGGACTAGCGAGCGCGATGGTCGGCGGATTGTCGGGCGTGGGAAGCGGATCAGCGGAAACAATCGCCCGCAGCGCTCGATCCACGTTCAGTCGCCCGCCGGTCAAAGTTTTCCGCGTCGGATTGAGGTCGGCGATCGAATCGGTGTTCGCCAGCAGCAGCGACTTGACTTCCGACGCGGTCAAGCTCGGATTGGCCGCCCACAACAACGCGGCCGCGCCGGCGACATGCGGCGTGGCCATGGAGGTTCCGCTCTTGGCACCATACGCTCCGGCGCTTTTCGGAACAGTGCTGTAGATGTTCACCCCCGGCGCGGCGAGATCGACGCTGGTCGCCCCGTAGTTCGAGAAGCTGGCGAATTGGTCTTGATTGTCGGTGGCGGCGACCGCGAGGAGATTGTCGCGGGTGGGCTGATAGCTCGCGGGATAGAACGGCCGCGTGTCGCTATTCAGGCCGCCGGAATAGCTGCCGTTGCCCGCCGCGGCGACCACGAGATGTCGGTCGGTCGCGAGTAGATCGTTCAGCACATCCGAATAGGCTTGCGAAAACGCTCCACCGCCGTAGCTATGGTTCGAGACGCGGGCCCCATTCGCCACCGCATATTGCAGCGCGGCGATCATGTCGGCGGTGGTGCTCGTTCCGCTCGCGCTGAAAATCTTGAGCGGCATGAGTTGCACGTGCCAGTTCACGCCGGCCACGCCCAGGCCATTGTCGCCGATGGCCCCGATCGTCCCCGCGACGTGCGTCCCGTGGTTGTAGTCGTCCTGGGGCTGGTTGTCGTCGCTCACGAAATCCCAGCCGTGCAGATCGTCCACGAAGCCGTTGCCATCGTTATCGCGGCCATCGGCGATTTCGCCTGGATTGTTCCAAATATTGGCGGCGAGGTCCGGATGCGACAGGTCGATTCCGGTATCGATCACCGCGACGACGATGTCCGCGCTTCCCGTGGTGATTCGCCACGCCTCGGGGGCGTCAATATCGGCATCGGGGGTGCCTCCGGACTGGCCGGTATTATGCAGACCATACAGGCTGCCAAATTTGGGGTCGTCGGGAAAATCGGTGACACGCAGCAGGTAGCTTGGCTCGGCGTACTCCACCAGCGAACTGGCCCGGAGCGCCGTCAGTGCCGAGGAGACAGAAAGCCCCGGTCCCAGGCGCAGTTCGGCGAGGCCGGGGACGAGCGTGGCGAAGTTGCGGCCCAGCGAAGCGTTATCCAAAACTGCCGCCAATGCCGACAGCGAGCCGGCATCGGTCCGCCAGCGGACGAGAATGCTGGCAGAGTCGTAATCGCCGGCATCGGGGGGGAGTTCGGCGAGGGCAAGTGCGGGGCCAATAAAATCGGCCAGTCCGGCGAAAAGGTCGCGTCTCTCCAGTCGCTCGCCAATGGGGCGAAAGAATCGGCGGGCAGTGCGGGGAGGGCGCATGGGGCTGGTCTGCTAAGATGGGGGAGCAGAACCGATTGTAACCCCCCAACTGGTGGACGGGCAGAGATTCCGCACAAAATCAGGAAACGAACGCGGCGATGGAAACGCAGGCCCAGACCCCCTCCTTTTTGCTTTGGTCGATTGAGTTTGGCTGCTCGGTTCGCGGCTTCGAGGATGGAACGATCCCCGAGCGGGTTGAGCGGCAATTGCGGGCGGCGCGGGTCTATTCCGAGGCGGAGCGCGACGGGCGGCTGTTCGAGGGGCTGGCGCTCGATCCGCCGAATGGCTTTCGGGTGGAGGACGCGCTAGGGATTTACGGGGGTGTCGCGCGGGCGCGGCAATGTTGCCGGGGCTGTCCGGCCAATGCCTTGGCCGATTCGGAAGGGGCGTTTTTGGCCGGCTGCTATGGATATGTGCCGCTGCCGGCCGATTTGGGGGGGTTTTATGCGGCGGTCGATGCGGCGGTCGAGCGAACGCTGGTTGGACGGCTGGCTCCGGACGATTGGAACGAAGGGCCGCCACACTGGTTTGCCCTGTGGGCCAAGCCGCTTTGGGCCGAGAAGCTGCTAAGCGTACAGCGAGTTTTGCAGGAGATCGAAATCGACGAACCCGCTTGTCGCTCGGCCATCGAGCAGTTGCGGCAGGGGCTAGACGCCGCGTATCACGCCAATCGGACGTTGCACGCCCGCGTTTTTCCCGGCGGGCGGGTTGAAAACGGCAATTGGCGACTCGCGGCGCATTGTCCGCGTTGCAAGGCGAACTGGGGAGAGCCAACTAGCCGACAGTGCGGCGTGTGCGGCTACGTCGGGTCTCCCGCGCCAGACAAGAAGCGGCTGGCCCGCGGCAACCGGCCGTATTTTCCCCTCACTCGACTCTTGGGCAACGAAGCGGCCGAGCAGCTGCTCATTCGCTATGCGGAGCACCAAGCGCGGCGATCATCCCCGGATCGGCGGTGAAGCCGGCCTGAGCGAGAGCGGCCAGATAGTCGGCCGGCCGATTGAGGTTGCGAAGCGTGGCCAGGTCCGGATCGACCTGCCGAAGTTCGTCCACGGGGACGCGGCAGGTCCGGGCGCGATCGTACAAATACACCGGCCGGAGCTGTTTCACGGCTAGTAGCTCGGCGATGTGCCCGGCGACGCGCGGACGATAGATGGCCGCCAGCGGATGATGAAATTCTCCTTCCACCGGGACGGCGATTTCGTTTTCATCCAGCCGGCTCAGCATGTGTCGCACGAAACCCGGCACCAAGAGCGGCACATCGCAACTGGTCGCATAGGCCGCGTCGGCGAGCGGCGCGATCGCCGATAGTCCGGCCAAAAGCCCTTGCAGCGGTCCGCGCCCCTCGAGCTCGTCGCGAGCGATCAGCACCTCGCCGGAAAGCGGCGGAAGCTCTTGCTCCGGCGCGGCCACCACCACGATGGGCGAAACCACCTGCGCGAGCAACCGCACCACGCGCTGCAGCATCAATTCTGGCCCGAAGGGTAGCGCCAGCTTCGGCCGCCCCATGCGCGAACTGCGCCCGCCGCACAGCACGATTCCACCGACGCGGAAAGTGGGAGGGGGAAGGTCCAAGGTCCAAAGTCCCAGATCCAAGGCCCGGCGGATAGGAGTCAGGAGTCAGGGTACGAGACGAATTTCAAATCGGCTGGGTTGACTAAAGTATCCAGCCGACGATAACACTGCATTATATCCATTGGGTGCATTGCACTTTGCATTCTGTCTCCTGTTTCCTGCATCACGCGACCCATGGTCGCGGCTTTGACTGCCGTCCCCTTTCCGCCACGCCCCATGCCACTTCGCTTGACCCTTCGCGCCACGTCGAATGTTCCTCTCGAAGTGGAGGGGATCACGCCAGATACGGTCCGGGGGAAGTCGCTGGCCGA
>JANRLS010000278.1:0-11817 GCA_033762315.1 Pirellulaceae bacterium
TTTCGTGCTTCGTGCTTCGTATTTCCCGGCGCGGCCGCGCTAAAACGGCGTAAACTCATCCCAGAGCCGCGTCAGCCAGCCGCGCTTGTAGGAATCGCGCACTTGGCCGAGCTCTTTCTTCTCGATCTGCAAATTGGCGATGTCCTTGCTGAGGATGATGTTGCCAGGACCGATGTCCTCGCGGCGGCAGGTGCCGGTGAGCGAGTGGAGCCAGTAGTCGTGGTTGTTGCGAATGGTGCGATGGGCTTCGAGGACCAGGTTGCCGTTGGGCAGGACCGCGGCAACCGTGGCGGCGATTTCAAATTTCAGCGATTCGCTCGTTTCGAGGTCCCCTTGAGCCCGGTCGAGCAGGTTCAGGTTGCCTTGAATCCGCTGGTCCCCGTCCGATTGCGGCGCGGGTTTGACCGACCGGAGGCCGTTGAGAATGACCCAGTCGTTGAGGATGGCGTCGTAGCGGCCGTTGCGGCGGCGTTGCCACTGGGCGTCGGCCGACATCCGCGTTCCGAGATCGACGCGAATCGTGATGATGTCGTTGACGCGGGCCTCTTTCGGCGGCGGCAGCGGAGTTTCGTACCAACTGGTTGCCGGCGACGCGCTGGGCTGGGCGAAGCCCGCCTGCGGCGCGCCGGGTTGGCTGAACATTGGCCCCGCCATCCCCGGCTGCAGTTGCCGCGAAACGGGGCGCATTTTGCCGCTAAAGAGGCTCGAATTCGGCCCGTCCTCGCCGCGTGCCGAAAGTGGAGCGCCGAGCGCGAGGCCGCCGGCGAAGGCTCCCGCTAGGGCGTGCCGGAGCCAGGCGCGGCGCGATTGCAAAGTGAGGGGAAGCTGGTTCATCGGCTGGCTCCGGAGCGGATTTCGACGGTTTGGGGCGCGGTCACGCGCCCTTGCACTTGCTGGCGGCTGTCGGCCAGTTCGACGGTGATTTCGTCTCCCAGCACGCCGTCGGCCAAAGCCTTGCCGGACGACGAAATCCGCACGCCAGGGGCCAAGGCGTGGATCGTCACCCCCTTGCCGCGTTGCACCAGCTTCACCGCCGGCGGCTCCGCTTCGGCGGCGGGCATCGGCAGCTGAGGGGCGTGAACGGCGGGGCGGACCTGCCGGTCTTGGCGAATCGGGGCGGGCTGGACGTTCGCCGCCGAAGGAACAAATTGCAGATTCGGCCGCACGATGACCCGCTCCGCGCCAGCCGGCGCGTAGTGAATCGTCACTTCGCTCGCGCCCCGAATCTGCAGCCCGCGAATATCGACTTCGCTCAATTGCAAAAGCTGCCGAATCTCGTGCAACCGCGCCACGCGCGACTGCCCGGCGGCGGGGGCGGGAAAAAGCGGAATTTGGGCAAGCTCGGCCGCGGCGGCATCGGCGAGCTCGGCCACGTCGGCGAGCCGCACGACCGGGCCGGCGCATGTCGCTTCGCCACGGAGCACAATTTCGGCCCCTTCGGCCGACCAGCCGCTGGCGAGGAAGAGCAGGAAGTAGGTGCCGATTTTTCGCATGGAGTTCGATTATTCCCGTGGTGTCTAGACTCGGCCGAGGGCCGCGATCTGTTCCAGAATCCGGTCGCCGGCTTGAATGGCCCGCGAGTTGAGCTCAAAGGAGCGCTGCGTGGTAATCAGGTCGATCAGCTCGCGCACCGGTTCGACGTTCGAGGCTTCGAGAAAGCCTTGCCGCAACACGCCGGCACCGTTCTGGCCGGGGTCGTTGAGCACTTCCTGGCCGGACGAATCGGTTTGAGCGTAAAGATTTTCGCCGAGCTTAAAGAGCCCTTCGGGGTTGGGGAAATTCGCGAGCTGAATCGCCCCGACTTGCTGCAGGTTTTGTTGGCCGGGCATTTGCACCTGCACCTGGCCGTTGGGGGTGATGACGATGTTCGTCCACCCCTGTTGCAGCGTGATCCCCGGATCGAGCAGCCGGCCGGTTTGGGCCGAGCCGATCACCAGTTGATTGTTGGCGTTGACCGAAAAATTGCCACCGCGAGTGTAAAGCGGCAGGCCGGTGTTCGGATCGGTGACGCGGAAAAAGCCCATCCCTTCGATGGCGACGTCGAGCCCCTGTCCCGTTTCCTGAAAGGCCCCCTGGCGGAAGTCGGTTTGGATGCTTTCGACGCGGGCTCCCAGGCCGACTTGCGAGCCGACGGCGGTGGGGTTGTTTTGGGCGTCGATTTTGCCGGGAAATTCGAGGGTCCGGTAGAACAGATCCTCGAAATTGCAGCGGCCCGCCTTGAACGAAGTCGTGTTGACGTTCGCCAGGTTGTTGGCGATCACGTCGAGTTTCGTTTGCAGCGACTCCATGCCGGTCGCGGCGGTGTAGAGAGTTTGGACGCTCATGAGGGATTAAACTTCGGATTTGGGATTTCGAATTTGGCATTCCACCCGGAATGCCTAGACCTTGAGCATGCGGCCGACGAGGGAACTAGTCATGGAGTCGTGCTGCTGAATCAGGCGGAGGTTGGTTTCGTAGCTGCGCGAAGTGGTGATGAGCTCGACCATTTCCTGCACCGGATTGACCGCTGATTTCTCAACAAAGCCATTGCGCACCAGCCGCTCTTCGACCGGCACCGGGGCGACTTCTCCCGTGGTGCTTTGGAAATAGTTGCCGCCGATCTTTTTCAGTTCGCCGGTTTGCACCGGCTTGACGAGGGCCAGCTCGAAGCGGTCGCTGAATTGCTCGATGACACCGCCGGGCAAGGCCCGCCACGGCAGCTCCGGATCGATCTGAATCGGCGTTTCGTCGGCCGCCAACACCGGGTCGCCAGCCTGGGTGAGCAGGCGGCCTTGCAAGTCGAATTGGAAATTGCCGGCCCGCGTGAGCAGACGTTCGTTACCGCGCTGCACGAGGAAAAACTCATCCGGTCGCTCGAGGGCGAAGTCGCTGGGAATATTGGTCGATTGCAGGTTGCCGACGGCGAACTCGGTGGCGGTGCCCAGCGGACGAACGCCGCCGCCGACATCGTCGATCCCGCGCGAGCCGCGCCGCGCGAGGCCACGCTCGATCGCCTCGGCATCGCGGGCTTCGAGCAGGGCGATTTCCCGCTTGAAGCCGACGGTATCGACGTTCGCCAGGTTATTGCTCAGCACCTCCACCTTCTGGCTTTGGGCATTCGCCCCAGCGGCGGAGAGGTACAGTCCGTAGTACATGAGAGTCCGTGTCCGTGGATTCGCCCCCCACGGCCGGCGTCGCCTAATGCAAGCGGTGTGCCAGTCGCTTCATGGGTGGCCAAGAAGCCGGCCCGCTAGCGGAGTGAAATTCAGGCAGGGAAACGACTTCGGGCGAGTTCCGCGGTGGAGATAGCGCCCCGGTCAGTGGCGCAGCAAATTTGGCCGAAGCGCAGAACCTGCCGATTCCAACCGGCAAGATTTGGCCATGTGCGCTCGGCGGAGACCCTGGCTGACGCTGCGGGTTAAGAGGAACCGCCGCGGGCGGAAGCGATAAGTTCCGTCGCCCCCTGGCTGATTAGCTGTTGGGCGACTTGCGCGCCGAGGGGGATGGCGTCGGCAGGAGTAGCGCGGCCGGTGGCGGAAACTTTACGCGCGCCATCGCCGCTGAGGACCACCGCGTCGAGCAAAAGTCCCCCCTGCTCGACCCGTCCCCAGGCCCCCACCGGCGCCAAGCAGCCGCCGCGAAGAGTGAATAGGAGTGAGCGTTCCGCCTCAACCGCGCGGTGGGTCTCCGGGTCATCGAGCGGCGCGAGCAACGCTCGGGTGGTGGCATCGTCCGCGCGGGATTCGATTCCGAGCGCCCCCTGGCCGACGGCCGGAAGCATCAACTCGCGGGGAATGACCTGGGTGATGCGCGCGACAAGTTCCAGGCGGCGCAGCCCCGCCTCGGCGAGCACGATGGCATCGTATTGCCCTTCGTCGAGTTTCCGCAGCCGCGTATCGACATTGCCGCGAATTTCTTCGACCCGCAAATCGGGCCGAAAATGCAGTAGCTGTGCCTTCCGTCGCAAGCTGCCGCTGCCGATGCGAGCTTGCGGAGCGAGGTCGCGCAAGTCATGCACGTGATTCGACACCAGCACATCGGCGGTGCTCTCGCGCGGCGGAATGGCCGCCAGGGCGAGTCCCTCGATGGGGGCGGTCGGCAGGTCCTTCAGGCTATGCACGGCGAGGTCGATTTGCCCGTCGAGCAAGGCTCGCTGCAATTCCTTCGTAAACAACCCCTGCCCGCCGATTTGACCCAGCGGCTGGGTTTTGACATCCCCCTGCGTGGTGATCGGCACCAGTTCGACCGCGACGCCCCGCTCGATCAAGCGCGCCGCCACCCATTCCGCCTGCCAGCGGGCCAAAGGGCTCGAACGGGTGCCGAGTCGAAGTTTTCCCTTATCACTCATCGCTCTCAAGAATACCTTGACATCGATCATGCCGCGAGGCGACGTTGGCTTATCGTTCCCCTGTTCCCCGCGCTACCGCCGCAATGGCGACGCTCCCGGCACCGGCAGCGAGCAGGGCGCGGGCTGTCTCGTGGGCCGTGGCTCCGGTGGTGAGGACGTCGTCCACCACCAGGATGCGGGCTCCCGCCAGCCGATAACGCCAGGAGACGCGAAACGCCCCGCGAACGTTCTTTCGCCGCTCGCTGGGTGGCAGGCGCGATTGCATTTGCAGCGGCCGCCGGCAGACCAACAGATCGCTGGCGAGGGGCCAGCCGAGGCGGCGGGCCAGGCTGGCGGCCATCGTTTCGGGGCCATTCACGCCCCGCCACAGGCGCGTCAACCAGAACATCGACACCGGGGCAACGAGGTCGGGCGTTTCGCGCAGCGGCCGGGCCGCGACTTGCTCGGCCAGCAATTCCCCCAGCACGCCCGACAGCGGCTCATGGCGGGCGTGTTTGCTGCGAAGAACCGCCTGCCTCAAGCTACCGTGATAGAGCCCAACGGTGCGAACTTCATCGAAAGTCAGCTTCTCCTTGCGACAATGGGGGCACGGTCCCGTGGCGGCATCCGGGTCGGGGCAGGGCATCGCACACCGCGGGCAAGTCGGCCGAGCGAGCGGAAGCAGTGCCGCGCGGCAATCCGGGCAAAGCAGCGGCGCGGCGGTCGGGGCGTAGTGCGGCTCGTCGCAAAACACGCAGCGGGGAGGAAACAACAGATCGAGGCCGGCGCGCCAGCCAGCGTGTAGCCAGCGCAGGCGCGGCGGCCGCGCGGAAGTCGCTGAAATTTGCTCTACCGCTGGCATCGTGCTAGCACTCGCGCGAAGTCGCTGTTGACCGAGGTTTCTCCCCCGGCCTATCGTACCGCTGGCGCGAGCCCGCCGCCAATTCGCGGGCCGGGTTCGCGCCAATCCGGAAATGGACTTCCGATGACGATCATCGACCGCTATCTGCTGACCCTGTTCGTGCGGACGCTCGTCATTTGTTCGATCAGTCTGTTTGGTCTTTATGTCGTTGCCGATGCCTTCAACAACCTCGACGAGTTTATCAGCTATGGCAAAAGCCGGTCGGGGGGAGTGGCGATGGTATTAGTCGATTACTACAGTCCGCGGGCCCTCTGGTTTTTCGATAAAGTCGCGGGCCTCTTGGCGATGGCCTCGGTCATCTTTTCGATCACGATCCTCAAAAAATCGCTGGAGCTGACCGCCCTGATGGCGGCCGGCATTTCGCCCGCGCGGGTGGTGACGCCGCTGGTGGTTTTCGCCGCGATGATCGCCGGGCTGGGTGTGGCTAATCGCGAGTTCGGACTGCCGAGCGTGCGCGATAAGCTGACCCGCAATGCCCAAGACTGGCAAGGGAGCCGTTCGCGCAAGTGTACCCCCCGCTACGACTTGCGCACCGACGTGCTGCTCTCGGGCACCGGCACGATTGCCGAGGGGAAGCGGATCACCGAGCCGCAGTTTCGCCTGCCGCCGGAAATGGCCGCCTGGGGGCGGCAAATCGCGGCGGTCGAGGCGCGGCACTTGGCCGCCAACGACGAGCACCCCGCCGGCTACCTGCTCAAGCAGGTTTCGCAGCCGAGCGGCCTGCATTTGATTGCTTCGCACACCCTTGACGGCGATAAGGTGCTGTTTTCGCCGAGCGATACGCCGTGGCTCGCCAGCGGGGAGGTGTTCGTCGCCAGCATGGTGCCGTTCGAGCAGCTCAGCGTCGGCGGTTCTTATCGGCAGTACTTATCGTCGTACGAAATCATTACCGGCCTCGCCAATCGGACCCTCGAGCCGGGTGCCGATTTGTGGGTGACGCTCCATTCGCGCCCCCTCGCGCCGCTGCTGGATGTTTCGCTGGTGCTGCTTTGCCTTCCCTTGGTTTTGGGTCGCGGCTCTCGTAACATCTTTCTGGCGGCGGGCCTATGTGCGCTCGTTGCCGCGGCGATGCAGTTCGTGGTGCTCACCTGCCACGGGCTGGGGTCGAACTACTTGCTCGATCCGCTCATCGCGGCCTGGACCCCGCTGGTGCTGTTTGGTCCGCTGGCCTATGCCCTGGCCCGGCCGCAGTGGGACTGAGGGCGGAATCGAATCGATGTTACGAGGCGAAACATGGCTGACAACTCTCCCCAGCCTTGGGTCGATGGTTTGACGATGGGGGCCGTGCTGGCCGCCACGGCCCGCCGCCATTCGACTGGCGAGGCGCTCGTCTTTCCCCAGCTTGGCCGCCGTTGGACCTGGTGCGAATTCGCCGCCGAGGTCGATGCGGCAGCGCGGGGCCTCTTGGCCCTGGGCATCGCACGCGGGGAGCATGTCGCCATCTGGGCCACGAATGTGCCGCAGTGGGTGCTGTTGCAGTTCGCGGCGGCCCGCATGGGAGCGGTGCTGGTCAACATCAACCCGGCTTATCGGCCGTTCGAGCTCGAATATGTGCTGAACCAGAGCGATTCGGTGGCCCTGTTTCTGGTCGATGAGTTCAAGACGTCCAACTATTTCACGATGCTGGCCGAGGTTTGCCCGGAGATTGCCACTGCCCAGGGGGGCACGGTGCAAAGTCCGAAGTTTCCCCAGCTGCGGAAGGTGATTGCCCTGAAGGGCAATTCCCCGCCGGGCCTGCTCACCTGGGAAGACATGGTCGCCGCCGGCAGCCAGGTGCCCGCCGCACGGCTCGAAGAAATCGCCGTCGGCCTGTCGTGCCATGATCCGATCAACATTCAATACACCTCCGGCACCACCGGCTTTCCGAAGGCGGCGATGTTGAGCCATCGGAACCTGCTGCTCAATGCGTTTCACGTTGGGGAGTGCCAGAAGCTGACCGCGGCCGACCGGCTCTGCATTCCGGTGCCGTTCTATCATTGTTTTGGCTGCGTGCTCGGCACGCTCGCCTGCGTGGTGCATGGCACGACGATGGTCATCCCCGCCGAGTACTTTCAGGCCCGGCCGACGCTGGACGCCTTGGAGCATGAACGGGCCACCGCGATCTACGGCGTGCCGACGATGTACATTGCCCAGCTGCAAGAGCCATCGCTGGCGGGGCGCAAGTTCGCCCTCCGCACCGGGATCATGTCGGGCGCTCCGTGCCCGATCGAAGTGATGCGCCAAGTGATCGATAAGCTCGGCCCCGGCGAAATGACGATTGCCTACGGGCAAACCGAGGCTTCCCCGGTCATCACGCAAACCCGCACCGACGAGCCGCTCTCCGTGCGGGTCGAAACCGTCGGCCAGCCGCTGCCGGGGGTGGAGGTGAAAATCGTCGATCCGGCGACCGGCCACGAACTGGCCGATGGCGAGCAAGGAGAGCTGTGCGGCCGGGGGCATATCGTCATGCTTGGCTACTACAAAAATCCCGAAGCCACCGCCGCCGCCATTGACCAGGACGGCTGGCTGCACACGGGCGACCTCGCCGTGCGGCTGCCCACCGGGCACTACAAAATCACCGGCCGGCTGAAGGACATGGTAATTCGCGGCGGCGAGAATATCTATCCCCGCGAGATCGAGGAATTCCTGTTCACGCATCCCGCCATCGAACAAGCCGCCGTGGTCGGCCTGCCGGACGCGAAATATGGCGAGGAGCTATGCGCCTGGGTCAAGCTCAAGGCGGGCACGACCGCGAACGAAGACGAAATCCGCGCGTTTTGCAAGGCGAAGCTGGCCCACTACAAAGTGCCGCGCTACGTGAAGTTCGTGACTGCCTTTCCGCAAACCGTGACCGGAAAAATCCAGAAATTCAAGATTCGGGACTTGATGAAAGAGGAGTTAGGGCTCGCGGAACAGAAGACGGCGTGAGGATTGTCTGCACTCCACGACCACAACCAATTCCATCACTTCCGATCTTCGCGTGACTGGCTCACGACTCCGCGTGGATCTGGCATGGCCCTGGACTTCTCGATGTACCTGCATGCCAGACAATTTCCCCACTTGGCGGGAAAGTCAGATGTGGAAATTCGCGCTATCGCGCGAAGCGCGATGATTCGCAATCCGCGCCTGATTCGCATCATGCGGCTGCGAAACTTCACGATCCTTGCGGGACTGGCGGTGGCAATCATCGTGGTCACGCTGTTTTCAGGCACCAATGCGAGCGGAGACACGCTGGTCCGTTTTGGATTGACGCTGGTTGTCATCGGAACCATTTTCACCGCGGCGGTTCTGGCGTGGAATTTGATCTGGGTGAACACCGTCGTGTTCCGAATTACTCGCGAGGAGGTTGCGCGACGGGAACCATGATTCGGCTTCGTCCTGTCGGCCAATCAGCGCGTATCGCGGCCGGAAACTTGATGGCAGCGGCTTCGGCCACATCGGCCAACGACTGGTCTCTGGGCAACTCTCGAAGGATGCCGTTTCTGCCGCCAAACTACCCTTTTTCATGCATTACGGTCACGTTGGTGCTGATGCCGCCGCGGGGGGTGAAGGAGGCGACGAGCTTTAATCGGCGGGGAGCGAGGGCGGCGACGAGATCGTCAAAAATGCGGTTGGTGACGTTCTCGTAGAAAATTCCCTGGTTGCGGAAGCTTTGTAGATACATCTTCAGGCTTTTCAGCTCCACGCATTTCTTGTCGGGGGTGTACGTGAAGGTCATGGTGCCGAAATCGGGCTGCCCCGTTTTGGGGCAAACCGAAGTAAACTCCGGGCAGACGATCTCGATGACGTAGTCCCGGCCGGGGAACTGATTATCAAACGTTTCGAGCAGGTCGCGGGGCGATTCGGGCATGGCAGCAACGGTGAAAGGGGGCGAGGGCAACGATTCCTCGATTGTGGAGCAGAGCGGGGCTGGGGGCTAGGGCGGGGAGGGTTCAAGGTTCAAGGTTCAAGGTTCAAAGTTGGAAATCGTGCCACACGGTATGATGAAGAAATCAAGGAGCGCGGAAACGCGTTCTCGCAACTTGGAACTGTGAACTTGGAACCTTGAACTCCATCCGATGCTCATCGCTGAACTCTACGCCTCACTGCAGGGCGAAGGCTTGCTTACTGGCACGCCCAGCGTTTTTGTGCGCGCGAGCGGCTGCAACTTGCGCTGCTGGTTCTGCGATACCCCCTATACCTCGTGGGAGCCGGAGGGGGAGGATTGGAGCGTCGAGGAGATCGTGGAGGAAGTAGGCAGGCTGGCCGCAATGGCGAATCGCCATGTCGTCATCACCGGCGGCGAACCGATGCTCTATGCAGAATTGATTCCGCTGTGCGAGCGGCTGCGTGGGGCGGGCCTGCACATTACGATCGAAACCGCAGGCACCTTGCACCTGCAACTGGCGTGCGACCTGATGTCGATCAGTCCCAAGCTGGCGAGCAGCACCCCGGCGTTCGAATTGGCCGGCCGCTGGGCCGCGCGCCACGAGCAAACCCGCCATCAACCCGCGGTCATCCGCCGGCTGATAAGCGACTATGCTTATCAGCTCAAGTTCGTGATCGACACCCCGTCCGATTGCGACGACGTGCAGCGCTGGCTGGCCGAATTTCCCGCCGTCCGCCGCGACCGCGTCCTGCTGATGCCGCAAGGGACCGATCCCGCGCTGCTGGCCCGGACTGGCGAGTGGCTGGCCTCCTACTGTCAGGAGCACGGCTTCGTGTTTTGTCCCCGCAAGCATATTGAATGGTATGGAGCGAAGCGGGGGACGTAAGTCATCGCGCCAAATCGCTCCATCAAAACAGCTTGGACCAGACCTGGTCCCGGAGTTTCGCCACCTAACGCGAATTCGCCGCGACTTCGAGAGCAGGTTTGCTCCCGGCTAGTGAGAAGGGAGGCTATAATCGTCGTTCTCGCGCCCAGCCTCACAATGCCTTGGTGAACCATGCCCCGCCTCGCGCTCTTGCCGCTCCTCCTATTCGCCGTTCCCGCGCTCGCCGAAGACAACTGGCCCCAGTTTCGCGGCCCGCGCGGCGATGGTCACAGCCAATCGGTTGGCCTGCCGGTCACGTGGTCGGAAAAGGAAAACGTGAAGTGGAAAACGCCGATCCACGGCAAAGGGTGGTCTTCGCCCGTGGTTTGGGGAAACCAAATCTGGCTCACCACCGCCACGGCCGATGGCAAAGAGGACTCGGCCATCTGCGTCGATAAGGACAGCGGGCAAATCCTGTTTGACCTGAAGTTGTTTGAGAACGAGAAGCCGAGCCCGCTGGGAAACGCCCTCAATTGCTATGCCTCGCCTTCGCCGGCGATCGAAGAGGGGCGGGTCTATGTCACCTGGGGAAGCTACGGCACCGCCTGCCTCGACACGGCCACCGGCAAAGTCCTGTGGCAGCGGCGAGATCTGCCGTGCGAGCATTTTCGCGGGCCAGGAAGCTCGCCGATTTTGTTCGAGAATCTCCTGATTCTGCACTTCGATGGTTTCGACTTTCAGTACGTCGTGGCGCTCGATAAAGCGACCGGCCAGACGGCCTGGAAAACCGAGCGGGACGTGAACTATGGCACCGACAACGGCGACGTGATGAAAGCCTTCAGCACGCCACTCGTCATCGAAGCGGCCGGCAAGCTGCAGCTCATCAGCCCCACCAGCAAAGCGGCTTTGGCCTACGACCCGCGCACCGGCAAGGAAATCTGGCGAGTTCGCTACACCAGCTTCTCCGCCTCGGCCATGCCCCTGTTCGGCAAGGGGCTGGTGTTCATCAACACCGGCTTTGGCAAGGCCGACCTGTTGGCTGTCAAGCCGGACGGCGAAGGGGACGTGACCAATACCCACATCCAATGGACCGCGAAAAAGGGAATCGGCAGCAAGCCTTCGCAGCTGCTCGTGGGCGACTACATTTTCAATGTCCACGATAGCGGCGTCGCCAATTGCCTCAGCGCGACCGACGGAACGGAAATCTGGTCGAAGCGGCTGGGGGGCGAATTCAGCGCCTCGCCGCTCGCCGCCGAAGGGCGCATCTACTACTTCGGGCAGGACGGCAACACCACCGTCGTCAAGGCGATCGGCGAATACGAGGAACTCGCCAAAAACACGCTCGACGACGGCTTCATGGCCAGCCCGGCCGTCACCGGCAAGGCCCTGATCTTGCGGACGCGCTCGGCCTTGTACCGCATCGAGAACCCCTAGGGTTGGCGGCGGCGCGTTTGCCCCATGAATCGGGGGGAGCTTACAATGCGGGCTACCGCCCCCGCGAGCCGCTGATGCCCGTCGTTCTCGATCAATTCGTCAAAAACCTGGAAGAGTCCGGGATCATCTCGCCCAGCAAATTGCGAGCAGTGTGGGAAAGGCTGCCGCTTGGCAAAGAGCAGGACGTGCAGGAACTAGCCAAGGAATTGGTCCGGCAAAAGAAGCTGACCAAGTTTCAGGCTCAGGAAGCATACCAAGGGAAGGCCAAAAGCCTCGTCCTGGGGAACTACGTCATTCTCGACAAGATCGGGGCCGGCGGCATGGGCCAGGTGTACAAGGCCCAGCACAAGGTGATGGAGCGAATTGTCGCCGTGAAGGTGCTGCCGCCGGCAGTAACGAAAGACAAGGCGGCCGTCGAGCGGTTTCATCGCGAGGTAAAGGCC
>JANRLS010000279.1:0-19792 GCA_033762315.1 Pirellulaceae bacterium
TGCTTGTCGAGAAGTTTGCGCTTTCTGGAAATGTCGCCGCCGTAGCATTTGGCGGTCACATTCTTGCGCATCGCGGGCTTTGTCTCGCGGGCGATGATCTTGCCACCAATGGCCGCCTGGATCGCCACTTCGAACATGTGACGCTCGATTTCCTCTTTCAGCCGCTTGCAAACCCCGCGGCCGCGGCGGTCAGCATCGTGGCGGTGGCAAATGACCGAGAGGGCATCGACGCGGTTGTTGTTCACGATGATGTCCAGTCGCACGAGGTCGGCTGCTTCGTAGCCGATGATGTCGTAGTCCATCGTGCCGTAGCCGCGGGTGGCGCTTTTCAACTTGTCGTGCAGGTCGTAAATCACCTCGGCGAGCGGGATGTCGTACACCAGCATCGTCCGCGTCGGCGAGAGATACTCTTGCCGCACGAGCACGCCGCGGCGGTCTTGGCACAGCCGCATCACGGGACCGATGAACTCGACCGGCTGGATCAGGTTGACGCGCACGATCGGCTGGCGGAATTCGTCGATCTGGCCCGAATCAGGCACCTCTTGCGGCTTGTGAATCGTTTGGACTTCGCCGTTCTTCTTGCGAATTTCGTAGGTGACGTTCGGCGCGGTCTGGATCAAATCGACGTTGCTTTCCCCCTCCAGCCGTTGCTGCACGATCTCCATGTGCAAGAGCCCCAAGAATCCGCAGCGAAAGCCGAAGCCCAGGGCGTCGCTCGTTTCCGGCTCGAACTCGAAGCTGGGGTCGTTGATGCTCAGCTTCTCGAGGGCATCGCGCAACTCGGTGAAATCTTGCCCGTCGCTCGGATACAGGCCGCAATAGACCATCCGCTTGGGCTCTTTATAGCCCGGCAGCGGCGTGGCGGCATTGTCGCCAGGGATGCTTACCGTGTCGCCGATGTGTACCAGGCTCAGCGACTTGATATTGCAGATCAGATAGCCGACTTGCCCGGCGGAGAGCGAATCACACGGCCGTGGACCGGGCACGAATTGCCCCAGATCGACCACCTCATGCGTCGAGCCGGTGCTTATGAACCGAACTTTCTGTCCTCTTTTGACGGTGCCGTTCATGACGCGGACGTAGGTGATCGCCCCGCGATAGTCGTCGTAGTGCGAATCGAACACCATCGCCTGCAGCACACCACCAGGATCCCCCTGCGGCGGCGGAATGCGGTCGATGACCCCGTCGAGCAACTCTTTAATCCCCAAACCCGCCTTCGCGCTCCCTTTGAGCACCTCGCTCGACTCGATGGCCAGCGAATGCTCCATCTCGACCAGCACTTCGTCGGTGCGGGCGTTCTGCAGGTCGATTTTGTTGATGAACGGCACAATGTGCAGGCCCGCATTCATCGCCGCGAAGGCGTTGGCGAGAGTTTGGGCCTCGACCCCTTGCGCCGCATCGACCACGAGAATCGCCCCTTCGCAGCAGGCCAGCGACCGCGAAACTTCGTAGTGAAAATCGACGTGGCCGGGAGTATCGATCAGGTTCAGTTCGAAGGTTTCGTCCCCCCGCTGATACTGCATGCACACCGCGCGGGCCTTGATCGTGATGCCGCGCTGCCGTTCCAGGGCCATGTCGTCGAGCAACTGATCCTGCATTTCGCGTTTGCTGACGGTGCCGGTAAATTCCAGCAAGCGGTCGGCGAGCGTGCTCTTGCCGTGGTCAATATGTGCCACGATACAGAAGTTGCGGATATGGGCGGTCGGTGATTGCATCTTGAATCGGGACAAGGACTTGCGTCGCGTTGGCTACTCTGAATCGGCGTCCGCGAAACAGCAGCGGCAGGCGGCACCCGATCTACAAATCTTAGCCGCCCCCCGCTCAGGCGACTAGGACAACCAACGCGGCGAACGTTGATTCTTTGCCGAATGATTGGAAACTCGCAGGGTCCATACTTTGTCCGGCAATCACGAGGCTGCCCAGCAATCCGCCCGTGGATAGACTCCGAAGGCACAAGCCTGCGAACAACATGACCCCAGGCCTCACGGACACAAGCCGGAGCGTTTACTCGAGAATGGGACGGTAAAGTGGCGGTGGCAAACGATTATCGAAATGCTTCCGATCTCGCGCTGCGCCGCGACCAGGAGCAATAGGTCGTAGATACCGAAGTGGGTGAGTGGCCAGTGCCAGGGGACAGCACGCCGACGCTCATAGGTTCGTTCTCCCGCGACGCCGACCGATGCAAATACATCTTGTCCGATGCTGAGCATGGCTGGGCCGGGGTTGCCGGAGGAAGACTGCCGGCGAACAGTTTGCGAGGAGCGTCCAATCCTTGGCGAAACCGAAGTGGGGCAAAAAACCCGGCAGGCGGACCTAGCCAGACGACGGTCTCTCCCAGTCGATGAGTGCCGTGCCAAGCGTCTGCGTCAATCGGTGCGCAGCACGAGGATCACGCGCTACCGCGTAAATGAACCCACACGTTTTCTCGACCTCGATGAATGTCTCTTCGTCCTGCCAATACGTTACTTCCTGACCAAGCCACATTGATTGCAGGTCGCACTGGGAATAGTTTTCCTGAAGCGGTGTGATTGCCTCATCGAGGTTCAGCGCGTATCCGAACAGTTGGGATGAAGAAAACTTGGCAACGTAGGCGAGCATGTTCACAGCAAATCGCGACATGCTATCCGCAAGCACTCGGAACTGGCCCACCGCGTCGGCCTCAACAAGATCGGCACCATCCCAAACGACTGCTGGGTCGGAAGCATCCCAATCTTCAATACCCGCTCGCCAGTTCCCTTGATTCTCGACCAGAATTCCAAGACATTGCCGGTGCGACGCAACTCCGATGGCATGACAAGTTCGTCTTGACGCGACTAAATGTCCTTTGCATTGCCAAAGCGCAAGTAGAATTCAACCAGCGCCGCGGGGAATTCTCGACCTAATCGCTCCTGCGCACGAGCGATCTCTTCGCCACCAACTTCGTCGCGCTGGCCGAACGGGCGTAGGTAGTGATGCGAAAACTCGGAGATCGCCGTCCAGCGCTCTTCGCGAGTCCCGGCATCGCTTAGTGGAGTTGGCATGGAAAACCCTTTACCACGTGCGGTGATTGTTTGACCGCGCCGCGTAGCGTGGGGCTCCGCCCACCAAAGGTTGGCAAAACCAAAATGGTGGACGAAGCCCACCTACGAAAGCAAATCCAACGAGGGACACCGGGACTAGTATGGTCCCGGCTGGGAACGGATCAGCGTTGCTTCGCCACCCAGGCTTCCAGCATCTGGAACTGCCGGACGAAATCGTGCTGATCGACGCCGAGGGGGCTTTTGAAGAAGCTGGCGAGGAAAGTGAGCAGGCCCCGTTCTCCCTTGCGGTGGGCCAGTTCGGTCAGCCGGACGAGGTCGATCACCAGCGGGGCGGCGAGCAGCGAGTCGCACCCTTGCCAGGTGAATTGCAGCACCATCGGCGTATTCAGGAAGCCGCGGAAGTGGATGTGGTCCCAGGCGGTTTTCCAGTCTCCCAGGCTTTCGATGTATTCGATGGTGACCAGCGTTTGCGGCGAATAGCCCAGAATCTGATGCAGCAGGCGGTCCTTGCTGCGGACCTTGGTTTTTTTGTTGGCCGGGTCGTCGAGGACCTTGCCGTCCATGTTGCCGAAAATGTTGTGGCCGACCCAGCTTTGCACGTTCAGGTGGCGAGCGGCGAACATGGGGGCCAGCACGCTCTTGAGCAGCGTTTCGCCCGTTTTGCCGTCGTGCCCCATGTGGCAGGTGTCGCGGTCGAGGGCCAGCTCGCGAATGGCAATCGGGGCCGAGCCGAGCGACGGCGTGAAGTTGATGAACGGGTAGCCGAGTTCCAGCGTGGCAATCGCATACAGCGAACTGGCCGCCAGCGGGCAGCGCTTGGGCTTGTCGAGCAGCTTGGCGAGGTCTTTCCAGTGGGTGGGAATTGCCGTCTCGTCGGCCGGGGGCTCGGTCGAGGCGAGATTGACGACGATCAGTTGATCGAGGCCATTTCTTGAGACGAACTCTTTCAGATCGGCTTGAATCCGCTCGATGGCGGCGCGGGGAGCTTCGGCCTTTTGCTTGAGCGGGTCGGCAGCCAGGTTTTCGATGGTCGGCCCAACGTTAAACAGCGTGCCGGAGCGGGTGTTTTTGTCGAGCTTGTCGAGGTCGGACTTGCACTTGGCAACCAGGTCGCCGTCGAGGGCGTGGTTGTTGCGGACGAGCTGCTGGGCCTCGGCAAAGAGCGTCGTGTCGCGGATTTCATGGCCGCCGAGCGTGAAGTCGGACCATTGCGGCAGGTCGAGCTGGGCAAACAGGGGAAGCTGCGTGACCAGCCCCTGATCAGCGGCCAGCCCCTTCTTGAGCGCGACAAGGCCGACGGTGACGCTGGTGGCCACGCCCCCTTTGGCGCCAATGAGCCAGACGCCGATTTTTCTGCGAGCCATCAGGATGAGCTTTGCTTCAAGGTGCGGGCGGGAGAGGCGGGCGGCAATCGGCCCTGTCGGCCCGCTGCCAAGCTGGCTAGGATAGTAGGCTTTGCCGCGGGTGTAAAGCAGCGAGCGGCGGCAGGATCGCAGGTCGGCCAGGCCCTGGCTGACCCGCGCCGCCGATGGTCCCTCCCTTCACGAATCAAGTCGCTCAGGGCCTGAGCGACCTACAATACGCCCATGTTCGACACGCTCCCTCTCGCCCCGCCCGATTCGATTCTTGGCCTGACCGAGGCCTTCAAAAAAGACCCGAACCCCCGCAAGATCAACCTGAGCGTGGGGGTGTTCAAAGACGCCGCCGGGAACACGCCGATCCTGGCATGCGTCAAGGAAGCCGAGCGGCGGCTGTTGAACTCGGAGAAGAGCAAGGGTTATCTCTCGATCGAGGGGCATCCGGAGTATTCGGCCGGCGTGCAGGAACTGCTGTTTGGCGCGGGGCACGAAATCATCACCAGCGGCCGGGCGGTGACGGCACAAACGCCCGGCGGCACCGGCTCGTTGCGGGTAGCGGCCGACTTTCTGAAAAAGCACTTTCCCACCGCCAAGCTCTGGCACAGCAAGCCGACCTGGGCCAACCATCCGCAGATTTTCGCGGCCGCGGGGCAAAAGGTGGAGTCGTATCCGTATCTCGACGCTGCCGGGCAGGGGCTCGACTTTGCCGCCATGCTGGCCGCCCTGAAGCAGATTCCGGCGGGGGACATCGTCCTCTTGCACGCCTGCTGCCACAACCCGACCGGGGTCGATCCGACGCCAGCCCAGTGGCGGGAAATCGCCGACGTCGTGCACGAGCAAAAGCTGCTGCCGCTGGTCGATTTTGCCTATCAAGGCTTTGGCGACGGCCTGGTCGAAGACGCGGCTGGCCTGCGCGAATTGGCCCGCCCCGGCAAGGAACTGCTCGTCTGCAGTTCGTTCTCCAAGAATTTTGGCCTCTATGGAGAGCGGGTCGGCGCACTGTCGATCGTCGCCGCCAATGCGGATACCGCTCAGCGGGCCCTCAGCCAGGTCCGGCTGGCGATTCGCACGAACTACTCCAATCCGCCGACGCATGGGGCCGCCATCGTCGCCGCCGTGCTGCAAGACGCGCAGCTGCGCACCCAGTGGGAAGCTGAACTCGCCGCGATGCGCGACCGCATCCACCAGATGCGCAAGCTGTTCGTCGCCACGATGAAAGCCAAAACCTCGAAGAAGGACTACTCGTTCCTGATCCAGCAAAAGGGGATGTTCTCGTTTTCCGGCCTGTCGAACGTGCAGGTCGATGAGCTGCGCACTAAGCACGGCGTGTATGTCGTCGGCAACGGCGGACGGATGAACGTTGCCGGCATGACCGAGGCGAACATCGGCCCCCTCAGCGACGCAATCGCGGCGGTGCTATAGAGGGCGTTTGCCGCGCGACCTGTGATGAAGATTCAGTCCTTTTCCGCATCGGGGCCGTACACGGCCTGGCCGCCGACATAGGTGTGCTCGACGCGAATGTCCTTGATCCGGCTGGGCTTGTGCGTGTGCGGATCGTCGGCCAGCAGCACAAAATCGGCCAGCTTGCCGGGAGTAAGCGAGCCTTTGAGGTTCTCTTCTCGCGAGGCATAGGCCCCGTGCAGCGTGCAAATTCTGAGGGCCTCGGCCACGCTCACCCGCTGATTTTCCCCCCAGACCCGGCCGGCATAGTCGGTGCGCGTCACCATGCTTTGGATCGCCATCAGCGGCTCGAAGGGGCCGGGGACATAGTCCGAAGCTCCGGCCACCCGAATGCCGTGATCAAGAAACGAGCGGTGGGCGAACATCGACCGCGTGCGCTCGGGGCCGTACTGGGCCCACTTGTCGCCGTGGAAATAGACGTAGGTATAAAACGGCGTCGGAATCGCGCCGAGCGCGGCGATGCGCTTGAGCAGGTCTCCGTTGACGAGCGTGCAATGCTCGATCCGGTGGCGAAAGTCGGGCCGCGGGGCCAGCCGCTGAGCCAGTTCGTAGGCGGTCAGCACCATGTCGATTGCCACGTCGCCGTTGGCATGCACGCCCACTTGCCAGCCCGCTTCGTGCGCGGCGAGCACGGCTGCGTTCAGCTTGTCTTGCGAAGTGACGAGAATGCCATAGTCGCTTGGCCGGTCGACATAGGGCTGGCTCATCCGCATCGTCCGCTCCGAGGCCGAGCCGTCGCAAAACAGCTTCACGCCCCCAACTCGCAGCCGCTCGCTTCCCAGCCGCGGTCGGACACCGGCTCGCTCCAGGTCGGCCAGCAGTTCGGGGATGACTAGCAGATAAGCCCGGAACCGCATTTCGCCGGCCGCCAGGGTATCCTGATAAGCGGCAAAATCCCCCTTGTTGGCCTGGGCGTCGTGAACGGTCGTCAAACCGGCGGCGGTCATGAGTTTGGAAATGAGCTTCACCCCCGCCTGCCGCTCACGCGAGCCCACCGCCGGCGGTTTGGCCCCGCGCTCGACCATCGCCAAGGCCGTTTCCGCCACGAAGCCGGTCAGTTCCCCCGCGCTGTCGCGGCCGAATTTGCCCCCTTCGGGATCGGGCGTGTCGCGGGTGATTTTGAGCTGGGCCAGGGCCGTGCTGTTGACGACCGCCGTATGTCCGCCACGGTGCACCACCCGCACCGGATGTTCTGGGGCCGCTTCGTCGAGGTCCTTCCGCGCGAGGGGGCGGCCGTCCTTCAGCTTCGTGTCGTCGTATTTGAAGCCCCACACCCAATCGCCCGCCGGAGTTTTGCTCGCCCGTTCGCGAATCGCCGCCACAATGTCGGCAATCGCCGGCCGGTTGCAATCGACAAACATCAGCTCCGAAACCCCTGCGTCGGCCGGATGCGTGTGGGCGTCGATAAACCCCGGCACCAGCGTCATTCCCTCGGCATCGAGAATCCGCGTCCGCTGGGTCGCCAAGGCCCGCACCCGCTCGGTTGAGCCAACCGCCAAAATGCGGTCCGCCAGCACCGCTAGCGCCTCGGCCTTCGGCTGGCGGTCGTCGCTGGTGTAGCCGCGGGCGTTCAGCACCACGAGGTCCGGACCCCCATCGACCACGGGCATCGGTGGAAGCGGCTCGCCGGGCAACCGGCCGGTCAGCCCGAACAAACCGCCGGCCAATGCCGATTGCAGGAAGGCGCGTCGCGAGGGACGTTTCATGGCGGTTTTCCCAGGAGGGCAAATTGCGGGAAACGATCAGCACCTTCAGCGAAACGGCCCATCAGCGTATCATGTCAAAGATGACTCCGCTCGATGCTAAACGCGAGGCGCTCCTGGCCCAACTGGCCGCGCTCCGGTCGTGCGCGGTGGCGTTTTCCGGCGGCGTCGATAGCGCGGTCGTCGCCAAGGCCGCGCAGCTGACCCTCGGAGACCGGGCCATCGCCGTTACCGGAACCAGCGCCAGCCTCGCCGCCGGCGAGCTCGACGAGGCCCGCGATCTGGCCCGGCTCATCGGCATTCGGCACCTGGAGCTGCCGACGAGCGAGCTGGAAAGCCCCGACTACACCCGCAATGCCCCCGATCGCTGCTATCACTGCAAAACCGAGCTCTACACGCAGCTTTCCCGCCGGCTGCCGGAGTTGGGGGTGGCGGCGGTGGTGAACGGTGCGAATGCCGACGACCTGGGAGACTATCGTCCCGGCCTGCGGGCCGCCGCCGAGCACCAGATTCACAGCCCGCTGGCCGACTGTGGCATCACCAAGGCCGAGGTTCGCGAGCTGGCCGCCGGCTGGGGCCTGCCCGTGTGGGACAAGCCAGCGACGCCGTGCCTATCTAGCCGCCTTGCCTATGGCCAGGCGGTCACTCCCGAGCGGCTAGCGATGATCGACGGTGCCGAGCAGTTCCTGCGCGGAGCGGGACTGCGAAACTGCCGGGTGCGCTATCACCAGGGAGACCTCGCGCGGGTCGAGATTCCGCTGGCCGATCTGCCGAAGCTGGTCGAGCCTGCCTTTCGCGGCGAGCTCGCCGCCGAACTGCGCCGCTTGGGCTTCAAGTTCGTGACGCTCGATCTCGAAGGCTTCCGCAGCGGCAGCTTGAACCAGTTGGTGCAAATCGGATGAGCTAATCGAGCAAGAATAGCTCGGCTAAATCTTTTTGCCCCACGTCGATCCAGGCCACGTCCATCTCGGCCGGCAAACTCTGCGGCGCGCGGCGCGTGCTAACGACGACGATCCGCGACCCGACCGCCGATTGATCGCGAGCCAGCAGCAGTGCTTCTTCGAGCTGGCTCCCGTCGCCACTATCCAAGGTGGCCAGTTGCGCCAAAACTTCCTGACAAAACAGCCGCGAAGCTGGCCCAGCCCAATACTGGGCCGAGCGACTCGCCGCCGCCACAACCAGTTGCGAATGCCCGCGCGACGACAGATCGGCGACGGCCGTTGCGGCCAGGCTGAGCGATAGTTCCACGAGCTCGAGCCCAGCTTTCGTCGGCCGCGCGGCGCGCCACGGATCGAGCACCAGGGCCACGTCGCGGCTTCGCTGCCGCTCAAATTGCAACACCGTGGGGACACCCGTCTTGGCCGTCGCCCGCCAATGAATCCAGCGGACACTGTCGCCGCTTTGCCACGGTCGCAGGCCGTAATAGTCCCCCTCGGCATAGCCGCGCTGGGGCTGGCGGCGGACATCCCGCGCGCGGTCGGCTTCGAGCAAGCGGGTCCAGGCCGCGGTAAGCCGCCCCAGCCGCGGCGCGACGATCAGCTCGGCCATCGTCGGCAGCAAAAACCGTCCCACGACGAGCCCTAGCGGAAAGCGCGTTCCCACGCGCAGAGGACCAAAACGATACTTCCCCCGCCGATGCAACACGACGCGATACGTCGCCGTGACGGTTGAACGCGGCTCGATCACGGTGGCGAGCGCCTCGCCGCGAACGCGCTCCCCTTCGCCGAGCACATGGGCCAGCCAGCGCTGCAAGCGTTCATTCCAGCCGCTCGCTTCGCCGAGCGCCGCGGCATCGTCCGCCAGCGGCTCGCGCTCGATCCAGTCTTCAATGGTGACGAGCCACGAAGCCATCCGCGGCCGGGTATTTCGCACGTCGATTTCGACCGTCAGCGGCTCGCCGGCGCAAATCTGCTCAGGCAAGCGGCGAGTGACAATCAGCCCCCACAAACCGGCCATCACCAGCCGCCAATTGAGCACCAGAGGAGCGATCATCATCCCCGCCAGCACCACCAGCAGGTTGATGCTCCGCAGCACCGCCCCGCCGACGATGAACGCCAGCACGCCGCAATAGTACCACCCCTCTCGGCTCAGCCAGGCACGGCGGCGAAGTGGCATGACAGGTAGCGACAATTTCGCGGAAAAAAGCGGCATCAACTGCCCGACATACTAACTCCTGACGACGACCGGGCATACTAACCTGCGGCGTCAGCAAGAGAAATCACGCCAACCTGCCGCGTCAGCCAGGGCAATCTCGTTCCAATTTGGCGATTGCCTGATCGGCCGTTGCCCGGCGATCATGGGTGGAGCGGCGAACCAGGCGGCGGATAGCCGCTTTACGGCAAGACCCGTCTATTTGCCGCTGACGACGGTGAAGTATCCGGCGATGACCTTATCGAAATATTCGGGCTTCATTTCGACGGGAAGGCCGTTATAGACGCAGTAGTTGCGCACTTGCTGCAAGAGGTCGCGCGGCTGGCAGCGCCGCAGCGGCCGGCCAACCGGGGTGTAGAACTTGTCGATCAGGTAGTTCACCGCTTCGGGGCGATAATCGCATTTGAGGCTTTTGGCGACGATCTTGAAGAGCATCTGGAACTCGTCGCGCGACGGATCCCCCACTTCGATTTTGTATGGGATGCGGCGGAGGAATGCTTCGTCCGCCAGGTCAGTCGGCTCCAAGTTGGTCGAGAAGATGATGAGCTGCTCGAACGGAACCTGAATCTTCTTGCCGGTCGGCAGGGTGAGATAGTCGATCCGGTTTTCCAGCGGCACGATCCAGCGATTGAGCAGGTCGGTGGGGGAGACTCGCTGGCGGCCGAAGTCGTCGATCAACAGGCAGCCGCAATTGCTTTTCAGTTGCAGGCTCGCTTCGCTGACGTTGCTGACCGCGTCGTGGCGGATTTCGAGCGTGTCGAGCGTCAGTTCACCGCCGACAATCACCGTGGGGCGTTTGATCTTGATCCAGCGGCGATCGTTTTCGGCCGATTTCAGCAAGCTACTGGAGGTGTTTTCGATCGGCTCGTGGCAGGCGGCATCGAACAGCTTGATGAACTGCCCATCTTCGGTGATGACCCGCGGAATCCAGATCGAGCTGCCGTAGCACATCGTCATCCGCTTGGCGAGGGTCGTTTTCCCGTTGCCCGGAGCGCCGTACAAGAACAGCCCCGCTCCGCTGTTGATCGCCGGACCGAGCAACTCGAACATTCCCGGCTCGACCGATACGTCGGCAAACGCCTTTTGCAGGTGCCGCTTTTGAGGGGCCTCGGCGCGGATGGTCTGCGCCTCGACCGAGACGATGTAGTCTTCGAGCGGCACCGGAGCGGCACCGATGTACGAGCATTGTTCCAGGGCGGCCTTCGCCCGCTGGCGGCCTTGATCGGTCAAAGTGTAGATGAAGTCGTTGAGCGGGGCGCTGCCGCTATTGATGATCAGCTGCCGTTGGCGGAGCGAGGTATAGATTGGCTCCAGAATGGCGAAGGGGAGGCAAATCTGGTCGGAGATTTGGCGTCCGCAGGCCGAGCCGATCAGCATCACGTACTTGAGGATCAGCCCCTCGACGAGAGCGGCGGTCAGGCCGGTTTCCTCAATTTTTTTCGGCTCGGCGGGGCGAAAGCTGTCGTCCGACAGGATTGAGGCGAGCAGGCTCCCCGCGGTGGGCATGGCGGGGGCGGCGGTTTCGGAAGACATGGTTGGTTCCTGCGTCAAATTCGGCAAAGTCCTTGCGACCCGTGCATCTCAGCCCACCGATGCAGGCGCGTGACGGGCAGAAAAGCATAGGTCACTTTGCCGCATCGGGCGGCGTTGCCGTGGGGTGCCTGGTCGGCCAGAGCCAATCGACCGCGACATCCCAAGCCCACCATTGAATCGCCAAGAGGAACACCGGCCCCAGAAAGACGATCGCTTGGGCCGAACGGCGGTCGCGCAGCATCTCGGGCAGGCCACGTGCCGCCGCCTGATAAACATTCGTCACGATCAGGCCATTCAGCACCAACAAGACGCACGTCACCAGGATCGTCATCAGCACATAGCCGCAGCCGAGGCGAGAGAGCGAGCTAGTGGGGAGTTTTGGCATGACCAGAATACTAACCCGCGGCGTCAGCAAGGGGGATATGCCGCGGAAGATTGCCGCGGGCGGAGCCTCCGGCTGGGCTCCGCCAACTGACAAGACCTGGCCAGACCCGATGTTTAAGCGGGGTTGGTTGCCGCCAGAACGTCATATCAGCGGCACTCTGTCAAACCAGAATTTTCGACTTGGGTGCCACGTCCCACGCTTGCGTGGGCGTTCCATTCCACCGCCCAAAACAAGCCCACGTTCCGTGGGCTTGGCACCCAGGCGTTTCGAGTTGACGCACCGCTAGGTGAGGATTTCCCGCACGACATGCCCCTTCACGTCGGTCAGGCGGAAGTCGCGGCCTTGCCAGCGATAGGTGAATCGCTCGTGATCGATGCCGAGCAGATGCAACATCGTGGCGTGCAGGTCGTGAACGTGAACGATCTTCTCGACGCTGTGATAGCCCAGCTCGTCGGTCGCTCCGTGGGTCATTCCGGGCCGAATGCCGCCACCGGCGAGCCACATCGAAAAGCCCTTCATGTGATGGTCGCGACCAAGCTGCGAGCCTTTGCCGTCTTGAGCCATCGGCGTGCGGCCGAACTCGCCCCCCCACACCACGAGCGTTTCGTCGAGCATCCCCCGCTGCTTGAGGTCGGCGATGAGCGCGGCCGACGCGCGGTCGCAGGCCCCGGCACAGACGCCGACATATTCCTTCAGATTGTTGTGGTGGTCCCAATCGCGGTGATACAGCTGAATAAAGCGGACGCCCCGCTCAGCCATCCGGCGAGCCAGCAGGCAATTCGACGCGAACGAGCCATCCCCCGGCTGGGCCCCGTATAAATCGAGCGTGGACTGCGATTCATCCGAAAAATCGAGCAGCTGGGGAACGCTGACCTGCATCCGGAAGGCCATTTCGTATTGGGCCAGGCGGGTCTCGATTTCGGGATCGCGCAGCGTCGGGCTGGCACTTTGATTGAGGGCTCGGACGGCGTCCAGCACATCGCGCTGCTGCTGGGGGGAGACGCCGGCGGGCCGGTCGAGGTACTCCACCGCCGCGCCGGTCGAATTCAGCTTGATTCCCTGCAAACGCCCCGGCAGAAAGCCGTTATGCCACATCCGGGTGCTGATCGGCTGCGGGCTGCGACCAGCAAAGCTCGTGAGCACGACGAAGCCCGGCAGGTCATCCGCTTCGCTGCCGAGTCCGTAAGTGACCCACGAACCCATGCTGGGTCGGCCGCTGATCGCGGTCCCGGTGTTCATGAAGGTGTGGGCCGGGTCGTGGTTGATCGCTTCCGTCACCAGCGACCGGACGATGCAAATCTCGTCGGCCACACCCGCGATGTGGGGCAAGGCGGAGCTGATTTCCTGCCCCGATTGGCCATGCTTTTGGAAGTCAAATAGAGGGCCGAGAATTTTTAGCTGCGATTTGCCTTGCAACTGGGCAATCGGCTGGCCGGCGGTAAACGACGCGGGCATCGGCTGGCCGGTGCGTTTCGCCAATTCAGGTTTGTGGTCGAAAGTTTCGAGGTGGCTCGGCCCGCCCGACATGTAGAGCCAGATCACCCTTTTGACACGCGGCGGATGATGCAGCGGCACGATGGCCCCGCCGGCCTCGCTCGTGGCTCCGCGCGCTTCGCGACCCAAGAGCGACGACAAGGCGATGCTTCCCAGGCCGAGTCCGCCCGCGGAAAGAAACGCCCGGCGGGCGATGGTGGCCGGGAGGGGATCGAAATTCGCGGCGGCCGGCGGCAATGGCATGAGCGGTCTCCGATGGGGATTCCCCATCTTGCCGCGCCGGGGACCAAGCTGCAACACGCGAGATAACCCTTAACCCATCACTCGGTTGCGCCCACCTCGCTTGGCGGCATAGAGCTGCTCGTCGGCCTGATCGAGCAACAAAGCGGCGGTCAGGGGTCGGTCGCCGGTCGCCGCCACGCCGATACTCACCGTCACGGGGATCTCGACCCGCTCGGTGCGGAAAGGGCGTTCGGCAATCACCCCCCGCAGCCGTTCGGCCGCCGCGCGGCCCTGTTCGCGATTGGTATCGGGCATTAGCACCACGAATTCTTCGCCGCCGTAGCGGGCCAACACTTCCTCTTGCCGGACGAGGCCCCGCGCTCGTCGGCAAAGCTCGCTCAGCACTTCGTCGCCGGCGAGGTGGCCATGAGTGTCGTTGATCGACTTGAAGCGATCGACATCGAACATCAGCACCGCCAGCGGCCGGCCGGTGCGGGCCGCGCGGGCCAGCTCGCGCTCGATCACGTCGAGCAGATACCGCTTATTATAGACCTGCGTGAGGCCGTCGGTCGTCATCATCCGATAGACCGCCTCGTGATACTCCGCCTCGATTCCGTCGGCCCCCAAGAAGCGAAAAATCTGGTTCCCCAGCCGCAAGCGGTCTCCCGGCGCGAGCTTGCGCTCGCTCACCCGCTCGTCGTTGATGTAGGTGCCGTTGGTGCTGCCGAGGTCGGAGATGACGCTCCCCTCCTCGGTCGATTCGATCCGGGCGTGGCGGCGCGACACGGAGTCATCGACGAGTTGAATGTCGCACGCTTCGTCGCGCCCCAGAACTAGTTCGGGCTGGTCCAGCTCCAGAATTTGCCCCAGCCCCGCGGCCGGATGGATGCGGACCAGGCAATTCGGCCGGCTGGTGGGGCGATTGCCCAGGTGCATTTCGAGCGCGGACTGCGTAAAGCGGGTCGCCAGCGTTTGCATCGGTAAATTCCGTGGATTTTTCGGCTAGCGCTATGGTCGCGGCGGCGGCGAGTGATGATGGGGAGGCGGCTTGCCAAAGCCAATCTCGAAGAACTCGAAACCTGCTTTGCCGGGCTCGACTTCCTCGCCGTCGGGACCAAGGGCCACGCACGACAGATGCGACAGGGCAAAGCCGAGCAGGGCGAACATCGCCAGGCCACCCAGCGAGATTACGGGTGTTTTTGGCTTGCCTCCCAGCGGCGCGGGTTGCCCCACAAACGCGCCGCGCACAGCCCAGCCAAACACCGCGACGAGCCGCTCGGCGAACTCTCCCACCCGCGCCAGCAGCCCGACATGCCCGGTGCAAATCGGTTTCGGGCCGGCGGTGCCGCCGACGAGTGCCGACAAGTGCGCGCCGCGGCAAAATGGTTCGAGCGCCTCGGCCACTTCGGCCATGTTTTCGTAGCGGTCGGCGGGAGATTTGGCCATCATCCTTTCGAGACATGCCACCAAGGCCAGCGGCACTTTGCGGCGCAGCTCGCACAGTGGCCGAGGCTGATCGGCCAGATGCCCCTTCAGCTTGCTCGCGGGCGAGTCGTAAGCCGGTCCGCCGAATGGCGCGACGCCGGCCAGCAGATAATAGAGCGTGCAGCCGAGGCTGTATTGATCGCCGGCTGGATTGACGAGGCGGGCATCGCTCGCTTGTTCGGGGGCGAGAAAGTCGAGCGTGCCGATGACCTGGCCGGTGACAGTCAGCGTCGTTTGTCCGGCCGACATGCGGGCGAGGCCAAAATCGAGCACCTTCACGATTCCAGATTCAGCGAGCAGCAGGTTCGACGGTTTCACGTCGCGATGCACGAGCCCCATCGAGTGGGCATGGGCGAGGCCGAGTGCGGCCTGCCGAATCGCCTCGCAGGCATCGGGAATGCTAAAGGCTCCGTGCTTGGCGACCAGCGACGCCAGGTCTCCCCCGCGGACGAATTCGGTCACGAGATAGTGGGCTCCCTCGATCTGCCCGGCATCGGTGGCCCGGACGATATTAGGATGATCGAGCGCGCCGACCGCCCGGCATTCGTGCAGAAAGCGCGAGGCCGCTTCGGAGTGGTTGAGCAGATGGCTGGCGATGAATTTGATCGCCACCGTCCGGCCCAGCCAGAGATGATCGGCCCGATAGACGGTGCCCATCCCCCCCGCGCCGATTTGCGGGCCAAGCTCGTAGTTGGCCAGCCGCTCGGTGGTTTGTTGGCCCTGGCGGAAGGCCGCGTGGCCGAACGTCGAGCCCCCTTCGGAGAAGGTGGTGGCGGGACCGGCCGCGGCCGTCAAATCGGCATTGGGGCGCAAGGCCCGGGTGGCTTCCATTACAAGTTGGTCAGGCATGGTGCGATTCGCGCGGCGGCAACGAGAAATGGGCACGCAACTATATGTCGCACCGGAGTGAAAGCACGGCGGGGGCCCGCACTTCGCCGCGCCACTGCTAATAATGCCGATTTTGCAGGGCTCACCCACCACCCGCTTGCCGGCGGGGGGCCGGTCTGCCACAACTGGGCGATGCTCCGCCGGCATGAAATCGAGATTCGGGTGCGCTATCAGGAGACCGATGCCCAGGGGGTGGTGCATCACGCTAACTACTTGACTTGGCTAGAGTTAGGTCGAGTCGAGCTGCTGCGGGCGGCGGGACATAGCTACAAAGCGCTGGAAGAGGCTGGCATTTTCCTCGTTGTGGCCGATGCCCAGGTACGGTACTTCCTCCCCGCCCGGTTCGACGACCTCCTGAGGCTGGTGACGACCACCGTCAGGGCTAAAGGTGCCCGAATCGAGCATGATTATGAGCTGTTTCGAGATTCCGACCTGCTCGCCCAAGCCACCACCACCGTGGCATGCATCGACAAGGATGGCCGCGTCCGGCGCTTGCCGGAGTGGCTGCGCTTCAGCTAAGCTCCCCCACCTCGCCAAACTACGTCGTTCCTTAGCGATTTCTTAACAAAGCACTGATAGGGTGCCTTCGTTTTCTCAATCGAGGCGGAATCGATCATTGGAAAGGGTCTTGGTAATGCGAACTAACTTGTGGACTGGATTGATGTTAGGACTGGCGGCAGGCATCTCCGTCGGCTGTGGATGCGCACCGCCGGCAAACACCCCGAAAGGAATCAGCGAATCGGAAGGAGGGGGGAGCAGCCCCGTTGTGACCACCGAGGGACTCGACGGTCTGACCGGAACGATCACCATCGACGGTTCAAGCACCGTCTTTCCCGTTACCGAGGCAGTCGCCGAGGAGTTTCAAAACGCCACCAAACAGAATGTGAAAGTTACCGTGGGCATTTCTGGAACTGGGGGTGGCTTTAAGAAGTTCACCCGCGGCGAGACCGACATCTCGGGTGCCTCGCGCCCCATTCTCAAGGCGGAAATGGAAGCCGCCAAAGAGAAACCGATCGAGTATGTCGAATTGCCGGTTTGTTTCGACGCGCTCACCATTGCCGTTCATCCGTCGTGCGACTGGATCGAGAATGACACCATTACGGTTGCCGAGCTCAAGAAGATCTGGGAGCCGGACGCCGAAGGCAAAATTACCCACTGGAACCAGATCAACGAAAAATGGCCGAACGAGAAGATTGAGCTCTTCGGCGCGGGAACCGATTCGGGCACGTTCGACTATTTCACTGAAGCCATCAACGGCAAAGCCAAGGCCAGCCGAGGAGACTACGCGCAAAGCGAAGACGACAATACGCTTGTCCAGGGGATCGAAGGGAACAAGTACGCCCTGGGTTATGTACCATTCGCTTACTACGAACCGAACAAATCCCGTCTCAAGGCCTTGAAAGTGGACTCTGGCAATGGCGGCGTGGCCCCTAGCGAAGAGAACGTGATCAGCGGCGCTTATCAGCCCCTATCCCGTCCGTTGTTCATCTATGTCAGCAAGGCGGCCGCCGCGCGGCCCGAAGTGAAGAAGTTCGTCGAGTTCTACATCGACAATGTGCCGACCTTGGCGAAGGAGGTCAAATACGTGCCGCTGCCGCCGGACGCATATCCGCTTGTGAAGGCGCGATTTGATAAGCTGGAAGCTGGCACCGCCTTCGGCGGAGTTCCCGAAGTGGGAGTCTCCGTCAAGTCGATTCTCGAGCGCCAGCCCACTCAATAGCCGGGCCGCCGGGACATGCCTGGGGATTGTTGATCGCGGAGCCTCTCCTAGTGAGTGATTCAGTCGCGAACACGAAGTTCACCCGCCTGCGCACCCGCTCGGGGTCGCGGGCTCGTGATCGATGGTTACGCGAGGCTCGTGAGCGGTTCGTCGCCGTGTTGCTGTTTTTCGCCGGCTTGTCGTCGATTCTGGTGACCGTGGCGATCGTCGGGGTGTTGATTTTCGAGTCGCTGGGGTTTTTCGCGCGCGTCAGCGTTTTTGAGTTCCTGACAGGTACCGTGTGGACCCCGCAATTCGCTAACCCGCGGTACGGCATTCTGCCGCTTGTCGCGGGCACGGCGGTGACCACCACAGTGGCCCTCTCCGTCGCGCTGCCGATTGGCACGATCGTGGCCATCTACCTCAGCGAGTTCGCCCCGTTCGCGCTCCGCGAGGCGATCAAGCCGGCTCTCGAACTTCTAAGCGCGGTGCCCACCGTGGTTTATGGTTACTTTGCCCTGCAGTTTGTTGCTCCCTTGATGCAGTATCTCATTCCTGGGCTGCCGACCTTCAACATGCTTAGCGCCGGTTTGGTCATGGGAATTATGATCATTCCCTATGTGAGTTCGCTCAGCGAAGATGCGATGCGTAGCGTGCCAATGCTGCTACGGGAAGGATCGTACGCGCTCGGAGGAAATCGCATCTGGACCGCCGTGAACGTGGTCGTTCCTTCGGCGCTATCGGGCATCGGCGCGGCCTATATCTTGGGAATTTCGCGCGCCATTGGCGAGACCATGATCGTCGCCGTGGCGGCCGGCATGCAGCCCAACTTCACCTTGAATCCCACCAAGCCCGCCGCGACCATCACGGCCTATATCGTGCAGGTCAGCCTGGGAGATGTTCCCCACGGCAGCATCGGGTATCAATCGATTTTTGCGGCGGGACTGACCTTGTTTTGCGCGACGCTGTTTTTCAACCTGTTGGGACACTACCTGCGGCGTAAGTTCCACAAGGCCTATTAGACTATGACCGACGTCGCCCTGCTCATTCGTCGGCGCAAGTTGCAAGACCGCGTGTTCAACGTGGTGGGGTTGCTCTGCACGCTGATCGGCATTCTGACGCTCGCGGCCCTCCTGGTGGATCTTGCCGCCGATGGCTTGCCCCGAATCCATTGGAGCTTCCTCACGTCGTTCCCCTCGCGGTTTGCGAGCAAGGCGGGCATTCTTTCGGCTTGGGTCGGCTCGCTCTGCGTGATGCTGGTGACGATCACTGCCGCCGTACCGCTTGGAGTCGCCGCCGCCGTGTATTTGGAGGAGTACGCTCCGAAGAATTGGTTCACGACGGTCGTCGAAATCAACATCGCCAATCTGGCCGGCGTGCCCTCCATCATCTATGGCCTGATGGCACTGGGGCTGTTCTACGGCACGAACGGCTTGCTTCAGTGGCTACGCACCGCCTGCGGCATCGACCTGCATTTCACGCTCAACCGCGGCATTCTCCTCGCGGGGCTGACCTTGGCCCTGCTCGTGCTGCCGATCATCATCGTGACGACTCGCGAGGCTCTGCGGTCCATTCCCGCCGCGATTCGAGAGGCGGCCTATGCGGCCGGCGCGACCAAGTGGCAAGTCGTCCGCTATCATCTGGTTCCCTATTCGCTCGGTGGGATCGCGACCGGCACGATCATCGCGATGTCGCGCGCCGTGGGCGAAACCGCCCCGCTGATTACGATTGGTGCCCTCACCTTCATTGGTTTCCTGCCTCCATCGCCGCTGCATCCGTTTCCCAACTTCAAATGGCTGCAATCGCCGTTCACGGTGCTACCGATCCAGATGTTTAACTGGGTTTCCAGGCCGACCGAGGATTTTCACCAGCTGGCGGCGGCGACCGGCCTCGTGCTAATCGTGTTTACGCTCTCGTTGAATGCCGTGGCGATCGTCGTGCGTTACCGTATCCGCAAGCGGATTAAGTGGTAGAATTCTGGTCGCCTCGTTCCCTGAGCCTCGCCGATTTCGCATGTCCATCCCGACCGTGAGAGACGAGCCTCGCCAGATCGTCACCCGCGCTGGCGCGGTGGCGGCGGCACGTACCGACTATGCGGCCACCTCGGCGCTCAAGGCCGAAGTTCGCGGTCTCAATTTCTATTACGGCACGCGTCACGCTCTCAAAAAGGTCAGCCTGCCGGTGCCGGAACGAACGGTGACGGCCCTGATTGGCCCTTCCGGCTGCGGTAAAAGCACGCTGCTCCGGTGCTTCAACCGGATGCACGATTTGTATCCCGGCAATCGGTACGAAGGAGAAATTCTGCTGCATCCCAGCGGTACGAATATTCTGAGCAAGTCGGTCGATCCGATGGAAATGCGGCTGCGCACGGGAATGGTCTTTCAGAAACCCAA
>JANRLS010000280.1:0-2752 GCA_033762315.1 Pirellulaceae bacterium
CTCGGGCGCTCCTTCCGGACGTGCCGAATCAAGCGCCGGCAGCTTCGCCCGGTCGTAGAGATCCCAGTATTTCTGCGGAGCATTAAACGGCGCATGGGGCTTCCAAAAGCCAACCGCCAAGAAGAACGGCCCCTCGCCAACTTCCCTTAGCACGCGAATCGCCTCGCGGGCGACGCGGCCATCGAAATACGCTTCGTCAGGAACATCGCGGCATTCGCACCGTGGGGCGGTGGCGAGATTCGGCGGGGGGGCGATGTTCAGCAAGGGCTTGTCGTCGCCATGATTGGCGTAGTGCAAAAATTCGGGGGCGCTCCACGAACGCGGATCGCCATGCACGGCGGTATGCCAGTTGTGAAAAATCTTTCCCACGCAGCGGGTCGTGTAGCCGTGCTCCTTGAACCAGAGGGGGAGCGTGGTCACTTCGGGCTGACGATCGCGAAAGTGCTCGCTGTTGCACCACAGGCCGAGCGTATCGGGGCGGCGACCGGTGAGCATGGACGACCGGGACGGATTGCACAGGGCCTGCTGGCAATAAGCATGGCCAAACTGCACGGAGCGCTTGGCGAGGCGCGTGAGGTTCGGCGTCAGCGCGGGAGAGCCATACGACGCCAGTTCCGGGCGGAAGTCGTCCGCCATGATGAAGAGGACGTTCGGCTTATCGGCAGCATGGCCGGTCGGGACCAGCACAAGCCACAGGCCGCCACAGGCCAAAAGCATCCAGAGCCGCCGATAAAAGCCAGGCATCGGTGTTCACTCCCCTTGCCAAATGGTGAGGTCGTCGAGCAGCAGCTTATCCCCCTTCATCACGAAGCGGGGACCCGTTTTCGCGATTTTGAAGGCCGGATCGGTCTCTACCAGGCGAAAGCCGCTATCGGTCAGGACCGTGACTTTGTCCCCCTGCATTTCGACCAAGAGCGTATGCCACTCGCCGGGAGTGAACTTGCCATCGGCCTGGGCCAGCGCGGCCGCTTTGGAATTGGGGTCTTTCTTGTCTTTATCTTTTTGCAGTACAAGGCTGGTCGGCGTGACGATGACACGAAACAGATGCCCTTGTGAATAATTGAAGCTGAGGTTGAAGGCCGACGCCCCGTCGAGGTTGAAGGAAAACCGAACCGCCCCATTGGCCTGCGATTTGGCGATTGCCAGCACGGCGGCGTGATTGTCGGTGGCCTTTTCGCGGCCGATCACCGCGCCGTCCTGAATCCCCCAGGTGCCCTTCGCGGCGGTCCAGCCCTCGCCGAGCGTGCTGCCGTCGAATTTCTCTGCGAGGACCACTTTGCCTTTGTTGGTCGGCTGGAGATCGGCCCCCTTCTCTGCTTGTACGTAGATGGGAAGGACGAAAATCGCCAAGATCGCGGGAAGCAACAGCGGAGGGCGCATGGAACTGACCTTGGGAAAACGGGGCAGCGGGTCGAATCGGCATCCTCTCGCCAGATGCGCCCGGCAGACGGATTATTGCCCTGGCGGCGGCGAGAATGCAAATCTGGGCTGGCGAAAAACCGCCGGCAAGCGGATGGGACCGGTGCCCCGTTGCCAAACTCGGCGGCCCCCCGCAAACTGGCGGTCCCATGCCACTTAGCGGATCCGAACTCGTTGGCGCTCGCGGCCGCACCCTCGTCGGCCGGCTGCCGGCGGAAAAAGTGGCCGAGCTTTGGCCGCGCATCGCGTCGGGGGTGGTCAAGCGGGGCTTCGTCCTTGAATATCGTGACTTGGAGCCCCCTCGCACCGGCATTTTCGATGGTCTGCGGATCGTGATCGACCCGGATGTCGGCCTCGAAATGCAGTGCTTCATTCTGCTGCACCTGTTTGGTCACTCGGTGCAGTGGGTTGCGCCGTCGATCGAGCAGGATCTGGACGCCCTCCGGCACACCGCCGACAAGTCGCGCTTCATGCAGGCCCTACGCGACTATGAATTCGCCGCCGCCCGTTTTGGGCTGCGACTGCTGCACGATTTGGGCGTGGACGACCTGGATGGCTGGTACAGCGATTTCGTCGCTACCGATTGGCGGTATGTCGAGCGGTATTACCACGAGGACCGCATTCCCCCGTGGGAAGAATGCCTCGTCGCCGACGCCCCGCCCATCGCGCCCGCCCCCATTCCGCCGCTCGTGCAACGGCAGGTGGAGGTGCGGTTTGCGTTTTAGGAATGGCGTATCGCCCTAGAAAATCCCATTGATTGACAGCAACCCCGGCGGGGGATATTAAAGAATTCCGCCAGACGAGCGAATCTCCTCCTGCTGTCGAATTCTCGCAAAGGAAAAAACCCCAATGATTATGGGAAAATTCTGGGCCGCCCTGCGGGCGCAGATCAACAAGCTGGCGAATGTCTTTTGGACCGCCGATCCGATTGCCCAGATGCAATATGAGTACGACTCGGCGGTGGCCCAGCTTTCCGAGGGGCGGAAGGGACTGGAGCAGTATCGGGCCCTGGTCGAGCGGGTCTCGCGGCAAGTCGCCACCCAGCAGGCCCATCTGAAAGACCTCGAAAGCAAGGTGAAGGCCTATTTGCAGGCAGGAGACCGCGAAGTCGCCGCCAAATTTGCCCTCGAAATGCAAAAGGCGAAGTCGGAGCTGGCCGAGAATCAGTCGCAGCTGAAGATGCACGAGGATGCCTACAACAACAACGTCTCCAAGGTGAAGCACGCCACCGGCAAGCTGACGAAAATTCGCGAGAAAATCGCCCGTTACGATGCCGAGTTGAAGATGAGCAAGGCCGAGGCGGAAGTGGCCAAGCTGGCTGAGAGCTTCAATT